>SXON01000059.1 GCA_005778355.1 Pseudomonadota bacterium | reverse complement strand
TGGCGGTGGTGTCCATGGAGCGGGAGGCGGAGAAGGGGTCCGCGACGAGGTAGAGGGAGCAGGTGTCGTCGACGGGGTCGAGGCAGGAGGAGACGGCCAGGTCGTCGCGGCCGTCGCCGTCGAGGTCGGCGGCGGCGAGGTTCATGTGGGTGACCTTCCCCGCCTCGGGCGCGTCCGCGCCGTTGTCGAGGGTCACGGTGGCGTCGGCCGGGTCGAGCGCGCCCAGGACCGGGCCAGCGAAGCCGAGCACCTAGTCGGGAGCCGTCGGGGTCGCGATGGCGACAAACAGGTCCAGGAGGCCGTCGCCGTCGTAGTCGCCGCCCAGCTCGACGTCGGGCAAGTAGCTCTCGTCGCCGGGCGCGAAGCTGGCGGCGGCGTCGGCGACCACGTGGGCGCCGGCCAGCGAGGCGGGGAAGAGGTCAAGGGCCTGCGACAACGAGGGAGGCTCCCCATGGTACTCGCCCAGCGCGAGATCGACCGTGCCGTCGCCGTCGATGTCGCCACCCGGGAAGGCCGCGACCCCGAAGGAGCCGACGAAGTCCACCCACCCCCGCGCAGCGGGGAGCGTGCTCCCGGCGGACAGGTCGTCTAGCACTTCCATCGTGCGGGAATCTCGGTCGGGGTCGTTGCTGGCGTAGATGACCAGCTGATCGGCGCCGTCGCCGTCCGGGTCGCCCGCGCAGGCGAGCCCGCCGCCGAGGCCTGTGCGACCCTCATCCCCCTGGGCGTGCACCCAGCCGCCGTCGAGCGACGCGGGCAGCGGCTCCCCGCCCCGCAGCACGACGAGATCTCCCTCATTCGCGTTCACCCAGCTGAAGCTAGCGCGGCTCGGGATCCCGACGGCGAGGTCGGCCCAGCCGTCGCCGTCGAGGTCGCATTGGCCCTCGAGTGCCATCCCCTGGGGCAGGTTGTAGTCGTCCGGGTCGGGGACGAAGGTGGCGAACTCGCCGAGCGAGGCGACGCCATCGTAGCGGCAGCCGCCGCCGTCGCAGTCGTTGTCGATGCCGTCGTCGCAGGTCTCGGTGGCGGCGGGGCTCGTGAGGGGGTCGGCGTCGTCGCAGTCGGTGCCGTCGGCGATCCAGCCGGCGGGGGCGCCTCGCAGGCGG
Organism: Pseudomonadota bacterium; assembly: GCA_005778355.1. GTDB lineage: Bacteria > Myxococcota_A > UBA796 > UBA796 > SXON01 > SXON01. The sequence goes on along the minus strand of SXON01000059.1, from coordinate 82,790 downwards.
CCTCCGAGGCGGCCGCGTCGCCGTAGCCGTCGCCGTCGGCGTCGGGGTGCCAGGCCGGCGGGTCCTCGTCGACGGCGCCGTCGCAGTCGTTGTCGGCCCCGTCGCAGCTCTCGGCGGCGCCGGGGTGCACGGCGGGGTCGGCGGGGGCGCAGTCCTCGTCGTCCGGGGAGCCGTCGCCGTCGGCGTCGGGAGGGGGGCCGGTGTCGTTCGCGCTGTCCCCGCTGTCACCGGGGGCGCCCTCGCCGTCGGGCGTTACCGCGTCGTCGCCGGTGTCGGCAGCTTTCCCCGGCCCGCCGCCGGGATCGCGGGCGAGGAGCCGCAGCGGCAGCGCGGCCCGCAGCGCGATCACGAGGCCTCCAGGTACATCACCCGGAGGCGGGAGCGGAAGGTGGTGGCGTACTGGTTCGGATCGTACTGGCCCGGCAAGGTCGCCTGGTCCCAGCAGGCGAGCACCCACCGGCCCCCGGGCATGGGCAGCATGAACGGCTCGGCGGGAAGGCACGCCCCGTCACCGTAGCCCCCCGCGGGCGGGCTCGGCAAGCGCGTCCACCGCGAGGAAGCTGGCCTTCGGCGGGTGAGCCGGCAAGCCCGTCTACGCGCTCGCGTGGAACTCCTGGTCGTCGACGCGCGGGCCCCGCGTTCCGCCTCGCTGGACGCCGGCGCGGGTGGCCACCGTCGCGAGTGGCCGCGCGACCGGCCCGTTCTCGCCAACCTCGCCGGAGGTTTGCCACTTCGGGCCCCCCTCCGCGAGGTGAACGCTCTCCCTGCCGTCGCGAGTGGCCGCGCGACCGGCCCGTTCTCGCCAACCTCGCCGGAGGTTTGCCACTTCGGGCCCCCCTCCGCGAGGTGAAGGCTCTCCCTGCCGTCGCGAGCGACCTCGCGACCGGCCCGTTCTCGCCAACCTCGCCGGAGGTTTGCCACTTCGGGCCCCCCTCCGCTGGCCGTTTGCCGCCTCCGGTCGGCCCATCCAAAGGGCCCGCGCCGTCCTACCTGCGCGAGCGCCCCGCCGTCGTGGCTGCCGAACTCGGCCTGTGACGGTTAGATTCACTCGATGGCGAGCTTCACCTCCACCCACGCGGAAACCCGCGCCCTGCCTGTGTCCCCGGCCCATGCGGCCGAGCGTTTCGCCCAGCCGGCCCGGCAGGCGAGCTGTCACCCCGAGCTGGCCGAGGCCACAGTCATCGACCCCACGCGCGTGCGCATGGCGATGAAGGAGATGGCGCACGGTCCCGTGAAGTTCGCGGGACGCTACACGCTCAGCTTCACGCGCGACGGCAACAACGTGAGCTGGGTGTCGTCCGACGGCAACCTGCACGTGCAGGGGCGCGCCCACTTCCTCCAGGGGCCGGGTGGCTGCACCATGGACTTCAAGGAGGAGGTCCGCTTGGACCTCGATCTCAACCGGGTCCTGGCTGGGGTGATTCGCCCGATTGCGGAGGCAATGATGAAGAAGGGGATGCGCGGCTTCGTGGAGCGGATGGCCGCGTCGATCACCAGCGACTAACGACGTCGTCCAAAGCCATCGCGCGGCTCCACGCCCGGTACCTGGATCAACTCGATGGAGGCCCCGGCCTCGGCGGCGGCGAGGATGCTCTGGGCGCGGCTCGTTGCCGTCTCGCCGCGCACCGTCACCAGCAGGTTGGCCTGCCGCGCCAGCACGAAGCCGTCGTCGCCCAGCGACTCGTCGCCCACTCCGGCCGACGGTAGGCCGGCCCGCAGGGTCGACGCGGAGAAGGCAAAGGCCTCTCGGGCCTGGGCCTCGTCGGGGTACCAGGCCACCGTGGCAAAACCGCCGGGCGCAGCTGCTTTCCAGCTGTCAGTGCCCGCGATCGGGGTGGCCTCGCCGAGGCCAAGCGTCGCCGCGCGGTCCATCCGCACGCCCGAGTAGAGGTCAGCGGCAAGGGCGAGTGTCAAGAACAGCGTGATCATTGCATCGTCCCCTGGGCCTGGTAGTCGTAGGTGGCTCGGTCGGGACTGAGTCGATCGAGGTACTCCGTCGGCTCGATGGTGTGCACCATCAACAGCTCGTTGGGCTCCGAGCCGGGGTCATCGTCTCCGTCAAGGGCGAGGGTCGCGTCCCACACCGCGCCGAGGGTTTCTGACACCGTCACCGCGTGGTAGGAGAAGCCGCAACCCCCGTTGCCGAACGGGCAATGAGTGTACTCGTCGCCGCCGATGGCGAGGATGTAGTTCAGGTCGAAGTTCCAGCCGATGATGGCGTACTCGGCCTGGGCGCCGATCATGTTGCCGTAGCCCACGATGATGCCCGCACAATCCGTGCAGTTCACGGTGGTGCCGTAACGCAGGTCGATGAAGGCCGACATGTCGAAGTGCGCGCGATCCCAGTCGTTGCGCACGTAGGTGGTGTAGGCGCTGGCGCCATACCGAGTGTCATATTCGAGGTCGAGGTCTTCGTACACCCAGCTCACCAGCGCGTCGAGCGCCGCCTCGCGCGTCGGTCCCGTGCCCTCGATGGCCCGGAGGGCCGGGTCGATCGCGGCCACCCAGGGGCGGTAGAGGTCGCCCTCCTCGTACCAGGTCGACTCGCCGAGCACGCGGTACACCCGCATCGGCACCGCCAGGGTGTTGACCGGGTAGACGGTGCCGTCGTCGCCGGTGGACACCACCTCGATGGACAGCGTCTCCTCGGTGACACCGAGCGTGGCGCCGAGAGCCGTGTCGCGCTGCAGGGTGACGGTTCCCGCCGCGGGGCTGCCGCCAAGCACCGTCCAGCCCTCGGCCACGACCGAGAGCTCCCCGGCGGCGAGGTTGGCAGCGCCGAGCCCGCTCTCGTCGCCAAAGGTGAGCGTGAGGACCGGGCGGCTGTCCCATCGGTAGGCCAGAGGCTCGCCCTCGCCGGCGGCGGGGAGGCCAAGCGACGCGCCCACATCGGGGAGGGGGGTCACCACGCCGCCCTGGTCGATGCTCGCGACGGCGGAGAAGGCCTCGCTCGCGGCCTGCACCGCGCCGGCACGGTGCCAGTAGAGCGGCACGCGGAGCGCGGTGGTGCCGTCGTCGTCGTCGGCGTAGGCCGCCACGAGCCCCGCGCGCACCACGGAGAGCGAGGTCGTCGCCTCGCCCACTTCGACCGTGTAGTCGCCCGTCGAGACGATCATGCCGCTGTCGTCCCGGCCGTCCCAGCCCTGTGCGCCCACCTCGCCGCGCACCTGTGCGCCGCTACTATTGAGGATACGCGCCGTATTTCCCGCGTCGCTCGCGAAGGTCCAGGCCAGGCCCGAGAGGGGGTCGTAGGCGGGGGCAGCGACGATGGCGGGGGCATCGCTGTCCTCCTTGAAGTCGATTTGCGAGGGGTCGCAGGCGAGGAAGAACAGCATCGCGCGCACCCTAGCTCCGCGACAGGCCCTCGGTTGCAAAGCTCGCGTCACGCGCCGTCCTGTGACGATGCGGTGACAGCGCGTCAGTACAACGCTGGGCATGCACGTTGCTGCCGAGCGCCCCGAGAACCTGTTCCGGTCGAGCTACCACGTCGCCTCGTCGATGGGGACGCTGATCCTCCTCGAGATGGTCTTCAGCCGTGAGCAGGCCGTGTGGGTGGCCACCGGGTTCGCGATGTTGGCCTGGACGCTCGAGCTTTCGCGCCGACACGTGACTGGCGTGAACGAGCTCCTGATGCGCATGCTCGGCCCCATCGCGCACCGTCACGAGTGGCACCGCGTGAATAGCGCCACCTGGTTCGGAACCGGTCTCGCCTTCATCGCCCCGGTCTTTGCCACCCCCACCTTGGCCCTTGCCATCGTCTGCGCCGGGCTCGGCGACCCTGCCGCCGGCTTCATTGGTCGCCGTTATGGCCACACCAAGCTGGTGCACGGGCGCTCTCTGGAAGGCACCATCGCCTATGCCGTGGCCTCGTTCCTTGGCTGTCTCGCGGTGCTCGCGCTGTGGCACGGCAACATCCCGCCCTCCCGGGGTCTCCTCGCTGCGGGCGTCGCCGCCGTCACCGGCGCGCTCACCGAACTTTTCGCCTCCAAGGTCGACGACAACTTCATCGTCCCGATCACCGTTTCGCTCGCGGTGGGCCTCGTCTTCGGTGGGGCCGTCTAGCCGGGATACGACCGGCAGATGCTGATCCTCCTGTTCGCGTGTGCCGACGAAGACTCGGGCGACCCGGTCATCTATGCCTTCCCCGAGGGCTTCCGCTGGGGCGCGGCCAGCGCCGCCCACCAGGTGGAGGGGGGCAATACCAACAACAACTGGTACCAGTTCGAGACCTTGCCCGAGTTCGCGGGCAAGACCGACGAGCCGAGCGGCGCCGCCACGGAGTTCTACACTCGCTACGAGGCCGACTTCGACCTGCTCGAGCGCATGGGCGCCGACGTTTTCCGGCTCTCGATCGAGTGGTCCCGGGTGGAACGCAGTCGCGACACGTGGGACGAGGCGGAGTGGGATCACTACCGCGCCGTGATCGAGGCCCTGCGCGCGCGTGACATCGAGCCCATGGTCACGCTGCACCACTTCACCGACCCCATCTGGGTGCAAGACCTGTCCGACCTCGACTGCGAGGCGGGTCCGACGGACACCAACATGTGCGGCTGGACCAACCCCGAGGTGCCGGCCGAGTTTGCCGAGTTCAGCGGGGAGGCCGCCACGCGCCTCGGCGACCTGGTCGACGAGTGGAGCACCTTCAACGAGCCCGGCGGCTACGTGCTCTCCGGCTACCTCGGGGGCGCCTTCCCGCCCGGCTACAGCAACCTCACCGTCGACGGCATCCAGGAAAACGTCATCCCGGTAATGGAGGCGCTCGCCACCGCCAACGCGCTGGCCTACGACGCGGTGAAGGCCGCCGATCGCAGCGACGCCAATAGCGACAACGTGATCGCCAACGTGGGCTTCACCAATTCAATCCAGTGGATCGTCCCGCTCGACGAGGACAATCCCGACGACGTGGCTGCGGCCGAGCGCATCCAGTCGCTCTACGGCTACGCCTTCCCCGACGCGGTGATCCTCGGCAAGCTCGACCGCGACCTCGATGGCACGCCCGAGGAAGATCACCCGGAGTGGGCCAACAAGTGCGACCTGCTTGGCTACCAGTACTACTACCGGATGCCGGTGAAATACCAGGCCTCGTTCCCCCCCGTCGAGGCCATCCCTTGCGACGCCTCCGTGCTCGAGGCGCTGGGGATGTCGCTCTCCGATTTTGGCTGTCCCGAGCCGCATCCCGACGACATCACCCAGATGGGCTACGAGCACTACTCGCCGGGTCTTGGCTTGCTCGCCGAGCCCATGGCCGAGCGCTACCCGGGGGTGCAGCTCCGCGTGACCGAGGCGGGCATCGCCACCACCACGGGAAAGCGCCGTGCCGAGAGCATCGTGCGGCAACTGGTGGGCTTGCACGCGGCGATCGAGGATGGCCAGCCCGTCGATGGCTACATCCACTGGTCGTTGACCGACAACTTCGAGTGGGCCGAGGGTTTCCGCCCGCGCTTCGGCCTCTACTCGGTGGACTACGACACCATGGAACGCAGTGTCACCGAGGGCGCCACGGTGCTGGGCCAGATCATCAAGGACAATGGCATCCGCCAGTCGGTGTACGACAGCTACGGCGTGGGCGAACACCTGAGCCCCGGCGAGTAGCAGCCGACAGGTTACTCGGGGCTTTCTCCCCGGGTTCGCTCCATGCTGCTCCTCCTGCTGGCCCTCGCGCAGGCGCGCGAGATCGCCGGCGTCACCTTGCCCGACAGCGTGTCCGTCGGCGGACAGGCGATCCAGCTCAACGGCGCCGGTCTGCGCGAGAAGTACTACATCGACGTGTACGTGGGCGCGCTCTACCTGCCGAGCAAGACAAAGTCCGGCAGCGAGGCGATCAGCAAAGACGTCGCCAAGCGCATCACGATGCACTTCATCTACAAGCAGGTGACGAAAGACCAGCTGGTGGAAACCTTCTCCGAGGGATTCGCCAAGACGAGCCCGCCGGCGGGCACCGCCGACCAGCTCTACGCGATGCTCTCCGACGTGAAAGCGGGCGACGAGATCCTGCTCGACTACGTGCCCGGCACGGGCACGACCGTGACGGTGCGCGGCAAGGCGCGTGGCACCGTCGCGGGCAAGGAGTTCATGACCGCGCTGTGGACGGTCTTCCTCGGCACTTCACCCCCCACCGCCGCGCTCAAGGCCGGCATGCTCGGAGGCTGACATGGGCCCGATTCTGTACCTATTCGCGTGTGCATCGATGAAGGAACAAGCGGTCACCCAGGCGATGGACCGCATCTGGAACCAGGGCGATCTCTCGGCGATCGACGAGGCGTACACGCCCGAGTTGGCGGCCGAGGTGAAACGCTTCGTCGTGGACAATCGGACCTTGTACCCCGACATCAAGATTCACATCGATCGCTTCATCACTCAGGGCGACATGTTCGTCACGCAGTGGACCGTCACCGGCACCCACAAGGATCTCCACAAGCCCGTCACCCTCCACGGCGTGTCGGTCCGGCGCTATGAAGGCGGCAAGTTCGTGGAGGAGTCGATGATCTACGACCTGAAGTCGGTCTACGACCAGCTCGGTTTCCGGGTGGTGCCGCCGGCCGGGGTGCAGCCCTTCGACACGCCGGGCGTGGCCGCGGGCACCGTGGTCGACAAGGCGCCGATTGTCGACACGGGCCTCTTTCCGGCGGCGGGCAACCTCGCCATCGACAAGTCGGCCACCATCTACGCCCCACGCGCCGAGGTGTACCGGATGCTCACGACGGCGGCCGGCTGGAACGACTTCCTCCAGGTCGACGCGCGGGTGGAGCTCCGGGTGGGTGGCCCCTTCGAGCTGCTCTTCGGACCTCCCGAGCTGGGGGAGGGAAACCGGGGCTCCGAGGGCTGCCAGGTGCTGGCGTGGGTGCCCGACCAGATGGTGGCCTTCAGTTGGAGCGCCCCGCCCGACTTCCCCGAGGAGCGTGCCCAGCGCACGATGGTGGTCATCACCCTGGCCGACAACGCCGACGGTACCACCGCCGTGCGCCTGCACCACCAGGGCTTCGGCATGGGTGGCCACTGGCCGGAGGTCCACGCCTACTTCGACCGGGCCTGGGGCAAGGTCCTCGACGCTCTGGGCGCCAAGTTCCCCGCGCCCGCCGTGGAGAGCAAGGGGAAGAAGAAGAAGTGAGCGAGCCTGAGGTACCTCCCGAGCTCATCCGGGAGGTGATCGCGGGACGCTGTGTCGCTTTCCTCGGCGCGGGGATGTCGATGCCGGCGGTGCCGGGGTGGCTGGAACTGCTGGTTCGGCTCGCCACCGCCCGAGGGGGAGAGGAGCTGGGGTGGGTCCGAGCGCTCAATCCGAAGGTTCCTCCGTCCTCGCGCGTGCTGGAGGTGGCGGCGCAGGCCGTGCGGGACTCGTTCCACGACGACGGAGCCTTCGAGCGGGCGCTTCGCGACGCCCTCAGCACGGACCATGCACACCGGGACGCGATCGAGGAGCGCTACCGGCGCTTGATGGAGATTCCTTTCGCCAGCGTGCTCACGACCAACCAGGACGATTTCCTGTTCGGTGATTCGGCTTCTCCCGGGGTTTACGAGGCGCTGCTGCGCGGCCGGAGTCGATGGTCGGAGGGCGCCCGCTGGGATGCCGGCGACGCTCGGGGCTGGACGTCGGTTGTGAAGCTCCACGGCGAGGCCAACGGTGACCCTGGGAGAAACCCAGTGGTCCTGGCGCAGAGCGACTATCGACGTCGCCTCTACGAGGATGGGCGGTACGCGAACTTCCTCCGCACGGTTTTCGCCACGCGCACGGTGTTGTTCCTTGGCTTCTCGTTTACCGATGCCTATCTCAACGAGTTGCGCTCGGAGGTGCTGGCGATGCTCGGCAGGGGCAAGCTGCCGCTTGCCTACGCCCTGTTGCCGGACGTTGGCCCCGGCGAACGGGCGACCGTGCTCGCGAGCGAGCGCCTGCAGCTGGTGAGCTACCCCTCGGAAGGCGGGCCGGGCCACGCCGCCGTGGGCAGGTGGATCGAGCGACTCCGACACGCCACGTGCCCGCCGAGCCGCCTCGTTCGCGCGCTCGGCCGGATGGGCGATGGTGCGGGGGTGGTGTGGGTGGACCGCAATCACCACGCGAACAACGGCCGGCTGGTCAACCTGCTTCGGGGTGAAGGGGTAGGCCTCCGTGCCCTCACCGACCCAGGCGCGCTCAACCCGAGCGACCACGCCTCGGCGTCACTCATTCTATGCAGCTATGACTGGAACAACCCGGTCGCGGCGCCGGTGATCCAGGCGGTCCGGGCCTGGGAGGACCGGCCGCCGGTGGTGGTGTTCACCGGGCGTGGCTCGATCGTCGAGAAGCGCCGGAGGTGCATGCGACTCGGCGCGGCGGCCGTGTGCTCCGACTGGGACGAGCTGTACGACGCGATCGAGCGGGTGCTCGGCGTGGGCGACGAGGCAGATCCGGTTCGCTGACGGCACGCGCGGCGCCACGCCCCCTGGATGCGAGTCGGCGAGGGCCATGCCCCCCGGGATGCTACAACCGGGAAGCTATGCCCCGGTGGATGAGACATGGGGCCCGCCGGCCTCCGCGTCGTGAACGCGAGCTGACGGGACAACGCCGATAATTCGTCGCCGAGTCCGCGCCACACGGCCCATCGGCGGGAGGCGGGCCATCGATTGTCGCATTCCATGGGGCACGGTCGGCGCGCCGTCTCATCCTAGGGGGCATAGGTCGCCGCGGCTCGGCTCAGAGCGTGCACCCCGGGTCGGTCCAGGGCTCACCGAGGATCAACTCGCGGGCCTCGCCGCGCTCCCTCTGCCAGAAACACAGCGTCTGGGCGTTGTAGAGGTAGCCGTAGTCGTAGATCGTGGGGTTCTCGATGCGCTCCACGAGGCGCGCGCTGATCGGGTCGTGGAAGCTCTCGTATCGATCCGCCACCTGGTCGGTGGCGACCTCGAGGAAGACGTCGGCGGCGTCGAGGAACAGCGTCGGGTCTTCGCCGCGGCCGTGCTGGAGCAAAGCCGTGTATAGCGCCGCCACGTAGGCGGCGCGGCTCCCGTCCATCCTCAGACCGTCGACAACCTCGTCGGTCCAGCGGTCGCCGTCGCCGAGCGCTAGGGCCGCGTCCAAGTGAGCGTCACTCAGCGCCAGGAGTGGCTTCACCACCACCCCCTCGAAGGTGTCGCGCTCCTCGGCGCTCATGTCGAGCACCTCCTCGAACAGCACCCGGCGCGGCTGCGACACGATCTCGAGGCTCTCGCCGACGTCCATTGCAATGTCGCGACCAGCCATGTAGGGCGCGAGCCGATTGGTGATGAGTGCTTCGTGCTGCGTCCCCATGATCTCGCCCACGGCCGCGCCGAGGCCGTCGTCCGCGAACAACTCCGCCACCTGGGCGTCTGGGCTCTCTTGCAGCGTGTACGACATCCGCAGCGCCGCCGCGTCGTTCTGCCAGTAGCCCCACTCCCAGCCGGACTCGAAGATCACGTGGTCCTGGAGCGCGAGCCCGCGTTGGCGGAGTTGATCGAGGTCGTGCCAGCGACTCTGAATGTAGACCGGCATGTAGGTGGGGACAGAGTTGTCGAAGGCCACCCAATAGGCCGTTTCCGGGTGGTACCCGACCGCCTCGCCCTGTGACAGTTTCGTCTCCAGGAACTCGCGGTGATCACTGAACTCGTCGAGACCGTAGGCGCCGCCGGCGTCCTCGTAGAGGTTGTAGTACATCACGCTGTGCACCCAGGGCGTGATGGGGCGGTCGGCGTAGTCCACGAGGAAGTAGTACGACATTTCCTTGCCGTCGTACTCCACCTGCACCTCCTCGTTGCCGCCCACGTGGATGGTGCCGGTCATCTCCACGCCGGGCGCCACGGCCTGCAAGGTGTCGTAGGCCAACTCCACGCGGCTGATGAAGGTCTCGGGGTCGGCGGCGAAGAACTCGCCGAAGGAGAGGCTCACGGTGTCCCAGGCGATGCCCTCCATCACGATGGGCCAGCGGGCCTCCATCGCGGCCTGGTCGTCGGCCTCGCTGCCCTCGTCGTCCACGAGGTCGTAGGCCAGCTGAAGGTTGGACATGCCGAAGAGTTGCACGCCGATTCCGGCGGTCATCCCGCGCCGGTGCGCAGCATCGACCACGAGTCGCGTGGGCTCCCGCCAGTTCTCGGCCACCTGCTCGTTGCCCGCGATGTCGTCGAGCCCGGGCCACTGCACGTGGTTGCCGCGGTTGCGCACGATCCAGTCGAGCATCAGCGTCGACCGTCCAACGTCGGGCTCGGCCCACAGGTCGAACATCGCCTCGGTGGGGTGGAGCGTGTGGAGATGGAGCCCCCGGCGAGCGATCTCGGGGCTTTGTTCCGCGCCGAGCTCGAAGTCGGCGTCGAGGGTGGGCGCCTCGGGCACATCGGTGTCGAAGGGATGGGCAAACCGCCAGCCGTGCGCTTCCATCAGGGCCGCGAGCCCGTAGAGGGCGCCCGCGGTGCCGCCCGCGCTCACCCGGAAGGACTCGCCGTCGGCGGCCACCGTGAAGCACTCCTCGCAGCTGTCGTCGAGCTCGATCACTGTCTCCAGCTGCGCGTCGGCACGCCCGTCGATCTCCGAGCCCACCACCACGCTCGTCGCGTGTGGCAGCGACTGCACGTGCTCGTTCACCACGGGGAAAAGCTCAGGGCCCGCGTAGATCCCGAGCAGGGGCCGCGCGACCTCGGAGCAGGCGAGGAGCGCGATCACTTCTTCTTGTTCTCTTTCTCGAGCCACTTCCGCAAGGGCTCGAAGTACGCCACCATCGCGCGGGTCGACAGATCCTCGCCGGTGGCATCCTTCAGCACCTTCCGCCAGTCTTCCGTGGCACCCTTCTCCAGGACACCCTTGATGAAGGCGCCCGTTTCCTTGCTGCCGTAGTAGTTGCAGTCGTGGGGGTCTTGCTTGAGGATCTTCTTGGCGATGTGTTCGTGCATCTGGTACTTGATGACCGTCGCGAGCGCGTAGTCATAGTATTGCGCTGGGTCGTCGTTGATGTGGGTTTTGGTGCACGCGTCACAGAGTGCCGGGTCGCTCAGCCGGGCCTGGTCGGGCACGGCGATGCCCTGGTATTGCGAGACGATCTCCCACCAGCGTTTCTGCCACTGGTCGGCGGGGAGGTTCTTCTCGTAGAGCTCGTACTCGAAGCGGCTCATCGTGCCGGTGGCGAAGGGCACGAAGGCCACCGTCTGTTCGAGCGCCTCGGCGAGCAGCACCTGCGTGGGGTCGCTCTTGTGCTTCTTAGGCAAGATCCCCAGCTGTTTGAGGTAGCTCGGCTGGAAGGCCGCCACGTTGGCCAGCTCGCCGATGCCCTCGTGGAACGCGCGGTTGGCGCCCTTGCGCAGGGTGAGCGGCACCTCGGGACGGGTGTAGCTGATGTAGTAGTAGATGTGCCCCAGCTCGTGATGGCTGGTGCCAAACCACTGGCTGTCGGGCTTCACGCTCATCAGCGAGCGGATGTCCTGGTTCAAGTCCATGTGCCAGGCCGAGGCGTGGCTGTTCTTGTGTCGCGACTCGCCCGCAGCAACGGGGTACAGGTCGGACTTCTCCCAGAATGACTTCGGCAACTCGGGGAAGCCCATCGACACGTAGAACTGCTCCGAGGACTTGACGATCCACTCGGGTGACTTGTCCTTGAAGTAGGGATCCATGTCGGCGCTCTGCACGAGGCCCCCCCATTCCTGGCCCCATCGATTGGGCAACCAGTGGGCGGGGATGTCGCCCGCGGGCACGGGCTGCCCGTATTTCTTGGCGAGCTGACGCTTGGTCCAGGCGTGGAGCTCGCGGTAGAGCGGCGCCATGTCCTTGTTGAGTTGGTCGAGCAGGGCCATCATCTCGTCGGCGGTCATGCCGTACTCGGACACCTGGTAGCCGAAGTAGGAGCTGAAGCCACTGGCCCGCGCCACCCCGTTGCGCAGCTCGCGCAGCTCGCCGAGGCCGGTCTTGAGCGGCACGCCGATCTCCTTCGACGTGCTCCACGCGGCGAGCCGCTTGGCGGCGTCGGTCTCCGACTGGAGCATGCCGTCGATCTCGTTGGCGCTCAGCGGCTTGGCACACTTGCCATCGGCGCCCCGCGCCTCCATGCAGTATTCGAAGCTGTCCTGGGCGGCGCCCTGCCTGGCCTCGGCGGCGATGCGCTTGTTCACGAGCTCGGTCTGGTCGCCCGGGGTTTCTCCGGCCACGTAGAGGATCGCGTCGAGCTGGCGCAGCTGGAGGGGGCTCAGCTCCTTTTCCCGGGCGCGCCAGGCACGGGCGCGCGCGATGATCTCCGGGTCGCCGACAAACGCCGCGGTGGCCTGCGAGGCGGCCTCGCGTCGTCCCTGGTTGAGGTCGCTCACGTCGGTGGCGGCGTCCCAGCTGGCCTCGGCGTCGAGCGCGTAGAGCCGACCAAGGAGCGAGTCGTAGAGGTCGAGGAAACGCTGGGCGCCGTCGTCGGCGTGGGCCAGGGTCGCGAGGAGGAGGAGCATCCGCCGGGCTATCCCGGGGAGGGCAACACAGTCATCTGGTGCACCTGTCGCCCGCGACCATCGTGGAATCGCACGGTGAGCGCCCGGCTAGCCGCGTCGATCTCCACGATGCCGTACCACTGCATGCCCTCGGAAGGCGGGTTTGCCCCTGCGATCCGCTCGGTGAGCGACACCCACTCGCACCGGGGCCCGAAGGTGTCGTCGAGCGCGTGCGGGTTGAAGGTGCCCGCGTGCAGCGGGCCGGCGAGGAACTCCCAGAAGGGGTCGAAGTCCTTGAAAACCGCTCGGGACGGCTCGTAGCGAGTGGCCGCCGCGTAGTGCAGGTCGGCGGTGATCCATGCCACGTCGCGCACCCCCTCGCGGCGCAGGTGCGAGAGGATGTCGGCGATCTCGAGCTCCCGTCCCATGGCCTCCCCGGGACCATTACAGGCATTGTCCCAGGCTGCCTTCCCGTCGGGCGAGGCGATGCCGAGCGGCATGTCGCAGGCGACGATCTTCCAGGCGGCGCGGGAGCGAGCCAGCTCCTTCTTCACCCAGTCGCGCTGGACCGGGCCAAGCCAGTAGGCCCCGGGGCCATACTCCTTGTCGCGACCTGCGGAGTTCGCTCCCCGGTAGGACCGCGTGTCGAGCACGAAGAGATCGAGCAAGGGCCCGTAGGCGATCTTCCGGTAGATGGTGTCGGCGCCGATGGGCGTGTACTCGCGAAATGCCTGGCGCGCGCGCCCCGAGAGCGTGTCGGCCTCGCGCAGCGTGTAGCGTGGGTCGTCGAAGACTTGTCCTGGCCACCAGTTGTTGCGTGTCTCGTGGTCGTCCCACAGGTTTACAATGGGGACTTCGGCGTGACAAGCCCGGAAGTTGTCGTCGATGAAGTTGTAGCGAAATCGGCCGCGCAGCTCGTCGAGGGTTTCTGACACCTTGGACACCTCGGGTGTCAAGAGGTTGCGCCAGGTGGTGCCGTCGGCGAGGGACACCTCGGACTTCATCGGGTTGTCGGCATACACGAGGTCGCCGAGGTGCACGAGGAAGTCCGGCTTCTGTTGCCGGATATCGTCGTAGATTCGCAGGCCACCCCGGGCCTCGTCGATGCCCCAGCCTTGCCCGCAGGTGTCGCCGCCCCACGCGAAGCGAACGTTTCGACCGCGCGAGGGGGGCAGGAAGCTGCCCAGCATCCACTCTTCCATTGGGCCCGTCCTCGCCCGCCAGTACACCCGGTCGCGATGCCAGCGCTGCTTGACGCTGACGCGCGCGGTAAAGTCTGTGTCGGCGCTCGCCAATGGGCCGTGAATGCGTTTGGCGTGGCGAAACTCCGGGTTGTTCGCGTACTCCACCTCGAGGGTGCCTTCGGCGCGGCCCCGGGCCCAGAAGGTGGCGCCCTTGCCGTGCACGTCGCCCACGGCCAGCGCGCGCGGGGACAGGCGCTCGGCCGTGTCGGCCCAGCCGAGCCTCGGAAGGAACATCGAGGCGGAGGCACCGGCAAGCAACTGGCGACGGCTGAGGCGCATCGGGGGAGCGTACTACTGGCCTCCCAGGATCTCCACGTCGAGTCGGCCGACGAGAGCGTCGCCACGGTTGCTGCCCGCCTCGCTGAAGCTCAGCGTGCCATTGCCGAGGTAGGCGATGGTTTGCCATTGGTCGCTCTCGTTGCTGTCGAGGTACATGATCACGCCCTCGGCGTCGTGACCGTCGATGGCCAGCGACGTGCCGTCGACCAGGAGCGACGCGTCGAACACCGCGTAGGGGGCCACGTACACGCCGGGCGCAATCTCGCTGATGGTGAGCCAGATGGCCCGGCCGTCTTCGATGATGCCGGCTGATACACCGTCCTGTATCGATGGGTACTCGACACCCTCGAAGACATAGTAGGTATCGGCCTCGCCGCCGGTCCACACGTCGCCGTTGGGGTAGCTGTCCCAGGTGGTGCTGAAGTCCACGGTCGCCACGCCCACGGTTTCCCAGCACACCTCGGTTCGCATCTCGGTGGCCTCGGCGCCGCGCGCCATGCCGTCGCGCACGTCGGCGTCGCGTAGCTCCACGATCGTGCGGGTGGCGCCGATGCCGTCACGCATCGTCTTGTCGTCGTGCTTGGCCACGAGCTCGGCCCAGTTGTCGATCTGCTGGACGACGGCGGCACCGTCCCAGTTCTCATCGAGTTGTCGCGACAGCTCGGCCTCGTACAGCGCGCGCCCCTCGTCGTGGTTGAAGAGCCGGTTCCCCAGCGCGCTCACCGTGCCCACCCAGGCGTTGGCGCCGTCGTTGCCCCAGAAGGGCTCCCGCTGGTCGAAGGCGGCGTCGGGACCGCTGGCGATGAACTGTAGGCGCCCGTCGCCGGGGAGGGCGTAGGCGTAGAAGTTGTTGGTGTTGGCGTTGTAGCCGTCCCAGTGTCCGGCGATGGACTCTGCCGCCCAGAAGCGCCCGAAGGCGTCGAGGTCGATCACCTCGTCGAGCCCCGAGAGGAGGTCGTCGTCACCGGCCTCCAGCGCCTGGGTGACAGCCTCCAGCTCGGCCCCGGTGGTGTCCTCGGTCTCGTACTCGAAGGTCTGGGTCCAGCCCTCGCGAAAGTCCGACAGCGTGCCCTCGTACATCGCGACGGGCCACTCGCCGGTGCGCCGGGCCACCAGCTCCTCGTCGATGTTCTCGGTGTGGGCGTAGATGCCGAGGTCTTCGCCGTTGACCACCACGTGGGCCAGCGCGCAGCGCGGCGCCACGAGGCCGGCGTCGTCGAACCAGTGGTGCGCGAGGCAGGTGCGCATGCGGCTCGCGTCTTGGCGGCCGTTGTTGAAAACGAGCTTCTCGAGGCCAAAGAAACGCTGCTCGTCCACATACTCGCCCACGTCGATCTTGAGCGAGGGCCGGTCTGACACCACCGATCCGATGAGCCCCTTCTTGCGCACGCCGACTTCGCCCATGGCCGCGCCGTCGAGCCAGGCCTCGGCGGGGAAATACGTGTACGGGCTCGGCCACGGGCCTTCCATGCAGCCCTCGCCCATCAGGTCATAGTAGGTGCGCGCCTGCTCGCGGAGCTCCGCCCAGTCGGCCGGGTCGAGCTCCACCACGAGCTCGTGGAGCACCGCGACGTCGAATAGGGGGTCGGCCTCGGTACCGCCCAGGATCTCGTCGCTCACGGCCTCGTCGCCGGTGTCGAGCGGGACGGTCTGGTCGGCACAGGCGAGGAGGAGGAACATCGGCACGAGAGTACGACACCCAGGGCGTAGTGTCTCGAAAGGAAATCGCGGGGGTTAGCGGGGCCGGCCGATGATCCCTGGGACGAAGGCGATCCGCGCCTGCGCGGAACCGGTGACGGCGTGGCCGTAGGGGACGGCGAAGAGCAGGTCGGCTTCCGCGCCGACCTGGAGGGCCGGGAAGAAGGGGAGGGGGTAGGTCCACCAGGCGCGGGCGCCGGCTTCCCATGCCCAGGTGACGGTGTACCAGGCCATGGGGCCCATGCCGACCTGGTTGTTGGGGAGCAGGTCGAGGCCAAGGGCTCCGCCGAGGGCGCGCCGATAGCAGTAGTCGTCAGTCGGCGACCAGTTCGCGCACATCTCTGTAGGGCCGACGCCGAGGCCCAGCCACGGGCGCAGTCGCACGAAACGTACTCCAAGCTCGGCGGTCACTCCCCATTCAGTGTCGCCGAACGGCGACTCCCCGAGGGGTCCGGTTCGGCTCAAGGCGCCGACGACTCCCCCTCCCACGACGATGTCGGCGACGGCAAGCGGGGAGTGCTCAACTGCTGGATAGTCAGGCACCCTGAACCACCAGGTCGCTCTCGCGCTGGCAAGAGGCTGGGATTGAGGGGTTCTTGTTGCTGAAAAACGACTCCGAGAGGCAGGTATCGCAGCATGACGAATGCCGGGCCCGAGGATACCTCATTCGTAGCAGCGTCCGGAGCGTGTTCGATGCGATCCAGGCGGGCTCACACTCGCCGCTCTTGTGGCAGTACCACGGTGTGTCGTCGCCTCCGCCCTCGCAGTCGTCGGAGGTGCGATCGTATGTCGCAGAGCCGCCTAGAAAGCAGTAGTGTTGGAGTTCATGGAACAGTAGCTCCGCCACCCAAAGGACGGCGCACAGACGTTCCTCTGGGCTCCCTTGCGCGAACGCCTTGCGTTGGAAGACCAAGGCGTCGGAGAATGGATTCAATCTCACGCCCAGAAGGTCGGTGGTGGCGTTTCGATCATGTTCGAGCCCCCTGCAGGCGAAGTTCGTCTCCCTCTTCCCGCTCAGTATGTCCTGCAAGCACTGCTGCCCCGGCCCGTACACCCGGCAGATCACCCAGTCCACGAAGTCCATGTTCTCGACCAGCAAACACCACGCCTTCCGCACCAGCGAAAGGAAGCTCCCCTCGCAGTCGTCAAACTCCGCGAGCCTCGTGAACTCGTCCACCTCCTCGCTGGAGTGATTGCACGCCTTGGTCTGGCTATTGATGTTCCAGTAGGGCTCGGGACAATCCTCCCCGCGCCACCAGCCAGTCCAGGTCGTGAACGCGCAGTCGCGTTCCCAGGCCGAGTCAGGCACCTCGATCCGCGTGCACGGGCTCGGGTAGTCGATCGGGATCCCGTACTTCGCAATATCGCGACAGTCGTAGTACTCGTACGCCTCCTGGAAGTCGTCAGGCACGCAGCCCGAAGGGGGCGGCGCTCCGGACGACTGGCTCGCGAGCGTCGTCACGAGGGGCACCGCGAGTTCTGGATCGTGGGCAGGCGACGGCCAGGCCGAGCTACCCATGGTCTCGGCGAGACAGTTGGCGCAGCCACAGCCCGAGGTGCCTTCCGGCGCGCAGCCCACGGCGGCCTACTTCCGGTGCAACTCGACCGCGCCGCACGCCCAGGCGAAGCGCACGGTCGTGTCGCTGGCACTGGTGTTTTTCACGAGGTAGCCGAAGCGCACGAGCTGGCGGTTACCGGTGTTACCGCTCTTGTCACTGAAGCTCCCGGGGAAGCTCAGCCCGTCGGCGGTGCGGGATGTGGCCAGCGGGATGGCGGCGTCGGGCGCGTCCACGGTGTTGCAGGTCTGGAGCCCGACCGTGAGCGTCATCGCGCCGGAGCCTGGCATGTTCCGTGCCTCCAGCGCCTCGCGGATCATCTCCGCATCGGGCGCGTTCATCCACGGCGTGGCCGGGAAGAAGATGTAGCTGTCGGCATTGCAGAACACGAGCAGGGGAGACAGGGGAACACGCTTCACGATCGCTCCTCGGGTGGGAGCGGCTCGATTATTGCTAAGAGAGAGAGAGAGCAAGGGGAAAGTCGCGACAATGTTCAACGGGATGGTCGCGACCCCCCACCGCTCCCCACGCACCGCCGCCACAGCTCGTCCGGGAGGGGCGAGACGTATCTCCGTGTGTCACCGGCGGGATGTCGGAATCCGATCACGTGCGCGTGCAGCGCGAGCCGGGCAAACCGGGCGCCCCCGTAGAGATCGTCCCCGAGGATGGGGAACCCGAGGTGAGCGAGATGGAGCCGAACCTGGTGGGTGCGACCCGTTTCCAGTCGCGCCTCGACCACTGATACATCGCCGCATGTATCAACGGCGCGCAGGCGGGTGATCGCGGGCTTTCCCCCGGCGACGATGCCGCGACGCCCGTCGCCCATCCGCCCCAGGGGAGCGTCAACGCGTTTCTCGCCGCCCGGGAACCGACCGCGCACCAGCGCGAGGTACCGGCGCTCCACGCTGTGTGCTTCGAGCTGGTTCTTGAGGTCGAGCTGGGCGCCAACGTCGCGCGCCACGAGCAGGAGCCCCGAGGTGCCCTCGTCGATGCGGTGCACCGCCAGCGCGTGCCCGAGCCAGCGCGACACCTGCGAAAGCACGCTAGGCTCGCGTCGCCCGGGCGCGGGCACGCTGAGCAAGCCCGAGGGCTTGTAGACCACCGCCAGCCGATCGTCGTGCACCACCACCGCCGCGTCGCGACCGGGCGCATGCGCCGGCCGCGACATGAGCACGCGCACCTCGCGCTCGTCTACCTCGCGCCCCATGTCCGTCACCGGCGTGTGCCCGAGCCACACCCGCCCTTGCCCCGCGAGCTTGCGTGCCTCTCGCAGATCGTGCCCCTGCTCTCGCAAGACCTCGGCGAGGGTGGTCATCGGTTCCCCCTGCTCCCTTGGGGGTGGCTCGTGGCGCCCGACCGGGCAGGAAGCCGATGGCTGGGCGGTTCGTGGGCGACAGAGCGGCGAGCGGTCCTCGTGCCCCGAGCTTCGAGCCGAGGCCACGCCGGGCCCGTTCGCAGCGGGGTACGGCCGACGTGATTGAGCCGCCCGGCTCCCGGTACGGGGTACCCGGTGCTGCCCCTGGCGAGCCGGCCCGCTTGCCGGGCCGGTCGACGGGGGCGACAGGACCCGGCGGCCGGAGGCCGTGTCGTGGAGGGCCGGGCGGCGGATTGCCTGGAGACGGGGGGCACCTCGTGTCGCGATTCAGGGCCCGGCGTGGCCGTCCCAGAGGGACAGGCGTGCACTAGTTCTTCGCCGCCAGCGCCGTCCCGTAGATTTCCTCGCTCGTCGCCACCCGCATGTTGGCCGACGCCCACTGCACCCAGCGTTCATACGCCGCCCAGATGGCATCCTTGTCCTTGCGATTCCGGCTCTTGGAAACGTCAACCCCGGTGAGCGGGTACGCCGGCTGGCGGATCGTCTTCTTGCTGCGGTCGGTGTAGTAGCTCAGCGTCCAGCCCTCGGGCCCGGAGCGCTCGAAGTTGTTCTCGTGGATGAGCGAGGTGATGTAGGGGATGCGCCCGAGCGTCCAGGACTTCATGGCGTCGCGCATCTTGGGGAGCGGATCGTAGTTGGTGGGATCGCTCTCGATGTGGTTCCACCAGAAGTCGTTGCGCTCGCCCATCCGGGTGATGTTGATGTCGCCGGGTCGCTCCAGCAGCGAGCCGTACCAGGTGAAGGGGTCGGCCTTCGGCGAGCTCGACGCGTGCGTGGTGATCACGCACTTCGCACCCAGGGAGCCGTACACCTCCATCGCCGCTTCCTTGAGCGCCTGGTTGCCGATGCCGAGGCCCACGCAGGAGGGGGCCCGGCCGAAGGTGTTCTTCACCAGCGTGTAGCCGCCGAGGGTGCCCGACTTGAGCTCGCCGGTGGCCATGTCCTGGGCGTAGGTCTCGTATTGTTTGATCACCGCGACCTTCTGCTCCTTGGTGCGCAGCACCGTGAGCGGCCCGGTGAAGCCGTCGGACAGGGGGTGTGGCGCGCGGACGTGGTAGCTGATGCCCATGTCGCGCAGCGCGCTCACCGCGTCGCTACGCTCGTTGACGTAGGCCTGCGTGATCGGGCCGGTGAGGTAGAAGTCGCCCTTGACACCGTACTTCCGGAAGATGCCCGCCGCGCGGATCACCGTGTCCGCGCTCTCGTCCACGTGGGTGTGGTCGTGCACGTTCATCACGAAGGTGATGGTGGGCCGGTCGCTGGCCTCGGCGAGCTGGACGAGGAGGAAACTGAGGACCGCAGACATCGGGGGCTCCGGGGAAACAGCGGGGGCACGAGAGGTACGCCGCGCGCACCGGGAAGCTTCGACGCCTCGAAGGGGGGGCGCGTGAGCCCAGCGGGGCCAGCGGGCGATGTCCAAGTAGCACGCGGGCGAACCCTGGTAGACCGGGGCGGCACCTTCACCGACGTGGTGACAGAGTCGGCCGAGGGGATGCTCGAGGCGAGAAAGGTGCGCTCCGACATCGCGGTGGTGGGGCGTCTCGCGGCGGGCGCCCTGTGTTTCGGCACCACGGTGGTGACGAACGCGCTCCTGGAGGGGCAGTCGGCACGGGTCTGTTTGCTCGTGACAGAGGGCCTCGGCGATCTGCCCGAGATTGGCGACATGACACGTCCCGAGCTCTTCGACGCCGACGCGCGGAGGCCCAGTTGGCCCGGGCTCAGGGTCGTGGAGGTGAGGGGACGGATCGACAACCAGGGAAGGGAGATCGAACCGCTCGATCTTCCAGAACTGTTTCTCGACGACGTCGACGCGGTGGCCGTGGTCTTGCACAACTCGCCGCTCAACCCGGCGCACGAGCGTGCCCTCGGCGCGGCCTTGCCCGCGGGACTGCGTGCCGTCCTGAGCCATGAGCGGGTGCCCGAGCTGGGCCTCGTCGGGCGCATGGAGACGACCCTGCTCGACGCGGCGCTCGGCCCGGTGCTCGAAGCCGCCCTCGTGCACGACCAGATCCCGCGCGACGCGCAAGCGATCCGTTCCGACGCGAGCCTCTGCGTTGCGGATGAACTGCGCGCCCCCGACGCGGTGCTCAGCGGGCCCGCGGGTGGTGTGCTCGCGGTGCGGCACGTGGCGGAGCGCGTGGGTGCCCGGCTCGCCGTCGGCCTCGACATGGGTGGCACATCGACCGACGTGTGCCTCGTGGAGCCTGGGCCACTCCGGTACCGGGCCGGGGAGTCGGTGGTGGCCGGGCGTAGAGTGCGTCGACCGGCGCTTGACGTCGAGACCATCGCGGCGGGTGGTGGCTCCATCCTCGGTCACGACGGGGTGCGCTACACCGTCGGTCCCGCCTCGGCGGGCGCCCACCCGGGCCCCCAGGCCTTCGGCAAGGGCGGTCCACCCACGCTGACAGATGCGGCTATAAAGCTTGGTCTTTTGCTGACTGACACACTTGAGCCACCGCTCGATGTATCAAGGATTTCTCTCCCCGGTCCGGCCGGGGCCTTCGTGGAGATCGCGAGGGAGAGCATGGCGGCGGCGGTGCGTCGTCTCGCCCTCGCGCGCGGGGCCGACCTCGACGGCGCGGTGCTGGTGGCCTACGGCGGCGCGGCTGGCCAGCACGCCTGTGCCGTGGCTGAGAAGCTCGGGCTGCGACGGGTGGCGGTGCACGCCCTGGCCTCGGTGATGAGCGCCTTCGGACAACGTTTTGCCCGTGCCGAGGAGGAACGGTCGCGACCCGTGTGGCGGGAGCTGCGCACGGCGTGGCCCCTCGTGATGGCGTCGTGGGACGAACTATCAGCGCAGCTCCATCATTTTCATGAACAGCAACGGTGGCTGGAGCTACGCTACGCGGGAACGGACTCGGCGCTCAGAGTCGCCGGGAGCACGGAGACCGAGGCGGCCCAGGCGTTTGAAACTGAGCACCAGCTTCGTTTTGGGTTCAGTCGCCCCGAACTTCCCATCGAGGTGGTGCAGATCGGCGTGCGGGGCCGAGAATCGACCACGGCCAGTGACTACTGCGTGGACTGGCCGGCGAGTGTCCCCGAGGAAGTCGAGGGCCCATGCCTGCTGGCGCTCCCGGGTACCTCGCTGCTGGTGCCGGCGGGCTGGCGCGGTCGCCGGGAAGGGCCGGTGCTCGTCCTCGATCACCTGGGGCCGGGTGTGCGGAGGGAGGGCGACGACGAGGCCCTGTCCCTCGCGCTCTGGTCGAGCCGATTCTCGGGCATCGCCGCCGAGGCGGGCGAGGTGCTTCGTGGGCTCGCGCGCTCGGTCAACATCCGCGAGCGACTCGACTTCTCCTGCGCGATCTTCGACGCGGCGGGGACCCTGGTCGCCAACGCTCCCCACGTGCCGGTGCATCTTGGTGCGATGGGTGCCACCGTGCGTGACCTGCTCGCGGCGGGGATCGAGCTCCCGCATGGCGGCGCGTGGCTCACCAACGACCCGGCGGCCGGGGGCTCCCACCTGCCCGATCTCACGGTCGTCAGCCGCGCGGGGCCCTGGTTCGTGGCCTCGCGCGCCCATCATGTCGACGTGGGCGGTCTCACGCCCGGGTCCATGCCTCCGCGCTCGCGGACGCTGGCCGACGAGGGCCTCGTGTTCCGTCGACTGCCTCTGGTCGACGCGGGCCACTTTCGGCTCCCGAAGCTCATAGGCTGTCGCGACCCGTTGACGGTGGAGGCCGACCTGCGCGCGCAGGTGGCCTGCAACGCCCACATGGCGCGCCGACTCGCGGAGCACGACGCCGCCCTCCTGAGCCGCTGGATGGGAGGCCTGCTCGCCGCGGTGACCCGGGCCGCCCGGGAGGTGGCGCCTGGTCTCGACGGCGAGGCCGCCGACGAGATCGACGGGATCCCGCTCCGGGTCCGGGTGAGCGGCGCGCGCTTCGACTTCTCGGGCACGGGCGGTCCGCACGCGGGGAACCTCAACGCCCCTGCCTGCGTGGTGCGCGCGGCGGTGATCTACGTGCTTCGATGCATGCTCGGTCGCGACTTGCCGCTGAACGAGGGTTTGCTCCGCGCGGTGGAGATCGTGGTGCCGCCGGGCTCCATCCTCGACCCGCCACCGGGCGCGGCGGTGGTGGGCGGCAACGTGGAGACCTCGCAACGGCTGGTCGATCTGCTCCTGCGCGCCACCGGACAGCGCGCCGCCTCGCAGGGGACGATGAACAACCTGAGCCTCGGCGGCGAGGGCTGGGCCTACTACGAGACCCTCGGTGGGGGCCTCGGCGCCTCGCCCAGGGGGCCCGGTGCCAGCGGGGGACAGGTGCACATGACCAACACCCGGGCCACCGACCCCGAGGTGTTGGAGGCCCGCCTCCCGCTGCGCCTGCGCGCCTTCCGCTTACGACGGGGGGGCGGGGGCGAGGGCCTCCACCGGGGCGGCGACGGGCTGGAGCGGGAGATCGAGCTCTTGGCCCCCGCCGCTGCCTCTCTGCTCGCGGCCTGGCGCCCTGGAGGAGCCCCGGGTCTCGACGGTGGTGCTCCGGGGCTTCCTGGCGAGGCGTGGACCCGCCGCGACGGCACCTGGACCCGATGGACGGGCGAGACACTGTCACTCCGGGCGGGGGACCGCGTCCGCGTGCTCACGCCGGGCGGCGGCGGCTGGGGGCCGCGCTAAGCTCCTCGGGTGATCCTCCTCCTCGCCTGCGCCGAGCCGCCAATTGTCCCCGACACCTTTCCCGACCCAGGCGACTATGCGCTCACTGGGCCGGGTGGGCCGTCGGTGTCGCTCGACGCCGCCTTGCTCGACGCCCCCTGTGCCGCGCTCACCGGGGGCGCCGAGGACATCGAACACCACAACCTCGTGGGCATGCACGACGGCTTTCTCCTCTTGCCGTGGGCCCCCGAGAGTGGTGGCGGCGGCATCACCTTGTACGAGTTCAGCGACCCCTGCAATCCGGTCAAACGGGGCGAGGCCTACGAGCCCCTGATGCGCGAGACCCACACCCTGGCCATCGGCCGGGCCGCCGGGCGCACGCTGCTCGCGGTCGACACGCTGGTAGACGCCGACCACGGTGGCGTGGGCTTCTGGGACATCAGCGATCCCGACGCGCCCGCCTGGTTGTCCAGCCTCGAGATTCCCGGCTTCGCCTACCCCGACGCCTACTTTCGGGTCTCGCTCTCGGCCTTCTGGCAGGGCGATCTCTTGTTCTTGAGCTCCGGCCTCTTGGGCGTATTCGTCATCGACGTGAGCGACGCCACCGCGCCCGAGATCCTCGACAACTGGACGGAAGTGGCCTTCATGTCGGGCAGCTTCCACGTGGTCGGTAACCTCGCCCTGGCCTCGACGGCCGGCATGTCGCGGACCATGCTGTGGGACATCGGCGATCCCGAGGACTGGCAGTTGCTCGCCGACTTCGACGTGGTCGACGACCTCGGCGAGGCCCATCCCTACTACTTCGCCAACGTGGGCGGCCACTACGCCTTCTTCGCCCGCAAAGACGAGGGCGGCGGCCCCGTTGTCTACGACATCGCCGACCCAACGTCGCCCGTGCGGGTGGGGGCGGGCTTCGTGGCCGACGGCGACGGCGGCTACGTCGTCCGGCAGAACGCGCTCTTGTTCGAGGGCGAATCCAACTTCGGCAGTCGCTACGATTTTAGCGACCCGAGCGCCCCCGCGGAGATCGCCCGCATCGACATGAGCGGCGACTTCGACACGCTGGTGCCCATCGGCAACGTGGCGGTGGCCAGCGTCGACGAGGGCGGCGAGCCTGGCATGGCCACCCTCGTGTTCCCGTACGAGGCCGAGCCCGACAGCCGGGCGCCCAGCTTGGAGCTGTTCAACCCGCCCGATGGCGCCACCTGGGTACCCGTCACCGGGCGGATCGGGCTGTCCTTCGACGAGCAGATCGAGCCTGTCTCCGCGCACGCGGGCGCCTTCCGTGTCTGGCGACAAGACGGCGCGGCGGTCTCCGGTCGATTCTATGGGCAGGAGACGATCGTCAACTTCGTCCCCGATGACCCCCTCGACCCCGACACCACCTACTTCGTGGAGGTCCCGGCCGGGGGTATCGCCGACGTGTCAGGCAACGCCGTTGCCGTCGCCACGAACTTCTCGTTCTCCACCGGCGCAGACCTCTCGGAACGACCGTGGTAGTCCTGCTCCTCGCCTGCCACGAGATCGCGGTCGAGCCGACCACGCCCGTTGCGTTTCTGGACGACCTCGGCGTGGTCTACGTGGGACAGGGTTCGCCCTTCGACGCGGGCAGCAGCCAGGGCGACCGACTCGCCTGGGATTTTGGTGACGGCACCAGCGACGAGGGCGCGGCGGTGACCCACAGCTACACCGAGCCCGGGCGATACACGGTGATACTCACCGCTGTTTCAAGCGACGGTCGCACGGATACGGCCTCGGCTTCCGTCACCGCCGTGTACGAACCGCTCGCGGTGCTGCCCACGGCATCGTCGCGGTTGGCGCAGGGTGATCATCTGGTCGTAGTGTCGCCGGAGTCGGGTGAACTCACCGTGATACATGATGATACATTGTCGCGACTTGATATCTGCGCGGAGCCGGTATCGGTGTCGGCCCGTGGGAGCACGGCCGTCGTGGCCTGCCGGGACGACCAGCTGGTCTGGGTCGACACGGAGACGGTGACCATCACCAACCGGGTGTCGCTTGGCTGGGGCACCCGTCCCGAGGGGGTGGTGCAGGACGGCGACACCGGCGACGTCTTGATGACGGCGGGCGGCGCCGGTGGGCTGTGGCGGGTCGGCCCACTCGGCGGGATGACTCTGCTCGCGAATTTCCCCGACGCGCGTGCGGTCTTGCTCGCCGAGGGATCTCGAGGGATCGCCACTCGTTTTCGCTCGCCGAGCACCAGCGGCGAGCTGTACGCCGTGGGTGACAGCGTGCGCTGGCCGCTCACCCTCGACCCCGGGCCAGACTCGGATACCGATGCCCGTGGCCTGCCGAGCTTGCTTGGGGCCCTCGCGGGGAGCCCCGACGGGCGCGATCTCGTGGTGGGCGGTGCCAAGGCCAATATCGAGCGGGGTTTGCAGCGCGATGGACAGCCCTACACCTTCGAGACCGCGAGCCGTGCTGTCTTGCGACGCCTCGACGCGGCTACGGGCGAGGAGCTCGCCGACGCCGACTTCGACAACCGCGACCTCGTGGGCGCGGTGGCCTACTCGCCGCTGGGGGACCGGCTTTTCGTGTCCCACTACGGCACCGGCGTGGTGGACATTCTCGACCCCTGGCGACTCACGCGGCTTGGCGGCCTCCAGGCTGTCGGCGTCGGCCTCGATGGCCTCGTCGCGACGGACGACACGCTCTGGGTGCTGGCCTCGGTGTCGGGCGAGATCATCGCCTACGACATCCGCATGCCCGGCCAGGAAGCCGAGATCGCCCGCTACCCGCTCTGGGACGAGGATCCGCTCGGGGCCGAGGCGCGCCTCGGCGCCATGACCTTCGCCTTCGCGGGCGACCCGCGCATGAGCAAGGACGGCTACCTCTCCTGCGCGAGCTGTCACTTCGAGGGCGGCACCGATGCGCGCACCTGGGACTTCACCGACCGCGGCGAGGGTTTCCGCGACACTCAGGCGCTCTACGCCATGCCGAGCGCCGGTCCCTTTCACTGGAGCGCCAACTTCGACGAGCTCCAGGACTTCGAGAACGCGATCCGGGCTCACCAGTCGGGCACTGGCTTCATGGACGAGGGCGACTTTGCCACCGCCGAGGATCCGCTCGGCACCACCAAGGAGGGCTACTCCGCCGAGCTCGACGCGCTCGCGCTCTACGTTCGCGGCCTCTCGGCCACGGCCCCCCGCTCGCCTTTCCGCGAGGTCGACGGCAGCTACACGGCGGAGGCGCAGACCGGCCGCGACATCTTCTTCGAAGAGGGCTGCGACAGCTGCCACGCGGGCCCCGAGAGCACCGACGCCGGTTGGAACCCCGACGGCACGCCCGTGCTCCACGACGTGGGCACCATCATCGAGACCTCCGGCCAGCGCGCGGGCGGAGAGCTCACCGGGCTGCGCACGCCGTCGTTGCGGGGGCTCTTCGCCACCGCGCCCTACTTGCACGACGGCCGCGCCGCCTCGGTCGGAGAGGCCGTGGTTGCCCACGGCTTCGACAGTAGCACAGAGCTCGTGAACTTCTTGCTCCAGATCGAGGGAGAACCCTAGATTCTGACGGGCATTCGCCGCGAGCCCCAGGACCCGGGCATGGCCTCGAAGTGCCCAGGCAGCCTCGTCCCGCAGGGGCAACGACCGTCGCGTAGTCGCCAGCGGGTGAGCTCGTAGCCATCGCGAGCGATGAGCACCTCGCCGCAGGCTGCGCATCGCGTGGCCTGTCCCTCGGGGTCGTGCAGGTTGCCGGTGTACACGTGCCTGAGGCCAGCGGCCAGGGCGTGCATCCGGGCGCGACGGATGGTGGTCGGCGGGGTGGCCGGGCGGTCGAGCTTGAAGTCTGGGTGAAAGGCCGTGAAGTGGAGGGGCACATCGGGGCCGAGCTCCCGGGCTACCCACTGGCACAGCGCGTCGATCTCCGGGTCGCTGTCGTTCTCGCCGGGAATGAGCAACGTCGTGATCTCGGTCCACACCTTGGCGTGGTGAACCAGCCAGCGCAGGGTGTCCTTCACCGGCTCCAGGTGCCCGTAGCACATGCGACGGTAGAAATCCTCGGTGAAGGCCTTGAGATCCACGTTCACCGCGTCGATCGGCTTGAAGAAGGCCTCGCGCGCCCCGGGGCTGATGTAGCCGGCGGTCACCGCGACGGCGGCCACGCCCACCGCGTGGCAGGCCTCGGCCACGTCGATCGCGTACTCCGCGAAGATCACCGGGTCGTTGTAGGTAAACGCCACCGAGCGTGCGCCGGAGCGCACCGCGGCGCGCGCGATCGCCTCGGGGCTGGCGTGCTCCACCAGCCGGTCGGCCTCGCGGGCCCTGGAGATTTCCCAGTTCTGGCAGAACTTGCAGCCGAGGTTGCAGCCCGCCGTGCCAAACGACAGCGTGGCCGTACCTGGTAGAAAGTGGAATAGCGGCTTCTTCTCGATGGGATCGAGACAGAAGCCGCTCGAGCGACCGTAGGTGGTGAGCTCGATGCCGTGGTCGGTGGCCTGCCGGACGAAGCAGAATCCCCGCTGGCCGGGGGCGAGCACGCAGGCGCGGGGGCAGAGGTCGCAGGCGAAGTGGTCGTCGTCGCGATGCCACCAGCGACCGGGGTTCACGGCTGCGCCACCTTGGTCACGGTGAAGCGCTCCAGGTTCACCGCGCCTCTTGGCGCGATGCCGGCCTTTCGACGCGCCAGCGCCACTTGCTGGTGGGGATCATCAATGCCCTCGAGGCCGGGGAGCAGGAGGCCGCGACGGCTGCCGAGGCTCACGATCACCCCGTACCGGCGCGGGTCGAGGTCGCGCGTGCCGACGATCCGTTCGGGCGGGTCGAGGAGCGACACCTCCCACTCGATCTCCGGCAGCTCGGGCGCGCTCACCGGGGGAAAACGAGGGTCGCGGATGGCGGCGAGGGTGACGGCTGCCACCTCGTCCCAGAGGCTGCCGTGCCGCGCCTCCACGTGCCCGATGCAGCCTCGTAGCTCGCCGCGCCGGTGCAGCGTGACAAACACCCCCTGCGACGGCGGGCCCCCTAGCCGCTCTGCCAGCGGGAACCCGTGGAGGTAGCGCGTCGCGACGTACCGGGCGACGGCATACAAGGGCGGCGAGGGGTCGCGCAGGATGGCCTCGGTGTAGCCCACTCCAAAGGGGGCCTCGTAGTTGAGGACCTCCGACCAGAGCGGCTTCTCCGCGGCGACCATCGCCACTCTCGTGGACTGCACCACGTCTTCCGCCGCCAGGGCCCGGGCCTCGGCCCCCACGGCGGCGGTCCAGTCGTCACGACGGAGGGCTTCCACGAAGGCATCGTCGAAACGATGGGCGTTGGGATGGAAACCCGCGGGGGCGCCCGGTTGCAGCCGGTGGCTCATGTCGCCGGAGGCGATGACGACCGTGTGCCCCGGGAGCGCCGCGAGTCCCCGACCCACGGATTCGCTGTCGATCTCGTCCCAGGGCAGGGCGAGGATCGAGGTAGGGCCTCGCCAACCCGCGTCCCAGAGGAAAGAGAGCGGCACCATCGCCCCGTGGTCGAGTCGGCGACCCTCGACCGGTCCGAGCCCGAGCGACTCGGCCACCTCCGGGGCGTCGGGCAGGTCGACGCGCACGTGCGGCGCCTGGAACTCGCTGAGGTCGCCCACGTGACGCCCCGACCAGGCCGAGAACTGGCGCCTCTGGCGCGGCGAGTGGGGGCTGAGCAAGACAACGCGGTCGGGCACGTGGGCGACGGCACGCAAGGCCACCTCGTGCATCGCCCGGGTGGTGGCCCCGCACAGGGCAGACCGCGCGCCGCCGACCGCCGGGACGACGATGGGGGCGTGGCACATGAGCGCGACGAACATGAAGGGAACCCCTGCAAGTCCCGAGCCGCCCTCAGAATAGCGCGCCGTCGTACTCCTCCGCTGCAAGCGGGAGGTCCAGCCGCGGGCTGCGCGGGTGCGCGCCGCGCACCAGCCGAGGCCGGGCGGTGAAACGGGTTGGGAAGTACGACATGTGGAAGTGGGTGTTCATCCCACGCGCCCCGGGAAACTCCGCCGATTCGATGTCACGACGCGACCCGGGGTGCACGCAGGCCCTGAGCGCCGCCTCGATCGCCCGTTCGTCCCAGTCCGTCGGCTCCCAGGCCTCGTTGTGTTGCCGGGCTCGGCAGGGTCGCGGTTGGTTTTCGCCCGTGGCCCAGAGGGGGATTTCGCCCGGTCGCGCGAAGGGATCCACGTAGGTGCCGTCCAGCCAGCAGTTGAGGTGGAGGTGAGGTGTGCTCCAGGGGAAGAGCAGGAAGCCGTCGATCCCGCTGGCGCCGCTCAGGGCGAGGCGCTGCCCCCGTTCCACCCGCTCGCCCACCTGCACCTGCGCCCGGGCGAGGTGGTTGTAGCTGGTGAAGAGGCCGTCACCGTGGTCGATGAAGACCTTGAGTCCACCGCGGTTGAACTCGTTCGAGACGCGCAGCACCACTCCGGGCGCCGCTGCGACCACCGCCGCCCCCGGGGGCACCGCGAAATCGGTCCCGTTGTGACTGTCGTACGTGAGGCGGCCGCCGCGCCAGTCCACAGCGCGCCGCACTTGCACGCTCCAGCCGAGCGCGAGATCGGGCTGGTCGTGGCAGAAGAAGTTGTAGACGGGCGAGAGCCGACCCCCGGGCTGGCGCCCGAGCCAGAGCGGCAGGGACAGGGAGGGTCGCAGGAGCGCGAGGCTCGTGTGGTCGAAACGAGAGCGGGGCGTGCTCGGGTCGCCCCGGAAGGTGACCGCCGCCTCGCGGAGGCGTTCACCGAGGGGGGAGAGCCCGAAACACTCCGCGAAGCCGATGCCGTGGCGCCACAAGACGAGGCGACCTCGGGCTCAGCGGCCGCAGCAGCTCAGCGTGTAGACGACCGTGTCGGTGTCGCTCTCGCCTGCGCAGTCGGTGACGGTGAGCGTGAAGGTGTAGTCCTCCTCCGCGCACGCCCCGGGCTCCTCGGCCGCGAACTCGGGGAAGGTGACGTCGGTGGTAGCCGAGGTGGAAGAGTCGATGCTGGGCCCGCTCGGGGACACCGTCCACTTGTAGGTCATCGTGTCGCCGTCCGCGTCGGTCGCGCTGCCGCTGAGCGAGTCGGTCTCCCGGCCGCAGCTGTCGCACTCGTATCCGTAGCCGCTCTCCACGCAATCGACCGTGTCGCCCCCGACGCTGGTGTCGCGACCGGCGTTCGCCACCGGCGCGCTGCCGCCGGTGTAGTCGTTGCTCTTGCCGTCGCAGTCGTCGTCGTAGCTGGTGGCGCAGGTTTCACGCACGCCTGGGCTCACCGCGGCGTCGTCGTCGTCGCAGTCGCCGGTGCGGGTCGAGTAGCCGTCGGTGCCCTCGCAGCCGCACACCTCGCGGTCGCCACCGTAGCCGTCGCCGTCTTTGTCTTCGTACATGTCCACGCAGTCGCTGGCGTTGTCGTCGACCTTGCCGTCGCAGTCGTCGTCCTTGTTGTTGCAGGTCTCCGAGGTGGAGGTGTGCACCGCCTTGTCGTCGTCGTTGCAGTCCTCGCAGGCCGCGTAGCCGTCGTTGTCGTTGTCGTCGTAGGCCACGCTCCCGTCGCAATTGTAGTCTCGCTCGTCGGTGCACTCCTCGTCGGCCCCGGGGTTGTATTTCTTGTCCCCGTCGTCGCAATCGCCATTCTGCTCGACGTAGCCCTCAGGCTGCTCGCAGGCGGTCTTGGCCTCGCCCGCGCCGTATCCGTCGTTGTCGTTGTCGGCGTACCAGGTGGAGTCGTAACCCTCGTCGGTTTCGCCATCGCAGTTGTCGTCGAAGCCGTTGCAGACTTCCTTGGCGTCGGGGTTGGTGTTGGGGTCGTCGGGGTCGCAGTCCGACGCATCGGGGGTGCCGTCGCCGTCGCGATCGTTCCCGCTGCCGCTGCCGCCATTGTTCTCGGAGGTGTCCTTCTCGGAGGGCTCATCGGGGATGATGCCGGTACAACCAAGGATTACGAGGATGGTTAGGGGGACGAGGATACCCATGGACCGTGGCTAATCGATCCTTTGGATTCGGCAAGGCAGGGATCCGCCAGGAATCGTCTCGGTGGCCCGCCGGCGCCCCCTGCGCTAGCTTCGACGGAAGTTGCTCGCGACGATCGCCCTCGCCGCTGAGCCTGCATTCCCAAGCGAGCCACAGCTCTGCCCCGAGGCGCTCGCCGCGGGATGGGCGGAGGTCGACGGCGCGGTGATCCCGCCGGCCGAGCCCCTGGACTACGACTTCGACCGCTCGGCGGCGGCGAGGTGGTGCATCGCGTGCTGAACGTGACCGCTGGCTAGGCCGACGGGTCGAAAGAGACGCTGCTCGTCGCGCCCGACGGCCGCGTTCGTGGCCAGTCCTACGTGGCCGTCGAGTTCGACCCGCTCTCGCGCTCGGCCGTGTCGTCGATTGCCGTCGCGACGCGGGGCGGCACCTCCCTCGGCGAGTTCACCGCCCGGGCATGTCGCCTCGACAAACCCTAGTCGAAGGGCAACTCCACCAGGGTGTGAGTGTATTCGGCGACGGCGGCGTTGCCCGTCACGTCGACCTGCCGGAGCGTGAGCGTGTCGTCCCAGATCGCGTCGGTGACGTGCACCTCGATGGGGCGCGCCGGGTCGGCCTCGTCGCCGTTGACGTGGTAGTGCCCGGCGAAGTTGGCGTAGAGCGCGTCGTCGTAGGCGGCCAGCAGGCCGTCGAGGAGGTCGATCTCCTCGAGGTCGAAGGCCCCGGGGCTCAGGTGCATCGGGTGGTGCGAGAAGAAGACGATCGAGTCGTTGGCGCCCTCGCCGTGCTGCTCGAGGTCGGAGGCGAGCCATTCCCAGCTGCCGCCCTCGAAGTCGTGGAGGTCGGCCATCTCCCCCTCGAGCCCGCCGATGTGTCGCGAGTTCCAGTCCACGCCCACCAGGTGGAGTCCCCGGTGGTCGAAGCTGAAGTCCTGGAACCAGCTCTGCAGGCCGTAGTCGGGGTTGTCGACGGGGGTAGCGGCACGGTCGAAGCCCTCGAACTGCTCGGCGAGCGCGGCATACTGCAGGGAGAAGACGGCGTCGAAGCGCTCCTCTGAGCCGTACTGCACCTCGTTGTCGCCCAGCACCGGCACCCACGGGACGCTGAGGGCGCCAAGAAGCTCGTTGGCGAGGTCGACCCCCACGTCGCCCCAGCCGATGTCGCCCACGATGAACAAGAGCTCGATGCCCTCGGCCTCGGCGTTGTCATTCACCCACTTCACGGCGGTCCGGAGGCGCTCGGCGTGCTCGTCGTCCGCCGTCACGTGCGGGTCGGCGAAGACGACGAAGCTGAAGAGCGGCTCGACGGGGCCAGCATCGACGGCGCTGTCGCCAGTGTGGCCAGGCGACGGGGTGCAGGCGAGGAGGAGCAACATCTCGCGGCGAGTCTAGCCGGTGCGACGGGTCAGAACGCGGCGCTGTCCGCTGTGGAGTACCACACGTCGCCGTCCCAGCTCATCTCATCGTCCCAGGCGCCGCCGATCGGGTAGCGCACATGATCGGCCTCTCCGCAGCCATAGCAGGTATACCAGTCGCCAGCCGGGTCGTTCACGATCCAGTCCGTGTCGCTGTAGCCGACGATCACCGCCACGTGGCCGGCGCTGGTCCAGTAGCCGTGCACCACCACCGGGCGGCCGGCATCGAGGTGGGCGCGGACCTCGGCGCGGGTGCCATCGTAGGTGTAGTCGGCGTGTAGCCCCTCTGACCGGTAGAGCGCGGCGAGCGCGTCGGGCGACTGGCCCTGCGCCTTGCCGTAGCTGCGGTAGAGCGAGTCGGGCGTGACACTGCCGGGGTTCCAGTGGTCCACCAGCATGGCCGCCGAGGTGACCCCACAGGTAGAACCGGGCTCGTTGGCGTTGTCGTACTGGTAGAAGTAGGGGACGTCGAGGTTTACCTCGCCGGGGTCGATCTCGATGGTGATGCTGTCGGACGCCACCGCGTGGCCGAGCGTGTTGTAGCCGGTGAGCGTGATCGCACGGGCGTAGCCGGTGCCGGAGAAGGCGTACTCCACCTCGCTCAAGCCCATGTCCTCGACGCGGGCCAGTTCGTAGCCGTCGGCGTCGAGCACCGCGTACTCCACGTCGTTGAGGAGGACCTCGAAGGTGATGGGGTTCTCGAGGAGCGCGCCGTCGGTGGGCGAACGGATGTCCACGTTCGGCGAGATCTCCTCAGCGCTGCCCGAGTCGCCGCCGCCGCCGCTGTCGTGGCCGGTCGCGCCGTCGTCGCTGCCCGCCGTGTCGGTCTGGGCCGCGGTGTCGTCGGCGGGGGCGGTGTCGTGTGTCCCGGGGCCGGCCTTGACATCCGAGCCCTCGGTGGGTGCTTCACAGGCGACGAGGAGGACAAACCACATCCGAGACTCCGAACGCTACGAGTGGGAGGGGAGACCGCAGAGAGCGCGGACCTGCGCGCACACCGTCGCGACGCGCCGATCCAAGCTCTCTGGCGCGAAGGGACTGGTGCCATTGAGCTCGCCGGTGACGGCGGGCACCGCGAACCATACCAGGTGCAGGCCCACGACCGACAGCGCCAGCTGGTTGGGATCCTGGGCCGGGATCTCGCCCGCGTCCATGGCGGTTTCCAGGAAGGCCACGGCCGCGCGCAGCAGGTTGACGGCAGCCTGCGCCCCGGGCGGTCCCACGCGCGGGCCGCCCAGCTCGCGCAGGAGGAGCGCGGCGGCCTCGGGGCGCTCGGCCAGGTAGCGCGTCAGGGCCTCGCTCAGCGCGTCGAGCCGCTCGGGGAAGGGCGCAGGGCCAAGTGCCGTGGCGAAGACGACCGACAGCTCCTCGATCAGCGTGGCCACAGCCTCGGCGTAGAGGGCATCCTTGGAGGGGAAGTGGTGGAGCAAGGAGGGCTTGCGGATGTCGAGGCGACGGGCGATCGCGTCGAGGGTGGCCCCGGCGAAGCCCTCGGTGGCAAACACCTCGCGCGCGGCGGCCACCAGCGCGCGGCGGCTCAGCGGGCTGCTCGGTCGACCAGGGCGGCGGGGGAAGTCGTCCACGGGGCTCTCTTGCCGAAGTATCTACCATGAGGTAGGTTTGGCGGCAAGTGAGAGACCTGATGTTCCTCTTGGCCTTCCTCTTCGCCTGTACCTCGCGGCTCGACACCGCAGCGACCGCCCGCGACAGCGGTGGGACCGACGATAGCGGCGGGACAGAGGACAGTGGCGGGACAGAGGACAGTGGCGGGACGGGGATCGCCTACGACGAGGGCGACGGCCCCTTCGCCGTCGACAGCGAAGAGGGCGAGGTGAGCGGGCAGGCGGTGACGTGGTTCGTTCCCCGGGGCCAGTCGGAGCTGCCCGTCGTGATCTGGTCGCACGGTTTCGCTCGCTCGCGGAGCTACCACGCAGAGGCTGCTCGGCACTCGGCCTCCTGGGGCCTGCTCGTGGTCACCGTCGACCTCCCCAGCCCCTTCGGCGGGCACGAGGAGAACGGCCAGTTCCTCGCAGACGACATGCTCGCGGCTGCGCTCCATCGCGCGGAGGCAGGCGGGCAGTGGGCCTTCGTGGGCCACAGCGCCGGGGGCCTGGCCTCGGTGCTGGCCGCCGCCGAGGTGGGCGCCGGGGCGGTGGTGGGGCTCGACGCCGTGGACTACGACGACCTCGGTCGCGACGCCGCGCGCGAGGTTTCCGCGCCCACGCTGCGGCTCGTCGGCGAGCCCAGCACCTGCAACGCCTCGGGCAACGGTCGCGGCTGGACTATGGGGGGCACCGACTGGCTGGTGGAGGTGCCGGGCGCCTCGCACTGCGACTTCGAGAACCCCACCGATTCCCTGTGCACCATGGTGTGCGGCGCGGAAGACGCCGCGCGACAGGCCGTGGTCGGGGAGTACGCCACGGCCTGGCTCGTCCACCAGCTCCTCGGTGGCGCCGAGGCCTGGGTGGGCGGAGCCCAGGCCGAGGCCGATCGCGACGACGGGCGCGTCGACTTCGAATAGAGTGAAGGCCTGATGAGTTTGCTCGCGCTCGCCCTCGCCGGGGCCGCCCCCTCCGTGCCGCCGCCCAACGTGCTCTCCACCTGGGGCCGTCCCGTCGCCGTGCCGCGGGCGTGCACGCGGGTGACGATGATCGTGGAGTCGACGGCGCCCGCGCAGGTCGACGTGCTCGACGGCGACACGTGGCGGACGGCCCCCACCACGTGGACGGGGCCCGGGGTGTCGGTGCACGCGCTCGACTTGACCGCGCCCCGCGCGTCGCTCGCCTTCCGGTCTCTGGGCGGCAAGGTGAGCCGCCTCGAGTGGGACTGTTTCTTGCCCAGTGGCGGCGAGCCTCGTCGCGAGGCAAGCGCGCCACCGCCCGCCCCGGGGGTCTTGCCCGCCGAGCTCGTCGCCATCGGCGTCGTTTCCCGCGCCGACTGGGGCGCCGATTCGACCACCTGCTCTTCGACCGAGGACGACTGGTACCGGATGGCGATCCACCACACCGCCGGCAGCCAGACCTACGGCGGGACGGTGCAGGGCGCGGTGCAGGCCCTCCAGGCCTACTCGTTCTCCACCGGCGAGTACTGCGACATCCCCTACCAGTTCCTCGTCGGCTACGACGGCTCGCTCTGGGAGGGTCGCCCCTACGACTACTACAGCGGCGCCACCGGCGGTGGGAACAACGACGGCAACATCGCCGTGTGTTTCCTCGGCTGCTACCACCCCTCCGGCTGCTCCACCTCGCACAGCGTGACCGAGGCGATGATCGACGGGGGGCAGCTCCTGGTCCAGACGCTCGCCAGCCTCCACTCGATCCCGAGCGACGACGACAGCATCCGCGGCCATCGCGACTGGCCCGACAACGCTACCGCCTGCCCCGGCGACTGGCTCTACGACCGGCTCGACGACCTGCGGCAACCGCTGGCGCCGGCCTACGCGGCCGTGATCTCGTCGATCTCCTGCACGCCGGGTGACGGTGAGAACGTCTCGCTCACCACCGGCGAGACCTCCAGCTGCGTGATGGGATTCACCAATGTCGGCACGGCCACGTGGACGCCGGGGAACACCAAGCTCGCCCCCATCCCGCGCGACACGGCCTCGCCCCTGGCCGCCACGACCTGGCTCGACGCCACGCGGATGGCCACCGTCTCTGAGAGCACGGCGCCCGGGGGCACCGGCTACTTCGTCTTCGACGTGTACGCGTCGGCGGCCGGCGAGTACGAGCTCGACGTGGGCCTCGTGGAGGAGTGGGTCACCTGGTTCGCCGACGACGGCGGGCCGCCCGATGGCGAGTCTGAGGTCCGGGTGACGGTCGGCGACCCCGTGGTGAACGGCGGCGACAGCGGCACCGGCGGTACCGGCGCACAACGGCCGGAGGGAGACAGCGGCCGCGTCGTCGGCGCCCCGGGCGAGACAGTCGCGCTCGACAGCATCGACAGCGGCTGCGGCTGCTCGGGCGCGAGCGGCATGTCGGCACCTGCCGCCGCGCTGTTGGGACTCGCCGTGGCCCGGCGCCGTCCTACTCGCCGCTGAGCTCCAGCTGGCGGCCTTCGCATCGGAGCGACAGCCGTCCCCCCTCCCGTGCGCTGGCCACCTCGGCGCCGTCGCAACGGGCCGTCACCTCCCCGGGCCAGGCCCGATCGGGCGCCGACACCAGGTGCTCGCCGTCGCCCGCACCGTCGATCTCGATCGTCAGGGTGGTCCCGTCCCAGGTCGCGGCCACGACGGTGCCGTCGATCGCGGCGGGGAACGGCCGCGCGAGCAGGTCGGCCACTTCGTCCCGCAAGGGGCCGCGGGCCTCGGCTTCGCCCCCGTAGAGCCCCCATCGTCCCTGGCTCCACTCCTCGTACACCCAGAAGGCCCAGCTGGCGCCGTGCTCGTCGAAGGCATCGAGCGCGGCCGCGATGTAGGCGCGTCCGGTCTCGCTCTCGGGGTCGTGGCCAAACTCGCCCACGAGCAGGGGCGCGTCGTGCGCGGTGGCCTCCTCGCGGGCGGCGGCCACGCTCGCCTCGATGGCGGCGGTGTCCATGCTCGCCCAGCCGTCCTCGAAGACATCGGTGTATACGTGGGGCGCGTACACCACGTTGCCGAGCGGGAAGGGCGTCGTCACCGGGGCGCTGTCGGTGAGGTTACGGAAGGAGTCGGGCTCGAAGTGGATCGCCATCGAGGGCGCTCGCTCGCGCACCGCCGTGGCCACCGCCTCGTGGAAGGTGTCGAGCGCGGCCTGGTCGCCGAGCGGCACGGGCTCGTTGTGAAGCTCCAGGCCCACCACGCCCGGGCGGTCGGCAAAGCGGCTGGCGAGTTCCCCGGCCATGTCGCCGTACGCGGCGTGCAGTCCCGAGTCGCCAGCGTAGAGGGAGCGGAAGGCGGCCAGCACCTGGGCGCTCGTGCGGCGCGAGTCGAGGTCGTCGAGCGGGCCCTCGAGCAACGCCTCGGGCTCGGGCACGATCGCCCACAGCGGCGCGCCGTCCTCGCCGATCTCCTTGGAGTAAGCGTCCTGGTGGATGTCGAGCTGGGTGTACAGCCCCTGCGCCCAGCAGGCGTCGACCACCGTCGCGACGCGCTCGAAGTAGGCATCGTCGAAGGCGTCGTCGACCGGCTCCATCGCCGACCAGTTCAGCGGGAGCCGCAAGAGGTTCATGCCGAGCGCCTCGGCGATGAAGGCGCAGTCGGCCTCGCCGAAGGGCGGGATGGTCTCGAGTGGCGCGCGGCCGTCGTCGAAGCTCACGTCGAAGAGGCCCTCGACGCGGGCGTTGATGCCGTGCAGCCGGAGTTCGCGACCTGTCGCGTCATGGAGCGTGGTGCCCTGGGCGTAGGGCTGGACGTGGGCAGCCGCCTCGGCGGCGGGGGGCTCGGTGCAGGCGAGGAAGAAGAGCACGCCCAACGCTAGCGCGGGCTGGCAGTCGGCGGGAGCGGGAGGTAGCACCCGGCCGATGCGCCGCCTCGCCCTCGTCGTCCTCGCCGCTTGCGCCGCCCCGGCCACACCGCCGAGCACCCCGGCCTGCGAGCCGGGCGAGGTCCAGGACGTCATCGACACGCGCGTGTCGCTCGACCTCGCGTCGCTCCAGGGGAACGCGCGGATCTCGGCCTGCCCCGCCCCCGGTGAGCGCGAGGTGAAGCTCGACGTGTCCGGGCTCGACATCGGCGAGGTCCGTCGTGACGGCGAGGTGGTCGAGAGTCGCCAGGAAGGCGGATGGCTCCACGTTGCCGCGGTCGAGGGCGAGCGCGCGGACTTCGCCGTGGGCTACAGCTTCCCGGCGCGCGACAAGACCGCCTTCGACGGGTGGATGCCCGAGCTCGGCGTGAGCTTCGTCTGGCCGCACTTTTGCGGCAACCTCTTCCCGTGCGACCCGGCCCTCGACGATGGCGTGCGTTTCGAGCTCGACGTCACCGGTCTTCCCGAGGGCACCTCGGCGGTGTACCCCCGCGCGATTCCCGCCGACGCCCCCGACTACATGCTCGCCCTCGCCGTGGGCGACTACCGCCGCGTCGACCTCGGGACGAGCACCGGCGGCACGCAGCTGTACGCCTGGCACTTCCCCGGGCAGGAGACGGCGACCAGCGCCGGGACGGCCCACATGGTGGATGTCTTCGGCTACTACGAGCGTACCTATGGTCCGTACAGCTTCGGACCCGAGGCCGGCACCGTGCAGGTGGACTGGGGGATCGGGTCCTGGGGCGGCATGGAGCATCACCCCTACGTGCACGTGGGCCAGTGGGACTTCGGCGACGAGGAAGCCCAGAACCACGAGATGGCCCACGCCTGGTACGGCGACGGCGTGCGCATCGCCTGCTGGGAAGACTTCGTGCTCGCGGAGGGCACCACGACCTACATCACCGCCCGGGCGCTGGAGCAGGTGGGCGGGCCGTCGCAGTGGGATTATTACGTGGATGACTTCCTCACACCGAGCTGTACCGGTCGCGACGTCAATACCATCGTGCTCCCCGACCAGAGCTGCAACGAGATCGACTTCCTGCAGCACGACCTCTGGTCGCTCGCCACCTACATGAAGGGGGCGTGCTTCTACGAGGAGGTGGCCGACGTCATCGGCGCCGAGCAGCTCGACGCGGTCCTCGCGGAGTTCTACGCCGAGCGCGTGGGCACCGCCGCGCGCATGCAAGACATGATCGACCTCATCGAGGCGAGGTCCGAGGCGGCTGATCGCGCGGCCATCGATTCCGCAGTGCAGGACTGGCTGCGGACCGAGGCCTGCCCCGAGGACTACGCGACGCGCTGCCGGGCCCACGAGAGCCGCGGCCCTTGATGACGCCGCGATGACGCCGGGAGCCTCGCGGGGCCCCGGATGCAGCGTCGAGGGGTAGACTCCAGCCACACAGATCGCCCCATGACGCCGCCTTCCGACCATGAGCCCCGGCACGAGGAGCTGCGTAGCGCAGTGCTCGCGACCGGTGACGCCGAGCTCGACGAGTGGACCAACGACCCCGAGGACTACGTGCTCCTCCCGGCGAGCATCGCCGGAGTCGGCGGCTGGTGCTTCTTCGAGCTCTTGCCGTCGGGCGCCTCGCGGCCGGTCAGCGTGCTCCTGGCCGTCTCGGGCGACGAGGTACTGGTCACGTCGGGCAACGCGGAGGCCGTGGCGCGTGTGGCCGCGTCGACGCCGGTGATGGACGACGAGTCGCTCGCCCAGCTCGTCTTCGAGCTCTGGCGGCCCCGCGGACGCGCGATGGCGCAGGTGCCCGGCACCGGGCAGGCCTGGCGAGACGTCGCTGGCTGGCACGTGCTCTTCGACATCGACGACGCGTGGAACGGTCTCGAGACCTGGACCGTCCTCCTGGAACCGGGCCGCGCGCGCGTGGATGCCTGGGGGTCGGCGTGAAGGCGCACGAACCCCTGGCACGCTCGCCGCTGGGCGCGTCGCCGGCGCCCGAGCAGGAGAGCCCCGAGCGCTCCCGGCGCGAGGGTAGAGGCATGGGCTTCGCCCGCGAGCAGCTCGACCACGACCTCGCCGACGGGCACCACGAGGACGCGCACGATCACGAACACGCGCGCCCAGGGCCGGACGGCGGCGGCGCGGGCGCCACGCAGGGGCGACGCCCCGGCGAGGACATCGACGCGGGCACGCGCCAGTCGCTCATGAGTCGCCTCCAGGGCCTGCCCGAGTCGGCCCGCACGCTCGCCACCATCCGGGAGCTGGCCGGCGGGCTGGACTTCCCGATGAAGTGGTCGGCCCGGGGCACCTACATGTCCGCCGGTTCGGTGTTCATCGATATCCGCGCTCGCGACATGGAAGCGCTTGTCACTCTGGCGCACGAGCTCGTGCACCTCAAGAACTACCTCGCCGGTAAGAAGCCCGATCCGCGCAAGCTCAGCCGCGAGGACTACGTCAACCAGATGATGGCCGACGAGATCGAGTCCGAGGCATCGGGCACCGTCGTGGGCTTGCAGGCCACCGGAGGCAAGGGCGAGGCGCGCTCCAACGATTTCCGGCGGTCGACGGAGGCCCAGTCGCCGGGCGCCATCGGCGCTGCTGCCCGCACCGGGCAGGGCTGGGACGCCATCAAGGACAAGGCTGGGAAGTACTCGGAGGACCAGTACCGGACGCGCTACCGGACGAGCAACACCGGGCAGAACTACTACGACTACTGGGGAAGTTTCTGGGACAAGAACAACGGTAACCGCAACCGGACACAGGACATGCCCGTGCGTGCGAGCGGACCCGCCGGGGGCCCCACGGGACGAGGCGGTCCCGAGACGTCGAACATCTTGAAGGAAGACCAGCTCAAGCCGCTCGATGCCAAGCTCAAGGGACCCGACCTGTTCATCAACGACAACCCCGAGACCTTCCGCAAGCCGGGCGTGCTCGGCTCGACGATGGGGCCCGTCCCCGGCCGCGGCGACACCAGCCACACCTTCGTGGGACAGGCCCGCTTCTTCGCGCTCGCGCAGAACGGCACGGGGAAGGCCCAGCGCAACCAGGTGCTCATCAAGAACACCTTCCAAAAGGACCTCACCTTCACCATCAAGGGCACGGTCTTCGTCAACAAGGGCGTGACGCCCACCGATGGGCGGATCAAGCAGGGCTACCAGAAGAACGGTGGCTTCCAGGGACCGCAGGCGATCGCCGCCACGAGCTTCCTCGACGCCGAGCCCGGCAAGAACGGCTACTTCGAGAAAAAGGTGACGATCAAGGCTGGTGACACCGAGATCGTCAACAACCAGTATCATGAGATGGGCTCCGAGGTGTTCACGCTGCTCGAGATCAACGCCAGCGACGCCAAGGGCACCTTCACCCTCGGACATGTCTCCTCCGACAAGACCCTCGACGAGAAGGGGATCAACTCGGTGGCCAACGGTACCTACCCGGCGGCGGGCGATACCAAGGGCGACAAGGACTTCGCCAGCGCGGATGGCTCCAAGATGGGCCGGCCCAACGGCGTGATCACCGGCGGCAGCATCGTCACCGGCGGCCGCGTGGTGGAGGTGAGCAAGGGCTCGCGCGGTGGCGACCTCGTGATGGCCACCGACACGCGGA
This sequence comes from Pseudomonadota bacterium, assembly GCA_005778355.1. Taxonomy (GTDB): domain Bacteria; phylum Myxococcota_A; class UBA796; order UBA796; family SXON01; genus SXON01. The sequence continues at coordinate 41,330 of SXON01000059.1, read as the reverse complement.
ACAGCGGTGGAAACAAGGGCGAGATCGCCAAGATCGACAAGGCGTTGCCGAACCCGAAGGGTCACGGCAGCGCGGCCACGCAGGACGACGGCAACTACGGCATGGAGTACCAGCTCGCCTACACGCTCAAGAACTCGTCGGCCGACAAGGTGAACGTGAAGGTTGTCCTTACCGCGCCGAAGCAGGGCGACAAGGACATCCTCACCCCGGCGGGGGGCGTCATCACCATGCCGGTGGAGATGAACGGCAAGCGCATCGAGGTGCGCGTCAATAGCCGGGGAACGGGGGTCCTGCTCGGCTCGATCCCTGTGGCCCCGGGCAAGACCGCGCCGGTGAACCTGCGCTGGGTGCACATGGGGAACACCTTCCCCCCGGCCGGCGTCGAGTTTCGCGGCGAGTAGCGAGACGAAGCGGTGGACGGTCGCACGACCGATGCGTTATAGAACGAGTGTTCGATATAAAACAACGGAGCCGTCTCCCCGATGCCACCCGCCGCCTACGCCGCCGCGCTCATCTTCCCGTTCATCGCCGCCCTGGGGCTCGTGCTCGGCGGCCCCGCCGCCTGGCTCCAGCCTGCCGTCGCCTTCGGCCTCGTCCCCCTCGCGGAGCTGTGGCTCAAGCCCACGACCGACAACCGGGCCGACGAGGCAGAGGCCCGCGCCGAGACGGTGTACGACCAGATCCCTCGCGTGCTGGCGGTCGCCCAGTGGTGCCTCGTCTTTCTCTTCTTGCTTCGCTGGGATGCCTACGCGGGGCTCGCCGATCGCGTCGGCGCGATCGCCACGCTCGGCATCGCCTGTGGCACCTTCGGGATCAACGTGGGCCACGAGCTCGGGCACCGCACCGGCCGCTTCGACCAGCTCCTCGCCAAGGCGGCGCTGGTGAGCAGCCTCTACGTCCACTTCTTCATCGAGCACAACCGTGGCCACCACGCCAAGGTGTCCACCCCGGAAGACCCGGTCTTCTCGCCGCGAGGCTGCACGGTGTATGGCCACTGGCTCCGCGCCGTCCCCGGCACCTGGCAGGAGGCCTGGCGCCTCGAGGCCGTCCGGCTCGAGAAGAAGGGGCTCTCCCCGTGGAGCTGGCAGAACGAGCACCTTCGCCTGCAGGCGATCCAGGCGCTTGTGGTGGTCGCCCTGTTCTTCCTCGGTGGAGCGGGCGCTGCGCTCGCCTGGATGGCCGCGGCGGTGCTCGGCCTCTTGCTCCTCGAGACGGTGAACTACGTCGAGCACTACGGCCTGTCGCGACGAAAGCTCGACAACGGCAAGTACGAGCGCGTCCAGCCGATTCACAGTTGGAACAGCGACCACCCGCTGGGCCGGATCCTGCTCCTCGACCTCTCGCGACACAGCGACCACCACGCGAACCCGGGCCGCCCCTACCAGCTCTTGCGCACCTTCCCCGAGGCGCCCCAGTTCCCCACGGGCTACCCGGGAATGGTCCTCCTCGCGCTCGTGCCTCCGGCCTTCTTCGCCGTGATGCACCCGCAGCTGGCCCAGTGGGAGGCCGCCCGTGCCTAGGATCGTCGATGCCGACGCCGAGCGCGACGCGATCCTCGAGCGCTGCCTCTTGCCCTTCGCGCGCGAGGGCTACGGGCTGGTGCGCATGCGAGACGTGGCGCAGGCGGCCGGGGTGAGCACGGGAAAGCTCTACCACTACTTCCCCGACAAACGAAGCATCGCCGTGGCCCTCCTCGAGCGCGAGCTGGCCAGCGACGTGGAGGCGCTGGGGGCGGCCCTCGCCGGCGCGCGGACCGGAGCGAAGCGACGAGCGGCCTTCCTGCGCTTCCTCGAGGATCGGCAGGATCGTCTCGCCGCCACGCTGCTGCTCGCCCTCGACCACCAGCGAGTGGAAGGCGCCGGAGCGGCGGCGACGGTGCTCCGTGCCTACCGCGACGCCCTGGGCGCGCTCCTCGGGATCGACGCCGAGGTGGTGATCACCATGGTGCTCGGCGTGCTCGCGCGGCGGGTGCTCGATCCCGCCGGGGTCGACCTCGAGCGCCACTGGACGGCGGTCGAACAGGAGCTGAACCCCGTGCAGGTCGATGACGCGCCGATGACAGCTGGCTGACTCCGCGCAGGGACGCCGACTACGATCACCCCATGCTCGCCCAGTCCCGGCTTCCTCCCACCGCGACGACCCCGCAAACCCAGCAGCAGGCGCAGGCGCAGGCGCCCAGCCGCGGGGCAGCGTCCGCGCGAGGAAACGCCTTCATGCAGGAGAACCTCCTCGCCGGGTCGGCGGAGCTCCGGGAGTCGGCGCCGACGACCGCGGGCGCCGAGGAGGACTGGGTGGCGGAGCTCTTGCAGAGCGCGCCCATTCCCGCCAACGGCGGTGGCCAGTGGGCAGGCGTCATCGGGCAGATCCGGGAGCGCGCCGGGGAGGGACAGGCCGCGCCGAGCGCCTTCGAGCTGCCCGCAGGGGTACGCGTCATCGCCGATGCGAGCGGGAAGCTGCGCGTGTGGCCCGGAATCCAGGCCGACGCGGTGGCGGCGAGGCTCGCGGCGGCGGGCATGACGATCGAAGACCTGCGCCCGATGGCCGAGCAGGCCGAGAAGACCCCGGCGCGGCCGCCCCCCACACCATCCGGCGGTGGCGGCGAGCCGCCCGCGGCCGGCCACGTCTCGGAGCGGGGCGCCGCCGATCTGGATCGGCTAGCCGACGCCGCGAGTCGCCCCTGGTATGGCTCGCCACGAGGCAAGTGTTATCGAGCGGTCGCAGGCTACGATTCGAGCGCCTACATGAACCGTGCCGGGGGCCGCTGGAAGGCGCTGGCCGACCGCATCCCCACCGACCACGCGATGTGGGCGGTGAGCTTCGCCCACTGGCTCCAGGAAACGGCCCACGGGCGCCGAGCCGCGGCCGAGCTTGGTTTTACTATCCTCGAGTCCGACGGCAAAACCCGTCTCGGCGACTTCCTCGCGGCCCGCCCAGAGCTGCGCGGGTCGATCGTGGTCGTGCCTTTCGGCCAGGAGGGAACGGCGTCGCAGGAGTGGAACGCGGCGGCGCACTACGGCGCGAAGTGGGGGAAGGGCGTGGGCGACATCTCGGTGGTCACCGAGGTCGGGGCTCGCGGGGCCACCTACGTGGCCGACGGCCCCGTGAAGCACGACAGCGCGACGATGTGGTGGATCGTCCACCCGAAGTGAACGCCGCCCTCAGGCGGCCCACGCCGACTGGGCCAGCGCCCGGGCCGCCCTGCGTCGCACGTCCATCGTCTGGCCCGCGCGGATCTCGTCGATCAGCGCGCGTAGCTCCCCCGCCGATTGTACCCGCAGCTCTCGCTCCGGGGCGAGCATCAGGGCGAGCAGGTCGCCCATCGCCGGGGAAAGACCCGGCGCGAGGCTGCGCGGCGAGCGCGGCCGCCCCTCGGCGATGCGAAGGAGCGTCGCGACCGGGGTGGGGGCGTCGTGGGGAACGCGCCCGGTCAGCGCGCGGTAGGCCACGGCGCCGAGGGAGTAAAGGTCGGAGCGCTCGTCGATGTCGTCGCCCCGGGCCTGCTCGGGGGACATGTAGTTGGGCGTGCCCACCACGTCGCCGGCGGAGGTGACGGTGCTGTCGGCCCCGGTGATGGTGGCCACCCCGAAGTCGAGCAGTTTCCAGCGGGTGCGTCCCCCCTCCTGGGCGAGCATCAGGTTCGAGGGCTTGATGTCGCGGTGCACCACGCCCCACTGGTGGGCCTCCGCGAGCGCGTGGGCGGACTCGGAGAGCATCCGGAGCACCTCGCCCTCGGGGAGGCGTGGCGAGTCGCGGAGCACGGCGGCGAGGTCATCGCCCATCGCGCGCTCCATGACGATGTAGGGCGTACCATCGTCGGCGCGCCCCCAGGCGTGCACCCGCACGACGTGGGGCGAGGTGAGACCTTCTGCAATCTTTCCCTCGCGCTCGAAGCGCGCCAGGGTGACCTGGTCGCTGGCGAGGCCGGGACGCAGCACCTTCACCGCCACGTTCGCGTTGCCGTGCTCGTCGAAGCCCGCATACACCTCGCCGGTCGCGCCGCGGCCGATCACGCCGCCGAGGGTGACGGCGCCGAGGCTCAGGCCGGTCCAGCGCCCCGGTTGGCGGGCGCCCGCGAGCCGCACGGCGTCGAGCTCCTTGGCCACCTCGCGGTGCCGAGCGGCCTCGCCCTCGGCCTGACGGGTGGCCTCCGCCACCTGGGCCACCAGCGCCCGTGTGGCGCGGCGGTTGGCGCGGGCCTGGGCCACGGTGAGCAGCATGACCACCGGCACGACCGCCGCCATGAACACTTTCCCCGCGAGTGGCGCGCCGACCGCCGCGAAGACACCGCGGTCATCGAGCACGCCCGCGGTGAGCAAGACCGCGAGTAGCGAGTAGCTGCCGGCGGCGCCGATCCCGATGCCCCAGGCGGTGGGTCCGTCGTTGCCCTGCCCGAAGAAGGCGAGCCCCAGCGCCACTGCCACGGCGGTGGGCGAGAATACGCCCAGATAGTACTGGATGACTGCCGCTGCGAGCACGGCGACGAGGCCGTGGAGGCGAAAGAGCGAGAGTGGGTAGCGGCCGAGGCGCCAGGCGTAGATCGCGCAGGCGATCGACATGCCCCCCAGCCCGAGGAGCGCGACGGCGACGGCGAGGTCGAGCGGCCAGGTCTGGCCGAGGCAGGGCACGCAGCCGAGAACGAGCAGGCAGAGTTGCGCGATGATGAGCCCGAAGCTGCGTGCCCGCGCGGCCTCCTCCCCGACGAGGAACTCGGGACCTCGCCGGGGCGGAGGTGTCGCCGTCGTGGGCACGGGCGGGGTGAAGGGGCGTGTGGCGGCCCGGAGGTCGACCTCGGACATCTGGCCCATGCTACCGCAAGTCCGCTACGCGATGCGCACGGCGGCGCCGGCGGCGAGCAACAGGCGCACCGAGCCCCCGCGCCGCGGCCGGTGCAGGACGCGCTCCGGGTCGACGCCCGCCGCGAGGAGATCCCGGCGCGCGCGGTGAACGAGCTGGTTGAGGTCGCCGCGGTCGCGACCGCCGGCGCGCGGCCAGACGCCCGCGATCACCAGCTCGTCGGGCACCTCGTCGCCGGGCTCGAAACCGCCCCCTGGCGCGAGCAGCACGGCGAAGAGGCGCGCGCGCAGCTCGGGGAGCTCGACCGCCCGGGCCGCGGCGGCGTCGCCGAACTCCAGTTCCAGGCGTCCGCCGCTCGGGAGGAACTCGAAACGGGCCGCGACGGCGGAGCTCTCTGGAACTCGGCCGAGGAGCGTGGCCCCGCCTTGGTCGTCGTCGGCGGCGAGCAACCTGAACTGTCGGCCACCGAGCGCGAAGCTGTCGCTGGGCGCCGCCGCGAGGACCTCCCCGGGCTCGTGGGGCTCGCCGTTGACGATGCACGCGATGCCGAGCACGACGGACAGGGCGTGCTGGGCCACGAGAAAACGCAGCGCGCCTGGGGGCCAGCCGGGGACGGCGATGTCGTCGTCGTCCCCGCCGCCCAATGAGCAGCGCGGCGTGGGCACGCCGTACCGCTCGCCGGTTGAGAAGGCGAGCCAGCGCGGCGACACCAGCTCGGTCGAGGTGCCGGCGCCCGCCCGGAGGACGTAGCGACCGCCGGGCACCTCGATGTTGTCGCCATCGGCCAGCATCGCCCCCGCCACGGCGGCACGTCCGTTGTGGAGCGTGGGGTTGCGTCCCAGTGGGAAGAGCTGGAGGCCGGCGCTGGAGCCGAGGAGGATGGCCTGCCTTTGCGACGCTGCCGGGTCTGTGAGGATGACGTCCGACTCGGGGCTCCGGCCGAGGAGCAGGCCCGCGCGGGGCACGCGGACCGCGCAGCCCCCGGGGCGTTCGAGCCGGAAGGCAGTGAAGTGGGGGGGCGGCTTTGCGGGCGGCACTCAGCGCCTCCTCGCGCGGCGGAGTGGTGCCAGCGCAAGGGGCGTCCAGAGGAGCGCGGTGCCGCCGCTCTCGCAGGCGCATCCCTCGCGCGGCGACATCGACGAGGCCGCGCCGCTCGGGGGCGGTTCGGAGTCGGCGCGCGCGTCCGGATCGCTGGTGTCCGTGGGCTCGTCCCCCGAGTCCGGCTCGGCACCGGTGTCGGGCAGCGCCTCGTCCACCTCGCCGTCGCAGTCGTCGTCGAGCCCGTTGCTCTCGACCTCGTCGGTCGCGGGGCAGTCGTCACAGGTGCAACGCTCGCTCTCGGCGCAGGCGCCGTCGCCGCAGTACTCCCCCACGCGCAGCAGCTGCACCGCGTCGGCCACGATGTGCTGGTTGCTGCCGGGATCGTCGCCCTGATGGTCGAAAAGCGCCACCCACTGGTCGCCGCCCGCGGCGAAGCTGTAGGTGCCGATCGACACCCAGCCCTCGTGGCCGGACGGGTCGATGCGAAGCGTCGTGCTCGTGCCGTCCGCGCGCACCTCGTACTCCACGTCGTCGAACACGGAGAACTCGGCGCTGGCGTAGACGAAAACCTCGTAGTCGCCGGCCTCTTCGAGCTCCATGCGCCACCAGGCCCAGTTGTCGGCCCGGTCCGCCTCGAAGGCGTTGGTCCAGCGCAGGCTGCCCCCGTGGCCCGAGGACTCGTCGCGCCAGTAGGCCTGGTCGCCGAAGCCGCGGAAGCAGGCGCCGGTGTCGTCGAGCACGCCGCCGCCGGGTGGCAGTGCCTCGCAGGGTGGCGCGGTGGCGCAGTGCCCGGGGCGCGCCGCGAGGTAGCTCCGTCCCCCGGCGAAGATGCCCCAGTGGTTGGCCACGGTGCGGGCGCCGTCGCCGTAGTTGTTGCCATCGTAGTCGTTGATGTAGCTCTCTCCGTCGGTCCACAACTGTGAACTGCCGCCGCCGTCGAGGTTGAAGGCCTCCCAGGCGCCAAGCTGTCCCATGATGTCGGCGAGCTCGCTGCCGTAGAGCCCGTCGTTGTCATCCGTCCGGCCGTCGGCGACGACGATCAGGAAGGTACTCATGTCCTCGGAGATCCCCATTGCCGTGCGAGGGTGCCGCTCTCGCATGTCGCTCCGATCGGGGAAACAGTCGCTGTCGGTCGGGTCGGCACACACCATCGGAAGGCCCTCGACCACCAGCTCCGGGAAGCCGCTCACCATCGCCAGTACACCGTCCGGGGGAGATGGCGTGGGGTCGGTGTTGTCGATGCCAAACGCGAGACCGGACACGTTGCCCTTCACCCAGCCGGTGTGGCTGAACCACACCTCGTCGTGACCGAAGGCGATCCAGCCGTAGTGCTCCCAGTACCACTCGTCGCTGTAGTCGCTGTCCCAGCCGGTGTTGCCCGAGGGCCACCGGACACCCCCGCCGTAGGCGTCGCCGTACACCCGCACCGGGTCGGTCTTGTAGAAATCGCCGTTGCTGGCGGCGGAGAGGTCGTGGTCGCTCGCCCAGCCCCCAGTGGACTGGTAGCTCGCGGTCTCGCGGGTGGCATCGACGTAGACGTCGTCGGCACAGAGATCGACGCTCAGCACCCACACGTCGGTCGATGGCGACGAGGCCCGGTATTGCGTGAGGGTGACACCGGCCTCCACCGTGGACGATGACGTCTCGGTGAGCGTGGTGGCGAGGACGGTGGCGACGAGGAGGATCATGAGGGGCGCCGTCGCGTATACAACAACGCGGCGAGACCGGCCAGGAGGGAGTGGGGCGCGGCCGAGTGACAGCCGCAGGGCTCGTCGCCGAAGGCGTGGGCCTCGCCGGGCGCGGACTCCGTCGCCTCGTCGTCACCGCCCTCGGTGCTCGAGTCGTGGGTGTCCGATGGCCCGGAGTCGCGTGCCGTGTCCGAGGGCGGCTCGCCGCTGTCCGGCGCGGGTTCCCCGGTATCGACGGGGCTCTCGTCGCAGCGGTCTGCCCCGGTGCAGTCTTCGTCGACGCCGTTGCAGGCCACCTCGGCCGTGCAGCCGGCCGCGGCGGCGAACTCGTAGATCACCTCGCGCACGAGGCGACCGTTCACCACCGCGTCGTGCCTGTAGGGGAAGATGACGTACGACCATGTCTGGTCGAAGCCGGGGTAGATATTGAAGTTCCCCATGGCGGTGAGGTAGGCGCCCTCGCCCGGGTCGGCCGACAACGAGGCGTGGGTGAGCGTGCGGTCGAAGCTGGCGACGGTCACGCAGCGGTCGTCGTCGCTGTCACACGCGGTCCACCAGCGCTCGGCGGTGGTGCCCACCGTGGGAAGGCTCGTGACCGGGTCGGTGCCGGGGAAGGCGAGCACGCCGTTGACCGGGGAGCTCGTAGCCGCTACGCTGCTGCTGCTCGACGCGAAGGGACTATCACCCTCGTACCAATAGAATTTCGCGTCGACCCCGTGCGCGGTGAAGAGGGCGGGCACCTCCTGGTCGTGGTCCGACCACGTCTGCGTGCCGCTGTAGGTGACGCGGTATTCGACCTCGAGCCAACTCTCCCCGGGGGTGACCATCTGGTCGAAGCTCATCCCCGACACCCCCTCGCCCGACTTCGTGAAGTGCCGGGGCGTGTCGTGCGCGGTGACGTAGCTGGCGCCGACCCAGGCGCCCGAGGCCACGTCGTTGCTGCCGCTGTTCCAGGCGCAGTCGGTGCCCTGCGCCTGGATGGGGTTCCAGGGGGCCCCCGCGTCCCATCCCACGCAGGGCTGCACGGTGCGACAGTCTGCCACGTGATCGCCCTCGGGGTAGGCGCGCGCCACGCAGCTCGAGTGCCCGGCGGCGAGGCAGTCCGCCTCGGAGGCGTAGGGGGTGGCGTCGCAGCTGTCGAGGCTGAAGTAGGCCACGCCGCCCACGGGGTCGTAGCCCCAGATGGAGAGCTGGACCGCAGCGCCGCCGTGCTCCATCACGAGGTTCTCGGTCCAGTCCTCGTCGTAAAGCTGGAAGATGACACCGCCGTAGCTGTTGTTGACGCCGGCGCGGACGTAGGTTTCACCGAGGTATTCCGTGTCGGACTGGCGGTCTTGCCAGTAGGCGGGGTTCCCGTCGCACCAGGCGAGGGGGTCGCCGGCAAGCCCCGCACAGCCCACGTCGAAGCTGGCGGGCGTGCCCGAGAGCGAGGGGTTGTTGCCATCGGGCGCGCCGGTGCTGTCGACGCCGATCGCGTAGACGACCACCTCGTGCTCGCCCGCGCCGAAGGGCTCGTGGTACCAGTCGAACGCGTGGCTCCCCACGTCGGCGCGGTACTGGTCGGCGCTGAGCCCTCGGACGATGGTGCCGTCGACATACACGTGGACGGCGATCGGCCCCGCGTAGTCGGGGTCGCTGGCCCAGCCCGCCACGTGGGTGCCGTCGGCCACGTCGAGCCAGCCGGTGGGGGCGGCGGCGAGCGCGAGGGCAACAGTGGGGAGCATGCCCGCGATTATCGCGCCGCCTAGATGCCCTGGAGCCAGTCGACCAGCGCCTGTCGCTCGTTCTCGGGTAGCTCGCAGCCGTAGAGGTGCCCGTCGTCGCCAAAGGGCGCGTCGAGTCCGGTTGGGCGGCTGCCCTCGAGGCAGAAGAGCGCGTCGAGGGTTTCCACGCTGCCGTTGTGGAGGAAGCGCCCCATCGTCCACGCGCCGGCGATGCGCGGCGACTTGATGCCGTGGGTGGCCTCGCTCGCCTCGTCGAAGCCGAGTCCGCAGCAGAGTTCACCGTCGAGGTCGGGGTCGCCCCAGTACATCATCGCGTCGTCGGTGCCGATCTCGGCGTAGGTGTACACGCGGTCACCGCCGCCGCGAGGCGCGCCGTGGCACTCGATGCAGCCCTCGTCGTAGAAGACGGACTCGCCGAGGGCCCGGCTCTCGGCCGTGCCGGGTAGCGAGGCGTTTTCCGGCGCGCGCAGCGAGCGGATGTACTCGGCGAGCGGCTCGAGGCGCTCCTCGGGCCACTCGTCGAGCGGGCCGCCGCCGATGACGACGAAACCGGTGAGGAACTGCTCGAGGCTGGTGGCGCCGCCGGACCAGGCGAGCATCGCGTGCGGCATCCCGGCGGCGGCCTCCTCGGAGGCGGTGGGGATGCCCCACAGGGGAATGATCTTGCTGACGGTGTGCACGCCGTCGTCGACGGGCAGCGGCGCGATGGTGAAGTCCATCGTCCCCGGGGCCCAGCTCGCGTAGTAGCCCTCGGCAGTGGCGTCGAGCGCCGCCATCGAGTCCATCGCGGAAAGGAGAGGGAGCAGGTCCCACAACAGCGTGAGCTGCAGCATCCAGTCGGCCTTCAGGTCGTCGATGATCGGCTGCACCCTGGCCATCGCCTCGGCGCTGTGGGCGCTCTCGTCGAAGAAGGGGTTGGCCACCTGTGGTACCAGCACCAGCGAGAGCATGTGGGTGCCGTACTCGTAGTCGTGGTTGGCGGCGCCCACGGCGTAGCGGCCGTCGGGAAGGCGGCCGAAGTGGCAGGCGGCGCAGGTGAGCGCGACAGTCTCCACCCCGGGGGCGTCGGGGAGTTCGGCGCCGGGCGCGAAGCCGATGGGGCGGCCCTCGTCGCTGTAGGGGTTCGGGAAGAGCCCGTACTCGGAGAAGGCGGTCCCGGTGTGGTCGGGGAAGCTCTCGTTGACGAAGTCGAAGAGCGGCGCGGGGATGCCGATGGTGCCGAAGCCCTCGTCGAAGTACATCGACTTTCCACACAGCAACTTCTTGCGACGGTCGGCCGGGTCGGCCTCGTAGGCCTCGCAGGCCCCCTCCATGTCGCCGTGCTCCAGCACGTCCTTGAGGTCTTCCGCCACGTTGGTGAGACCCTCGTCGTCATCGGGCTGCGGGGCGAAGGGGTCGGGGATCTCCTCCACGGGGGCACTGTCCTCGTCGCCGCTGTCGGGCTCGACGGGGCCGGTGTCGTCGTGGCCGGCGCCGCCCGCGGCGGCGGTGTCGCCTTCGCCGGTGTCGGTGGCCGGGGAGGTGTCGGCGGCGGCGTCTTTCGACGCGGTCGGCTCGGTGTCGCCCGCGGCGCCGCAGGCAACGAGGGTGGCAAAGTGAGCGACGAGCATGCTGGGCCTCGTCGGTTATCTAACGTATAGTAGATATCCGGCAAGGGCGGGCACGGCGGAGGATGGCGAGCACGAGACAGCTCGTCCAGGCCCGTCGCGGCGTCGAGGCACAGCCGCAATCGGCTCCCGGGGTCGTCGCCTCGGCCTGCGCCCGCGGCGAGGGCCGTGGCTTGCTGCTGTCGCTCTCGCCGGTGTCGTCGGCTTGTGGCAGCGCTCCCTCGCACTCGACGGCCAGCGTGAACGCGCTCGCGCCGCCGCCGTAGCCATCCACCATCAGGGTGTAGATCTCCCCGGCGGTGGCGTCGAACTCCATGTGCTCGGGCGCGGCGTTCGACTCCACGCTCGACGCCAGGCAGGCCTGCCCGTCGCAGGCGGTCCCGGGCATGAGGAAGAGGTCGAGGTCGTCGCCGAGACCGGTGACACTCACGCGCACCGGCTCGTCGCGATCCGTCGCGAAGGCAAAGCTCATCTCATTGCCTTCCTCGGTGCCCTCGGTGCAGCCGTACCAGGCGATGTTGTCGGTGGAGCCGGGGTCGTCGCTGCGTCCGGTCCACGTGTCGCCGCAGCTGAGCGTCGTGACGGCCTCGCAGCCGGGGTAGCTCGGGCATGTGGTGGCGGGCGTGCTGTCGTACTCGCCCTGCTCGTTCCAACTGGTCTGGTCTGCGCCGCACCGACCGGCGAAGGGCTCGACCACTGACCAGTCCGGTTCGCGCACCTCGAAGTGCAGGTGCGGTCCGGTGGAGTGTCCGGAGGAACCGGCCATGCCGAGCGGCTCCCCGCAAGCCACGAAGTCGCCCAGTGACACCGAGACGCTGTCGGTGGACATGTGCCCGTAGAAGCTGTACCGCCCGTCGGCGTGCCGCAAGAAGACGTAGTTGCCGTAGCCGGAGCAGTCGGCGGACTCGCCGGTGCAGCGGTCGTACTCGCCGTCGTGCACGTCGACCACGATGCCATTCGCGGCCGCCACCACCTCGCGACCCTCCTCCATGCCGCTCCAGCTGCCCACGCCGAAGTCGCTGCCCTGGTGCCCATCGTAGGTGATGCTGCCGCAGTTCCAATCGTCGCCCGCATGGTCGACGTAGGCGGTGGGGTAAAACAAGTCGCGTTGTTCGTCGACGGTCGGGAAGCGCAGTGGGACGAAGTCCATGGCGGCGGCGGCTATCGCGGGGCTTTCACGGCTGTGTCACGGGGCACCCGCCGGCGCGGGGTAGGATCCCGGATAGGGGCGGGCTCCATGGCAAAGCCTGCTCGCATCCTGATCTTGAACGGTCACCCCGACGCCCAGAGCTTCTGCTTCGCGCTGCACGCCGCCTACAAGCGTGGCGCCGAGGCCACTGGCGCCGAGGTGCGCGAGGTGGTGGTACGCGATCTTTCCTTCAATCCCAACCTCCAGTACGGCTACCGTCAACGCACGGAGTTGGAGCCCGACCTTCTCGCGGCGCAGGAGGCGATCCGGTGGGCCGAGCACCTGGTGGTGATCCACCCGGTGTGGTGGGGGTCGGTACCCGGGCTGTTCAAGGGCTTCCTGGATCGCGTGTTCCTGCCGGGCTTCTTCTTCCGCAAACACCCCGGCAAGGCCACCACCTGGGACCGCCTGCTCACCGGTCGCTCGGCGCGGATCATCTACACCCTCGACACTCCCTGGTACCTCTGGTGGCTCTCGGGACGTCCCGCCCACAACGCGCTGAAGTGGATCACGCTCGGGTACTGCGGGGTCCGCCCGATTCGGGGGACCGCCCTCGGCATCGTGCGCCTCTCCACGCCGGAACGCCGGGCGAAGTGGTTGGCGCAGGTGGAGGCTCTCGGGGCGGAGCGCGCCTGAGGGGGCCAGCCGCGACGGCCGTGTTCGGCGCGTCTGTCGGGTTCGAAGGGCCGACGCCTGGCCTGCCCGCTGCTGGGCGCCCGTCGGGAATGCCCCCCTCGGGGAGGGCCGTCGTGAGCGGATGATAGCTGGACCGGAAACGTCGCGAGCACAGGCTACTCGAACGGGACGCGAACGCTAGCGACGCCGAGGCGGGATGGAGGCGCCGGTCGAAAATGTAGGTTGGCTGGTCGGTGGTGACGCCGCCGGGTTGGGAACCCCGCACGGGCGGGGGAGCGCGTGCCCGTTCATGCAGCTTGTGCTCACGACGGATCCGTTTCGCGCGACAATCGCTTACGACGAGGGGCCGTCATCCACGCGTGTCGCCATCCGTGCCTCGATGCGCAGCAGCGTGTCGCGGATCTCTCGGAGCAAGCCGATCTCGGTCTCGGCGGTGGAGCGCCCCTGGCTGGCGGCGGCGTCGCGACGGGCGATGACGGCGGTGCGGAAGTTCGCCGCGTCGCGCACGCCCACGAGCACGGCGGCGGAGCCGGCCTGTCCACCACCGGCGGTCTCCACCCTCAGCGTGCACAGGCCGAAGGCGTCGAGCAACGGCCCGTGCATGAGCGACACGTCCTGGATCTTGTCGAGCGGGATGCTCATCTCCTGCCGGAAGAGCACGCCGTGGCTGTAGAGCAGGGCGCGGTCGGTGAGCGTGGCGGTGATCGTGGGGAAGTAGAAGTGCGCCCAGATCGGGCCGAGCACCACCCACGCGGGGAGCACGAACAGGCCCACCATGGTGACGCAGAGGACCGCTGCGACCTGGAGCACCAGGTAGATCTTGAGCTTCGGGTCGAAGTTAGCGGAGACGGGGGTTTCCATGGGGGGAGGGTAACGTTCTCCCGCGATGCGCTACTGCAACTCGGTCGGTAATCCGCCGATGAACGCGGTCATCAGCGCGGTGCAGGCCGCCTCGCTTCCCCCCTGGCAGCGCACCTCGTCGAGCCCGTCGGCGCCGGTCCAGGCCACGAGGTTGTACGAGGGGGGCGAGCCCGGCATGGCGACCGTCACCCGGTAGCCATCGAAGCTCTTCCCGCTGAGTGTCACCTTCGTCGGCCCCGCGTCGACGGCCAGCGCGGGATTCGCTCGCGCGCGGGCCACGCCGGCCTCGATCTCATCGATGGCGTGCCGCTCCACGCGGTGGTGGCGGATCGACGCGCTGTCGCAGGCCACGTCGGTCATTCCCGCCATGCGGGTGTACTGGCAGCCCGCGAGAGCGCCGGAGCTGACCATCGCGGCCGGGTGACGCCCCGCCGCCAGGAGTGCAAACTCGGGCCCGGTCTCGGTGAGCGTCCCGGCCGCGAACGACGGCAAGTTCGTGCCGACGCCCGAGACGCTGCCCTGCCAAAGCACCTCGCCCTTGCCTCCGCCATCCGGCACGCGGGTGGCCACGAAGTCGAGCCCGATCTCGGTAGCGGAGAAGCGGGTCAAGCGCAGGTCGAGGCGGAGCTCGTGGTCGCCATCGTCGAGCACGAGCGAGGGGAGGGGACCGGCGGCCACGTCGTGGAGCGTCGCGTCGAGCGACCGCCCGCGGTACGCGATGGAGAGATCGAGGTCCTCGGCAGTCGCAAGCGCGACGAGGGCGAGCAGCATGGCGACTGCTATGCCGCAGGACACTCAAGGGATGGGCGGCACATCGCTACAGATGATCGGCGCGCCAGCGAGGTGCGCGGGTTCGGCGAGCACATCAAGGTCGAGCCCGGCGGGCAGCGCCGCCACCTGGAGCCAGTAGAACGCCCGTGAGAGTCGCTCCGGGCTCCGCCAGCGGAAACCGAGCAGATCGGCCTCGCCGGCGTGGTGGGGAGCGAGCCGGGCGACGCGACGGATGGACTCCACGAGATGCCGCGTCATGCACAGGCCGCCGTTCTTGCCGCGAGGCTCAGCCTCCGCCAGCCGTGAGAGCACCTCGCCGGCGAGACGCTCGGCCGCAGCGAAGCCGCCCTCGGTGTAGGCAGCCTCGAAGCGCACCGCCAGTCGGGCCTCCTGCACCCATTCGACCAGCCCCGGCGGGGTTTGCATCGGAGCGGTCTGGGTGGGCGCCCCGGGCGCCCGCGACATCGGTTCGAACTCCGCGCACATCACCGCGATACCCGCACGTTGGAAGGTCTCGGCGCGGCGATCGAAGGCGCGAGCCACCGGGAGGGTCAAGCGTTCCGTCTCCACCAGCCGGTCGGACACCGCTTCCGAACGGCCACCTGAAAACTCAGCGTACAAGGCCCGCCGTTCGCTGTTGAGCGCCATGGCCTCGAGCAGGTGCTGCTCGAAACAACCGGCGGCAGCGGCGGTGGCGAGCCCGAGGATCAACCGCGCCGCAAGCGCTTCTCGAGCGCGTCGAGGCGAGCGCGAAGCGCGTCGAGCTCGGGGTCGGCCGCGTCGTCGGGGCCCGGTCCCGGGTCGTACGGCGGGGGCGGTGAGGGAGGGGGCTCTTGCAGGTCGGCACCCGGCTCGGGGTGGCGGTAGCCGGTGCGGCCCGCGGCGTTGGGGGGCCACCCCGGGAAGGTCGGCAACCCGCGTTCCAGCGCCTCGAGTTGGCGATGGAAAAGGTCGAGGCCCTGCGCGAGCGCCGGGTCGATGCCGCGTGACAGCACGGGGTTCGCCGCGGCGCGGATGAGGCGACGCAGCAAGCCGACCGGCACGAGCGCAGCCCCCGTGGGCGAGGTGAGGACCACCTGCAGGAGCACCTCCTGGGTAAGATCGCGACCCGTCTTGCTGTCCTCGACGGTCACCTCCTCGCCGCGCCGCACCATCTCGGCGATCTCCTCGAGGTTGACGTACTTCGAGGCGCCGGTGTCGTAGAGGCGGCGGTTCTCGTACTTTCGGATGTGCGGCATGCGCCCCGCTATCCGCCCGGCTCATGCTGCGATGCACAATTTGCGCTTGACGCACCGCAGCATGGTTCATACATGATGCCGTGCCCGGGACGAGCCCCTTCGCCGGCAACAACCACCAGGGAGACCAAGATGGACAGCCTCTTCAACAACAGCTTCGTCAACAGCTACCGCAAGAACGTGCACACCCTCGGCCAGCAGGCGGTCGAGTCGCAGACCCAGTGGCTCGACTTCCAGAAGGCGCAGGCCAAGCTCGCGCGCACCCAGTTCGAGGCGGCGATGGGTTTCTACCAGTCGAGCTACGACACCTCGGTGAGCTACGCGCAGGGCGTGGGCAAGTCGATGGTCGAGGCCTGGAAGCCGGTCGAAGCCGAGGCCAAGTAGGCCGCCCGGCGAGCGGCGTCCCTGCCCGACCGGCAGGAGGCGCCGCCCGCTGCACGTCCCCAGCCTGGGACCACCGCCACATTGCATCGCAGCAAGATAGTTCCACCCCGCAGCAGAGGACGACCATGGCCAGCGCACCCGCACCCGATTTCTCCAAGCTCGGCGACGAGATGTACAAGCACTGGGAGAAGGCGATGACCCAGTGGTGGGATGCCACGCTCGACTCGCCCGCGTTCCTCGGCGCGATGGGCAAGAACCTCGAGGGTGCTGCCCGCGCCCGCGGCCAGTACGAGAAGTCGGTCGACCAGTCGCTGGAGAAGATGCACCTGCCCACGCGGGGCGATCTCGTCCGCGTTGCTCGCGTGGCGGCCCTGCTTGAAGAGCGGCTCCTGCAGCAAGAGGACCACGTGCTCGAGCTCAAAGACCGCCTCGGCCGCATGGAGAAAGAGGTCGTGGAAGCGCGGATCGAGGCCGCCGAGGCCCGGCTGGAGCTCCGCGACACCCTCGCCGCGATCCGTGGGGATTTGGCGGCGGCACGGGCGACCAGCGGTTCGCCTTCGGCAGTCCCGGCGTCGCCCAGCGCCACGGAGGTTGCCTCGAGCGCCCAGGTCGAGAGCGCGTTTTCAAACGTACCAGCCGCCCGCAGGAAGGGCAAGTAGATGGTGGCCAACCTCGCCCAGGCCGCGCTGTGGCTCGGCACGGACCCGGTGTCTCGCGCGCGCACCGGGCAGAGCCCGAACGAGGTGATCCATCGCGACGGCAAGGCGAAAGTGCGCTACTTCCGGCCCCGCGAGGGCACATCGGCACAGGCGCCGCTCTTCTGTGTCATGCCGCTCATCAACACCTGGACCGTCTTCGACCTCGCCCCGGGGCGCAGCGTTGTCGAGACGCTCAACGCCCAGGGCGTGCCGGTGTACATCCTCGACTGGGGACGCGCCGGCCCCGAGGATCGCGACACGCCGCTGTGTCACTACGTCGACCGGGTGATCGGGCGCTGCCTCGATCGCGCCTGTCGGCACGCTGGCGTGCCCGCCATGAATGTGCTCGGCTACTGCGTGGGCGGCACGTTCCTCGCGGCGCACCTCGCCCGCACCGACCGTGCGCAAGCCCGCTCCGCCTTCTTCCTCGCCACGCCGATCGACTTCCACGCCTCTGGGCGGCTGTCACGCTGGGCGCGTCCGGAGTCTTTCCCCCTCGACGCGATCGTCGATGGCTTCGGCAACTTCCCCCGCGAGCTGATGCAGGACAGCTTCCGCTGGCTGCGCCCGATGGGCCTCGCGGCCAAGTACAAGGGCCTCGTCGACCGCTTCCCTGACGAGGGCTTCCGGGAGCTCTGGACGGCGCTCGAGGCCTGGAACAACGACGGCGTCGACTTCCCCGGCGAGGCCTACCGCGAATACGTGCGGCGTTGTTACTTCGATAACGCGCTGATCGAGGGCGGATGGCTGATGGACGGGCGGGCGGTGGATCTCGCGTGCGCCACCGTTCCCGCCACCGCCGTGGCGGCGGGCGACGACCACATCGTGCCCCCCGAGGCGGCGCACGCCCTGTCCCGCCGCTGGGGCGGCGCGGTGACCACGGGCACGCTGAAGGGGGGCCACGTGGGTGTGTGCGCCGGAGCGGCCTTGCCGCGACGCATCATGGAGTGGCACGCGCTGCCGGTGGTGGCGGCGCGCGACTCGGCGGCCGCCCGGTGACCGGCGCCTCGAGCCCGCTCCCCGCCTGGCCGCTCGACCCCGCCCTGGCCGCCCTCGGGCTCGGTCCGGCGGCGAAGATCCGACGGGGGATGCAGATCCTCGCCACCGCGCCGCGCCCCCCGGTGGCTCTCACGGCGTCGGAGGTGGTGTTTTCCCAGGGGCGAGTCGATCTCCGGTACTACGCCCCGCGCCGTGTGCGACACGCGCCGGTGGTGCTGGTGCCCTCGCTCATCAATCGTGCCTTCATCCTCGACCTCGAACCAGGTCGTTCGTTGGTGGAGGCCCTGTCGGCAGCGGGCTACCCGACCTACCTGGTGGACTGGGGTGTCCCCACGATCGCCGACTGCGGCCAGGGGCTCGACGAGGTGGTCGGTATGCTGCGACGCAGTATCGACCGGGCGTCCCGGCATGCACGCGCGCCGCGTGCCCACCTGCTGGGCTATTGCATGGGGGGCACGATCGCGACCTTGCTCGCGGCACGTTTCCCCGAGCGCGTGGCCTCGCTGGTGGCGCTCAACGCGCCGGCGCGATTCTCGGCGGGGGGGCGCTTCGCGGACTTCGTCCGGCAGCTCGATGTCGACGCCGCCTTCGACGCGGAGGGCCTTGTGCCCGTCGAGACGATGAAGCCTGCCTTCCAGATGCTCGACCCGGTGGGAAACGTGTCGAAATACCTGGGCATCGAGGCAGCGAGCCACGAGCCGGCGAAGCTCGCGCGGGTGCTGGTGCGCGAGCGCTGGCTCGAGGAGAACGTGCCGCTGCCAGGCGCCTTCGCGCGCGACTTCATCCGCGACGGCTACCAGCGCGACGCGCTCTTGCACCGCCGCTGGATCGTGCACGGGCGCGTGGCGGTGGTGCAAGACATCCGGGCACCCGCGCTGGTGGTCGCCTGCAAGAAGGACTTCATCACGCCCCCGGCGGCGGCCCTGCCCCTGGCCGAGGCCATCCCCGGCGCGCGGGCCGCGACCCTCGACGTGGGTCACATCGGCGTGGTCGTGGGCACGGAGGGGCCGCGGCAGTTCTACCCCCTGCTCGACCAGTTCTGGAGCGGTGTCGAGGCATGAGGGCAACCAGCAACTGGCTCGAGGTGCATGCCCGTTTCCGTCCCGAGGCGGAGGCCCTGTACGACGTAGCAAGCGACCGTCGCTGGACATATGCTGCGATGCAGCGTGACGCCCTGCGCTGGGCGGGACGACTCCGCGCGGAGGGCGTGGGCCCTGGCGACCGCGTGGCCGTGCTCGCACCGAACCGGGCCGAGACCTTCCTCCTACTCTTTGCCTGCGCCGAGCTGGGCGCCACCTTGTTCCCGATGAACTGGCGGCTGGCCGATCCCGAGCTTCGCTGGCAGGTAGAGCACTCGCGTCCCCGGCTCTTGCTCGTGGACCCCTCGATGGCCGGGCGGCTTCCCGGTGTCGGTCTGGTCGACGACCCCGATTCCGACCCGGTCACCGGTCCCGGATCGGCGCTCGATGCACCCTGGGTGCTGATGTACACCTCGGGCAGCACCGGTCGGCCCAAGGGTGCGCTGCTCACGCACCAGCAGCTCCACTGGAACGCAGTCAACACGCAGCTGGCCTGCGACCTCGTCGCGAGCGACAGCACGCTCACCTTCACGCCGCTCTTCCACACCGGGGGGCTGAACTGCCTGAGCACACCCCTTTTCTGGCGCGGTGGCCGGGTGGTGCTCGCCCGGGGCTTCGAGCCCGCCGAATCGCTCGCGCTCATCGCCGAGGAACGGGTGACCCTCCTGATGGGCGTGCCAACCATCTTCCAGATGATGGCCGATCATCCCGCCTTCGAGAGCACCGACCTCGGCTCGGTGCGCGACGCGCTGGTCGGTGGTGCGGCTTTGCCGATGCCGCTCTTGCTGCGCTACCGCGAGCGCGACATTCCGCTGCGACAGGGCTTTGGCCTCACCGAGGTGGGCCCCAATTGTTTCTCCCTGCCGCCGAGCATGGTGGAGGCGAAGTGGGGCAGCGTGGGCATGCCGGCAGCGCACGTGGCCGCCCGACTGGTACGGCCGGATGGCGCCGAGTGTGCGCCCGGCGAGCCGGGCGAGTTGTGGCTCTCGGGCCCGGCGGTGTGCGGCGGTTATCTCGACGACGATGCTGCAACGCAGAATGCGATGGGCGACGGGTGGTTCCGCACCGGCGATGTGCTGGAGCGCGACGTCGACGGCTACTTCTACGTGTGCGGACGTATCAAGGAGATGTACATTTCAGGCGGAGAAAACGTGTATCCACCTGAGGTCGAGTCGGTGATACATGGCTCGGGATGTATCAGTGCCTGCGCGGTGATCGGGGTGCCCGACCCCCGCTGGGGCGAGGTGGGGGCCGCCTTCGTCGCCCCGCTGCCCGGGGCAAGCATCAGCGTCGCGAGTCTGCGGGCACACCTCTCGGAGCGACTCGCGAAGTACAAGGTTCCAAGGTATATCACCGTGCTCTCCACGCTGCCGACCACGGCCTCGGGCAAGGTGGACAAGGTCGCGCTGAAAGAAATCGCCTTGCGGGATGTTGCATCGCAGCATAACGAGAGCGGGTGAGCCTCATCGCCCTGCTTGCTTGCCTGCCCGACGACGTGGAGTCGCCCGGCACCTACGTCAACGCGGCGCTGCAGGACGAAGCTGACACGGATACCGATACCGATACCGATACCGACGCGGATGCCGACAGCGACACGGACACCGACGCGGACTCCGATAGCGACACCGACGCTGACACCCTGGTGGGCGATTGGCTCAGCGAGGGCGACGACCTGAGCGAGCTCTTCGCGCCCTACTTCGACCGGATCACCGCGGGCTTCACATCGGGCGGCACCTACATCGTGGTGGCCACCGACACAGACGGCCAGTCCACCACCTTCAAGGGCAGCTACACCACCGACACCTCCACCCGCCCCGCGAACATCGAGCTGGTGCAAACCAGCCCGTCGAGCGCGGTCTCACACGGGATCTATGAGGTCGAAGGCGATAAACTAAGCTACGAGGTGGTGATCACCGAACCAGACTACGGCTACGTGGCGCCAACACCAGAAGAGGGCTTCGGTTCGAGCTCCGGGCCGCAGCTTGAGCCCGGCGCCAACGTCCAGACCTATCGGCGGCAGTAATGTTGGTTTCTATCGCCGCTCTGGCGCTCGCCCAAGACGCCGCCCTTCCCGCAGAGGCGCGCGCCGACGAGGTGCGACCGTCCCCGGAGGCCAAGGGAGGATTGAGCTTCCTCGGCACGTTCTCGGCTCGGGCGGTCACCACCGACGTGATCACCACCAACCCACTGGTCAACGGCCAGGTGATTGGCGAGCTGGGCGGCACTAACTCCACCACCACCGGCGAGGACACGGGGGCCTACACCGAGGAGCGGGTCGGTGCCTTCTTCACCTACGCGCCCAGCCTGCTCGATGGCCGCGCTGCACTCGACGCCGCCTTCGAGGTGGACTTCGCCTTCGGCGACAGCAGCTACGGGACCGGCGGCAACACGGGCGCCGCGATTGGCGCGGACTCGGTGAACTTGCAGACGCGGCGGCTGGCGGGGCGCTTCGAGCTTTTGAAGGGCCAAACCCTAGTGGTCGGCCTGCAGTTCGTGGGCGATGGGGTGAACGACCCGTCCCGCTCGCGCCTCGATGACTTGCTGCGCAGCGGCGGGCGGCTCATGTTCTGGGGCACCGAGGCGGCCGGCGTGGCGATGTACGGCAAGGTGGGATCGCCCTCGGCGGAAACCCTGCGTTACCGGGTGGGTGGCTTCACCCTCTACGAGCAAGCCTTCGCCGATGGCGACGACGTGTCGCTCGCGGTCGCCGACCTGCAGTTGGCGCCCGCCCACGCCACGCGCCTGGGGCTTCACGGCTGGTTCCTGCGTGATCGCGCCGGTGGCAGCGCGGGTCTGCTCGGTTCTGGGCCCTCCTCTGCGCTCTCGGAGATGCAGGGAGGGCCGCGACTCGACTTCCGCACGGCGCCCGACGAGCTGTCGCCCGAGGTCGACGTCGACATCGGCTGGATCGCGGCGGACATGGGCTACAACGCCGCGCTCGACGCGGGGCCGGTGGGCGTGCACGGGGTGATTGTGGGCAACGTGGGCAAGATCTACGTGGCGGACCATGGCGACATCAGCGTGTCCGGTGTCCTCGCCGACGTCGAGGGACGCTGGCGCTACGCGCCGGGCGACGGATCCGTGGCCCGTATCGAGGCGCTCTACGCCACGGGCGACAAGGACGGCGACGACACCTACACCGGCGTCCTCACGGCCAACAGCTGGGGCATCGTCGGCGCGGTCCACGCCACGCATGGCAGCTACCTGCTCTTCCCCGATCCCGGTGCCATCAACCGCGCGATCTCGGTGGTCCCCGACGTGTCGGGCAAAGGCGCCGGGCTCCTCGCGGTGTCGTCGAGTGTCGGCTTCGACGCGGTGCCCAACCGGCTCGGCCTGACCCTGGGCGTGGCCCACGCCCGCGACGCCTCGGCCAACGTGCTCGGCACCGAGTTCAATGGGCGCGTGTCCGGTCGCCCGCTGCCGCTCCTCAACGTGTCGGCCATTGGCGCCGGCGTCGCGGGTACCGACCTGTCCCAAACGCCGTGGACGATGCTCCTCTCCCTGGACTGGCTGGTGTTCGGATGATCCCTGCGATGCTCGCGCTCTTCGGCTGCGCGCCCCGTTACGCCGGCCTCGGCCCCATCGAGCCGGGCGACCTCTGGGCGCCCCTCCCGGTTCAACACACGGTGGTCAACGACATCGACATCGCCTTTGTCGATAGCGGCGGCGAGGGTGATCCCGTCGTGTTCATCCATGGCCTGTCGTCTTACACTGGCTTCTGGGAGTACCAACTCGAGCATTTCGCAAAGGACCACCGCGTGCTCGCGCTCGATTTGCCTGGCTACGGCGCCAGCGGTCGGCCCGACGCGCCCTGCACGCCGCCCTGGTACGCCGATGTCGTGGCGGACTGGATGTTTGCGGTGGGCGTGGAGCGGGCCACGGTCGTGGGTCACTCGATGGGTGGGCAGGTGGCGATGGAGCTGGCGCTGCGTCACCCGGAGCGCGTGGAGCGCCTCGCGCTCTCCGCGCCGGCCGGCTTCGAGTCCTTCGACCTGGGCGCCGCGAGTTTCATGAAGGCCTTCTGGACCGAGTCTCGGGCCATGGAGTCGAGCGAGGAGCAGGTGCGCGCCAACTTCGTCACCATGGTGTTCAACGAGGTCGACGACGGCGTGGAGCGGCTGATCCAGGAGCGCGTGCGGCTCGGGCTCAACCCACGCTTCGGCGGCACGAGCGTGGCCGTGTCGCGCTCCATCGCCGGGATGCTCGACCACCCCGTCGGTGCCCGCGCACGAGACATCGCGGTTCCCACGTTGATCGTGTATGGCAGCGACGACCGCATGATCCCCAACCCCATCTTCACTGGCGGCCGCACCCGGGCCATCGCCGAGCGCGCCCACCAGCTCGTCCCCCACTCGCGACTCCTCCTCATCGAGGGCGCGGGCCACACCGTTCACCACGACGCACCTCGCGCCTTCAACGCGGCGCTCGAGGAGTTCCTGCCATGATCCTCATCCCCCTCGCGATGGCTACCACCGGCTTCGATCCAGCATCCCCGGCGGAGGTGTACACCGGCACCGAGGTGGAAGACCTCGAGGGCAGCGTCCGGCTGTGGAGCGCCATCGAGCTGCACGAAGACCCCGACCGGACGCTGTTCGGCGAGGGCGAGTTCAACGACGTGACCGCCTGGCCCCGCGACGCGAGCTGGGCACCCTACATCGCTGACTGTTTCCAGTCGGAGACGCCCCACACCTCGAAGTTCCTCCTCCACGTGGGGCCGAGCGCCGCGATCGCGAGCGGAACGCCGGTGCTCTTCGTCCCGGGCGCGGCCGACAATGGCTCGCGCGGCTTCATCACCATGGCATGGCACGAGGATCTACTCGGCAAGCCGGTCTACGCGATGACCTTCGCGCACCCGCACGGCGACGCCTTCCAGCAGGCGGAGCAGGTCGCCGACGCCATCGCGCGCATCAAGGAACGCACCGGCGCCGCCCAGGTCGACGTCGTGGCGCACAGCAAGGGCGGCATCTCCGCCGCGATCTACGCCTCGAACGGTGGCGTCGCGGGCTGGGGCGAGGGCAGCACCGGCGCCGCCTACGAGCGCGTCGGCACCCCCTACCAGGGCGACATCCGACGGCTGGTCTTGATTGCCACCCCGCTGAAGGGCATCGACACGGCCTTTCGCTGGTCGACAGGCAACTTCCTCTCGCTCGACGCCGAGAGCACCTTCTCTCCCTCGGCGTGGGAAGAGTACTACCCCTACGGCACGGGCACGAGCTGGGTTTCCGAGGATCTGCGCGCCCAGGACTTCTACGCCGAGGAGGGCGACCTCTTCCCCGGTCACCGGCAGATCTACGCGCGCCAGGATCACCCGCTCCCGGGCTCACTGACTTGGCTCGGACCTTACGCCTACCAGCAGGACTGGTACAGCACCTACGAGGGGGGCTACGGCTACTACACCTACTCCGACGGTATCGACGGTGTCGTCGACGCCGGGGGTGGTGTGCTTGCCGCGTTGCAGCAAAACGGGGTCGATCCCGCCGTGGAGCTGTTCCTGCTCGCCGGGGAGAACCCGTTGATGCCGAACGGCTACGAGGACTGGGCGGCCACGCAGTTTGGCGAGAGCTGGGCCGAGTTCGGCAAGGCAGAACGGGAAACCTGGGCCGATGTCATCGCCAGTGCGGTCGGCGAGGGGATCATGTCCGAGGAGCTCACCGAGGAGGAGCTCCAGGGCGTGCTCTCGGGCGACCTCGTGATCGGGGAGATCTCGGGGCAGTCCGACGGCCTGGTGTTCCTCGACAGCGCCAACGACGAGAACATGCTCACCTCGCGCGGCGCGGTCGTGATCGAGAGCCACATCGCGAACCTGTCGCACCTGGACTTGCTCTACGCCTCGCCCATCACCGGCGAGCTGCTCATCGAGGCCGGCGCGGCCGACGACGACGACGCATGGATGATCAGCTTCGGCGAGCGCTACGCGGCGGAAGACACCATCGGGCTGGTGGAGAGTTGGCTTGCCGATGGCGACGACGGGTCCGGGGGCGACGAGGGCGAGGTGGGCGACGAGGATCCAGTCGATTCGGGCCTCGTGGACTCCGGCACCCCGGCCGACCCCGATACCGACGAGGGACAGGACGTCGACGAGCCGGGGACGCTCCCCGAGGAGTGCGGCGCCTGCAACGGCGGGCACGTGGCGCCGGGGTTGCTGGGCGTCGTGGCCGGGTTGATCGGCGTGCGGCGTCGTGGAGCATCACGTCGCTGAATCGGGGAGGCGCCGCGGCGGCCGCGGCTCGACCAGCGGCGGTCGGTCAGGCTACAATCACGCGATGGACCCCGATCCCGCTGCTCGACTCGGCTACGACGCCGAGGCCCTCGCGGCGATTTGCCGACGCTACCGCGTGCAGCGCCTGAGCTTCTTCGGCTCGGTCCTGCGGGACGACTTCCGCCCCGAGAGCGACGTCGATGTCCTCGTGGAGTTCGAGCCCGGGGCCCGCGTGGGCTTGCGGTTCTTCGCCCTCGAGGCCGAGTTGGAGCGGTTGTTCCGGGGGCGTCCCGTCGACCTGGTCACGTGCGGCTTCCTGGGCGAGCCGATCCGCGAGGATGTTGCTGGGAACGCGCGGCTCGCCTGGGCGGCCTGACTTGTCTCGTCGCGATGACAATGCACTCCTGGCGGATATCCTCCGGTCGTTCGGGAGGTATGATTCCGCGTGTTCCTCGCCGCCCACCTCCTCGCCTGCGGTGTCCCCGTCATCGGCATGCGGGTGCGGGCGGAGTTCACCTGCGAGGCCCCGGGCGAGACCCCCTGCGCCGAGCCAATGGTCGGTACCCCCTGCCGCTGCTACCCCCACCAGTTCTACCGCGAGAGCGGCACCGTGGAGGTGGTGGAAGGGCGCTATGATCCCGACGCCACCGTCGTCTTCACGGTCGAGTACGATTCCGAACTCGAGACCTGCGGCTCCGATCACGTGGTCACGCGGGGCCCCTCAGACGTGTATAGCGGCCTCGGAACCGCGCTCTACCAGGTCGACCCTGAGGCCAGCTTCTACGTGCTCGACCGCGAGTCGCTCGTCGCGGAGACGGCTGACGAGCTCCAGTTCGAGTACCTCGGTGACGATGGCAGCCTCTACCGCGAGGTGCACACCGTGGAGTTCCGGGACGCGATGATCATGGCGCCATACGCTGCGTCGTATCCCTGTTGCGCCGTCACGGGCGGCGCGGTGCCGCCCTTGTCCCTGGTGATCGCGGCCGGGGCCGCGTTGGCGCTACGCCACCGCCCTCGGTGATACACCCGACCCCGTGAAGCTCCCGGTCCTCACCGTCGACCAGTGCGCGCCCGTGCTCCGGGCCCTGGCCGAGCCGATCCGCCTGAAGATCATCTCCACGCTGCGCGAGGGACCGATGTCGGTCAATGAGGTCACGGCGCGGCTCGACGTGAAGCAGTACCAGGCCTCGAGGCACCTCATGGCCTTGCACGAGCTTGGCGTGCTCACCCGGCAGCGGGCCGGGAAACGCGTGATCTACGGCCTCTCCGAGCAGGTGCGTCGCGACCTCGGCGACGTGCCTACCGTGGAGCTGGGTTGCTGCCGGGTGGCCGTAGAATAAGAATCGGTCGGCCGGTGGATGTGGGGACTGGCACACTCGGGGGGCGTCTAGTTATGCACGGGGACGCATATGAGCCTCGCCCTCCTTTTCTTCGCCTGCGCCGACGATGACTCGGCGGCGTCGCGACTCACGCTCACTGGATCGAGCACCGTAGCCCCTCTGGCGAGCGAGCTGGCACGTCGATTCGAAGACCGTCGCCCGGGCGCCCGCATCGACGTGCAGACCGGCGGGTCTTCGCGCGGCGTGAGCGACGCGGCGAGCGGCACGGCCGACATCGGCATGGCCTCGCGCGCGCGCAAGGATGCCGACCCCGAGGGCCTGGTGTTCACCACGATCGCGCTCGATGGCATCGCGCTGATCGTGCACGCCGAGAACCCAGTCGCTTCGCTCTCTCGCGACCAGGTGGTCTCGGTCTACACGGGCGGCACCGTCAACTGGTCGTCCCTGGGCGGATCCGACCTGCCGATCAGCGTGATCAACAAGGCCGAGGGACGCTCCACGCTGGAGCTCTTCTGCCAGTTCTTCGCCCTCGAGACCACCGCGATCAAGGCGAGCGTGGTGATCGGCGACAACGCCCAGGGCATCAAGACCGTGGCCGCCAACCCGGGCGCGATTGGCTACGTTTCCGTGGGCGCGGCTGAGTTCGAGCGCGACCAGGGCGCGCCGATCAAGCTCCTGCCCCTCGACGGCGTGGAGGCCTCGGTGGCGAATGTCAAGAACGGCAGCTTCGCCTTGTCCCGGCCGCTCAACCTCGTCACCCGGGGCGAGCCCGAGGGCCTCGCCGCCGAGTTCATCGCCTTCGCGCGCGCCGAGGCCCAGCACGACCTGGTGGATGGGCAGTTCTTCGTCCCGGTCGAGTAGGCGCGACCGGGCCCTGTCGGCGCTGCTCTGTTCGGCGGGGGCGCTGTCGGCGCTCATCCTGGTCTCCATCGGCGCCTTCGTGGCGAGGGAAGCGTGGACCGCGGTCGCGACCGTGGGCGTCACGGCGTGGGTGGGCGACCCGTCCTGGCACCCCACCAGCGGGCGCTTCAACCTCGTGCCCATGCTCGCGGGGACGGCGCTGAGCACGGCGCTGGCGGTGTGCCTCGCGGCGCCGCTCGGTCTGCTCGTCGCGACGTGGAGCCTCTTCTACGCGCCGAGCTGGGCGCGCGGGCCCTACCGTGCCGCCGTGGGCCTGCTGGCCGGGATCCCGAGTGTCGTCTACGGCTTGTGGGGGCTGTCGGTGCTGGTGCCGCGCATCGCGGCGCACGCCCCGCCCGGTGCCAGCTTGCTCGCAGCGGGGCTGGTGCTGGCGCTGATGATCCTGCCCACGATTGCGCTCCTCGCCGAGGCGGCGATGGCGGCGGTGCCCGCGTCGCAGGTGCAGGCTGCGGTGGCCCTGGGTCTCGGCCGGGCCGACACCCTGCGCGCGGTGGTGCTCCCCGGGGCCAGTGCCGGGCTCTGGGCCGCGGTGGTGCTCGCCACGGCGCGGGCCCTCGGCGAGACGATGGCGGTGCTCATGGTGGCGGGCAACGTGGTGCAGGTGCCGGGGAGCCTCTTCGCCCCGGTGCGCACTCTCGCCGCGAACATCGCGCTCGAAATGTCCTACGCCGAGGGCACGCACCGCGGCGCCCTCTTCGTCAGTGGCGCGGTGCTGCTCGCGATGGTCGCCGTGTTGTCGCTCGGGGCCTCGCGATTGGGGCCGCGCCATGCGTGACCGCGTGCTCTCGGGCCTGGCCTGGACGGCGGTCGTGGCCTGCGCGCTGGCCCTCGGCAGCGTGCTCGGGGACACGCTCCTCGGCGGCTGGTCGCGACTTTCGCTGTGCTTCCTCGTCGAGCCCGTGTCCGACGCGGGGCGAGAGGGCGGCGTGGGGCCGGTCGTGGTCTCGACGCTGGCGATCCTCGGCGTGTGCCTCGCTGCGGCAGTACCCCTCGGGGTGGGCACCGGCGCCTTCCTCGCCGAGCAGCGCGGCGCCTGGGCGCGGCCCGTCCGCCTGTCGCTGGAGGTGCTCGCTGGTGTGCCGTCCATCGTGTTTGGCCTCTTCGGCAACGCCTTCTTCTGCAAGGCGCTGGGGCTCGGCTTCTCCATCCTGTCGGGCGGCCTGACACTCGCCTGCATGGTGGTGCCCATCCTCGTGAAGAGCACCGAGGAGGGCCTGCGCGCGGTGCCCGAGAGTTACCGCCTCGGCGCGGCCGCGCTGGGTGTTGGGCAGGCGGACTACCTTGGCCGCGTGGCCTTCCGGGTGGCGGCCCCGTCGATCGGCGTGGGACTCGTGCTGGGGGTCGGACGCGCCCTGGCCGAGACCGCGGCCCTCATCTTCACCAGTGGCTACGTCGATCGGTGGCCCGAGAGCCTCATGGACTCGGGACGGGCTCTCTCGATCCACGTGTACGACCTCGCCAGCAACGTGCCCGGCGGCGAGCCCAGCGCCCACGCCAGCGCGAGTGTGCTGATCGTGGCGGTGCTGGCGATCAACGCGGTGGTGTCGCTCTTCGGCCGGTGGGCCCGGCCATGACCCTCGGCGTCGAAGTTGAGCAGCTGGGCCTGTCCTATCGGTCCGTCCCCGCCTTCGCCGACGTGAACGTCACGGTGCCGTCCGGGACGGTCCTCGCGCTGGTCGGGCCGTCCGGATGTGGCAAGTCGAGCTTCTTGTCGTGCCTCAATCGCCTCGTTGATCTGGTCCCCGGTGCGCGGGCAACCGGGCGCGCCCGCGTCGGTGGCGTCGATGTTTTCGATCCAGGGCTCGACCTCACCGCCCACCGCCGACGGGTGGGGATGATCTTCCAGAAGCCCAACCCTTTTCCCCTGTCGACGAGGGAGAACTTGGCCTTCCCGCTGCGGGCCCACGGCTTCGGCGACGTGGAGGCACGCGTCGAGACGGCGCTCCGGGCCGTGGGCCTGTGGACGGAGGTACGGGACCGGCTCGACCGTCCCGCGCTCGCTCTCTCGGGGGGGCAACAACAGCGCCTGTGCATCGCGCGCGCCCTCTCCCTCGAACCGAGCGTCATCCTGCTCGACGAGCCCTGCTCCGCCCTCGATCCCATCGCCAGCGGCGTCGTGGAGGACCACGTGGCGTCGCTGCGCGGCAAGTACACGGTCATCGTCGTGACCCACAACCTCGCCCAGGCGCGGCGCATCGCCGATCACACCGCTGTCTTCTGGGTGCGCGAGGGGGTGGGCTACCTCGCCGAGCACGGGAGGACGGCCCAGGTGTTTGGCTCGCCGCGCACCGAGGTGGCGGCAGCCTATGTCAGTGGGAGCCGGGGCTAGCCGAGGCGGGGGTGAGCCACGTTTCATAGACGAACGCGCAGTCCTTGCGGATGCGCTCCGCTGACAACCCGTACTTCTCCAGGTTGTACTTGTGGCCCGAGCTGTAGGCCCGCTGCTTCTCGGCCGTCTGCTTGATCGCGTCCATCTGCTCGGGCGTGGGGTTCATGTCGAAGAAGGGCACCATCTCGGCCATGAGCCCCTCGAAGTCGTTCATCATGCGGTCGTAGGACACGACCATCACGCGCTTGCGGTCAATCTTGCCACTCGCCCAGTCGCGGTGGAACCGCTCGAAGAGCATCACCAGCGCCTTGTAGAAACGCTCGTTGAATCGCGCGCGCGTGGCCTCGGGCAAGGACCAGTAGCCGAAGGCCTTGTCGAGCACGCCGGTGACCAGCGAGTAGGTGGACGGGATCACCTCCACCGGGTCGCGCACCATGTAGAGGATGTGCGCGTCGGGGAAACGCTGGAGGAAGGCAGGCACGCGCGGGCCGGTGGTGAACAGCTTGGCCACCACGCGATCACCGCCCTGGGCCACGAGGCTTCGTTTCCACACCGCTTCGAGCCAATCGAAGTCGCGCGCGGTGGTGTCACGCACGTCGGGATCGATCAGGGGTACACAATCCTCGTCGGACCATGTCAGGAAGAAACCATAGAGGAAGAAGCCGTCGAAGTAGCGGAAAAAGCCGGTCACGTCGTCGGTCTCGATGCTGGTGAGGTTGGTCTTGTGGGCGGCCGAGTTGTGGAAGCGTGCGGGACTCACCTTCTCCAACAGAGGCAGGAAGGGACGAAGCACCTTCTGCATGATGATGGAGGGGTAGAGGGAACGGAAGAGCTGTAGGCCCACGCCGAAGCCGTGGTCGACCAGCCAGCGGTGGAGGAAGGTGGTGCCGGTGCGCGGGTTGCCCACGATGATGATCGGCCGGCGTACCTCGGTGCGGCCGAGGCTCGGGAAGATCACCCGGTCCATGAGCATCCAGAACCACACCTTCACGCGAAGCGCGAGGTAGAACCACACGACCAGAAGCGGCACCACCCGCACGTGGAAGGTCTTGGCGAGCACGCCATAGACGAGGGCGAAGCGGTGCAGCATCGGTGCAAATCTCCGGGCGGACCGGAGCTAACCCGGTCGGCCGGGAACTTCCCCGGGGGCCGGGTGTCCGATCTCGCGCTACCGGCGCTCTACCCCTCGATGATCCTGTCCACCCTGCTCGCGGCGGCCGCTGATTGCCCCGCCATCTTGCCCGAGCCCTACGCGAGCGACGCGCGCTCGTCGGGGCGCACCTTCTTCGTGGCCAAGGCCGACCGGGCCATCGGCGTGTACGAGGCCGACCAGCTCCTTCCGGGAACCTGCTTCAGCGCGCAGCTCGGCCCCGCGGGCGACGAGGGTCCGAAGGTCAAACAGGGCGACCTCAAGACTCCGGAGGGCTGGTACCGGCTCACCCATCGCAACCCGAACAGCTCGTACTACCGGTCGCTGGGGGTGAACTACCCCAACGCCGACGACGTGACCCGCTCGCTCGCCGCGGGGGTCATCTCCGACACGACGGCATCGTCGGTGCGGGCGGCCATCGCGAAGGGACAGCGACCGAGCCAGGGCACCGCCATGGGCGGCGACATCTTCATCCACGGCAACCCCTGGGGCTCGCCGTTCGACTGGACGCTCGGCTGCGTGGCGGTGATGAACGACGAGATGGACGTGCTCTACCGCCTCGGGGATCCGGGAACGAGCGTGATCATCGTGCCCGCTCTCGGCGACCGATGAGCACCAGCGGCCAGAGCAGCGCCGACCCACCACAGCCTCCACACCCCTCCTCGCCGCCACCGATGCCCGAGTCCCAGGTGTCGACCGCGCAGGGAAGGCTCTCGGTTTCTGACACACCGGTCAAGAGGACGGGCGAGGGACCGGTGACAAGCCCAAGGAAGTCGGCCGTGTTGTCGACGATGCCGTCGGGATCGCGGGCCAGGGCTACGCCCCCTGGCTGGCAGTTGTCGAGGCGGGCCACCTCGGTCATCTCGCCCTCGATCTCCACGCCCTCGTAGAGAACGGCCCCGGCGCCGTTGCTGGCGAGCACGCGGTAACCGCCGCCCATGTAGGCGATGTCGATCTCGGTCTCGCCGCCCGGGAGGACAAACGGAAGTCCGCTCGACCAGGTCGTTCCGTCCTCGCTCTTGTGCACGCGTAGGCGCGTGCCGCCGTTGTCGTCGGCCTCGGTGTGTACCCAGAGGTGGTACTTGCCCACGCGCATCGCGACGGGGGCGCCGCATGGGTTCTTGCCACAGGCCCAGGCCACGCCCCAGGGCGACCAGGCGCGACCATCGTCACTGGTGGCGAGCATGATCGTCTGCGTGCCGTCGTCGGCCGTCGCGGCGTACCACATGCCCCAGTCGTGGCCATCGATGCCGGCGTCGGCGAGCACGCTCGCGGGACAGGCACCCTCGCTGTCGTTCACTGTGCTCGGTGCGTACGCCACCCCCGCGTCGGTCCAGGTGCGCGCGTCGGCCGAGGTGTGCAGGGTGACGGAGCCCCCCTCGCAGGCGTAGAGCCACCACTGGCCCTGGGCGTGCACGAGGGAAGGGGAATCACCGAGATCGGCGCCGAGCGCCTCGGTGAGCAGGGTCGGCGCCGCGAGCGCGGCCGCCACGAGCAGGAACACTCAGGCCTCGAGTCCCGCGTACTTTCGCACCTGCGGCCGGTAGACCGCAAGCTTCACGCCGAGAGAGGGCGCCACCTGCGCGAGCGTGGGCTGGTGTCGCGCCGCCCAGAGCCGCGCTCGCTCGGGGATGTCCCACATGTGAACCGGCTGGCGCCAGCGCACCACCCGGGCCTGGACGCCGTCCCAGAAACGTTGCCGGGCTTGCATCGAGAGGAGCGCGCCGCGGCGCACCTGGGCCGCGTCTTCCGGGGTGCGAACCATGATCGACAAGGCCTCCTCCAGCCAGCGACCGTGGTCCTGATCTTGCAAGGTATGAAGCGTGAAGTACATGATCTCGCGCTCCTCGAAGCCCGCGCGACGCAAGCCGTCGATGATCGGCACGAACATCCTGGGGATGGCCCACTCGTGCCCGGGGCCCAAGGCCCCGAGGCCCACGAGGAAGGGCTCCTCGGTGACGAGGCGGAGGTGCTCGCGGATGAACTCCACCACGCGCGGGTCGAGCGGCTCCTTGTCTTCTTCCCCGGGGCCCACGCCGCAGGCGGTGAGGAACTTCCGGTAGAGCTGCGCGTGGTCTTCGCCGTCGCTACCCTCGCCGTACTCGTCGACCAGCACCTTCGCGATCCAGGACTTGCTGTCAGAATCGGGCGCGTTGAGCAACAAGTGCTCCATGTAGCGGCAGAAGGTGCCCACCAGTGGGTAGTGGTTGAGCC
The DNA here is from genome assembly GCA_005778355.1 of Pseudomonadota bacterium. Taxonomy (GTDB): domain Bacteria; phylum Myxococcota_A; class UBA796; order UBA796; family SXON01; genus SXON01. The sequence continues at coordinate 8,471 of SXON01000059.1, read as the reverse complement.
CGAAAACCCGGTAGTCTTCGCGCGTGAAGGGCGTGGTGCCCACGCGCATCAAGAAGACGTGATTCACCGCCGGGTGATGCTCGATCTCCCGGCGCAGGTCTTTCAGGAACTCACTTGCTTGCAAGAGACACCTCGTCGACCGGGCGGCGCGGGGAGTGGTTGGAGCGGATGATGCCCACCTCGTCGCGCAGGTAGCTCTGCGGGTCGAACTGGATGCGCTGGTAGCGGACGCGCTGCCACACCATCTCGGGGAAGTTGGGCGCAGCGCGGAGGTAGAAATCCCAGCGCTTCAGCATGGTCTTCCGGTTGAACCAGGCCTTCATGCTGGTGCGACCCACGCGCTTCCAGCCCACGTACTCCTTGTAGAACTCCTCGCGGGGCAGCTTCGTGGGCGTCACCGCGTGGAGCAGGTCGAAGAGACGGAAGTCTTCCGTGAGCAAGTCTTCTCGGTACTTCTTCCACATCTCCGTGCCGGGCAGCGGTGTCAGGATGGTGACCAGAGGGATGGCCACGCCGAGCGACTCGATGTACTCGAAGAGCCCGGCGAAGTCGGCCCGGTCGAACTCGGGACGGACCATGAAGATGCCGGTGGAGATGATCCCGTTGTCCTTGAGGATCTTCGCGGCCTTGATGTTGTTGTCGAGCGTGTTGCGCTTGCGGAGGCCCTCGAGCGCCTTCTCGTCGTTGGTCTCGTAGCCGCTGAGCACGCCCATCAGGCCCACCTTGGCGAGGCGCGCGATGAGCTCGGGATGCTCGGCGATGAAGTCGCTCCGCCCCTGTGTCATGAAGAACTTCTTGATCTTGCGGCGTTCGAGCTCGCTGGCCAGCTTCTCCAGGCGATCCGCCCGGGTCATGAAGTTGTCGTCGAGCAGGAAGATGAACGGCTCCTCGCAGGCGGCCATGCGGTCGGCGATCACCTCGGCGCTGAGGAAGCGCGTGCGTCGATCGTAGAACTCCCAGATCGCGCAGAAGTTGCAGTCGAAGGAGCAGCCGCGGCTGGTGAAGATGCTCGCCATCGGCTTGGCGGCGAGGAAGAAGTACTGGCCGTGGTACTGCGCCACCAGGTGCCTGGCAGGCGCGGGCAAGTGATCGAGGTTGGGCGCGTTCTTGGCCTTGCCGTGCTTCATGCGGCTGCCGTCGGGGGCGCGCACGTCGGTGCCTTGAAGTCCCTCGAAAACGCGGGTGGAACGCTCGGCGCCCCAGCGTTCCACCAGCTCCTTGAACACCAGCTCCCCCTCGCCGAGCACGACGACGTCGACCCAATCGACGTAGTAGCTCGCGGTGTTGAGCGTGCAGTGGTGGCCGCCGATGAGGGTGAGCGCCTCGGGGACGATCTGCTTGGCCAGCCGCAAGACGGCCTGCGCCTGGTAGGCGTCCGTCGTCATCGCGGTGGTGCCGACGACGTCGGGCTTCCAGCTGCTGAGCACCTCGGGGAGCACGGCCGGCTTCTCGCAGCGCATGTCGAGGATGCGCACCTCGTGCTCGGGCACCATCGCGGCGATCGACGTGAGCGACACTGGCTCGGAGCGCCACACGGTGTTCTCGAGGCCGAGGCGGCGCTCTTCGAAGGGCGCGGGCTGCACGAGGAGAATGCGCATCGGTTGCTCCGGTCGGTCAAAAGGCGGGGGGTACTACCACGCCGTCGTGGTGCTGTGCAGCAGGGCCGGCGCGCTTTCGAGCGCGCGGACCGATGGGATCGCGTTGGTAAGTCGCGACCACTCGATGTCGACGGTCGCGCCAGTGGCCAGGGACAGGCTCGCGGCGGGGAAGGGGAAGTCGACGACGCGGCTTTCCCCGGGGGCCAAGGTCGTATCCCAGCGCTCGGTGTAGCTGGGGAACTCCACCCTTCGATCCAGCACCACTTCCTGCTTGGCGTCGTGACCATCACTCGTCGCCAGTCGCACGCGGAGCCGGAGCGCCCGCGCTGGGTCGGAGGAAGGGAAACGATGGCCAGCGAGGTTGGTGACGGTCACTGAAACACCGTTGGCGGTACGCTCGACGGGGCCGACCCGGATCGCCTGGCGAGCGAGGTCGTCGTTCCAGGCGCCGGGGAAATCGTGGCGGTGGGCCTCGCGGGCGGGCGTCCAAGCGGTGAGCGCGCGCTCGACGACCGCCATGTGGCAGTCCACGCAGTCGTCGGTTCGCCCAGTGACGGCCTTCCAACTTTCCCACTCGGCCACCGCGTCGAGCAGGGGGCGTTCGAGGGGGGTGAAGGGCGGGGCCGGGGACTGGTGACAAGTCCCGCAGTCCTCGGCGCTGCCGAAGTCGGCGCGGACCGTCACCGGGTGGGGCGCCTGGTGACCCTCGAAACGACCCTGCACGGCGCCCTCGCGCACGTGGCAGGCGGCGCAGGTGACGCCCTCGTCGCGGAGGCGTTCATCGTAAGCGGGGTTTGGCTCCCCCTCGCCGCGCACCGGGCGCAAGGAACTGAGCCCGGTGACGACTTCCGGCTGCTGCTGGGGGATGGGCGCGTGGCAGTACCGGCAGGCGTAGACCGAGCCCTGGTGGGTGAAGTCGAGCTGGAACACCGGGTCGGTCCAACTGCGCGCCATCTGCGAGGATTTCCACTCGGCGTAGGTTTCCACATGACAGGCGCCGCAGGCCTCGGCAGAGAGCGAGCCCACCCCCGCGGGGGCCTCGAGCGGCGGCATCACCGGCTGGGGCAGTCGCGAGAACACGTAGGCGCGCAGGCAGCCCGGGGCGGCGAGCGCGGCGACGACGGCCAGGAGAAGGGCGGGGGTGCGCTTTCGCACGCGGGGGACTATCCCCGCCCCACCGGGCTAGAGTCAGCCCGTGCTCTGGATATCGCTCGCCCTCGCCCAGTCGCCCCTCCGCGTGGAGCGAGTCCCGCTCGACTTGCCCAACGCCAGCTTGCTCGCGGATAGTGCCCCGGCCGACGGCGTGCCCGATGGCTGGATCGAGCAGGAGGCCAAGGGCAGCCTCAAGGTGGAGACATCGCGCGACCGCGACGCCAACGCAATCGCGCGGCTGGTGTGGACGCGGGGCACCAAGGCGAGCTTGTGCTCCGCCGCCGTGGCGGTGACACCGGGCACCACGCTGCGGCTCAGCACACGGGTGCGCGGCGAGCCGGCGCTGGACGACGTGACGGCGCTCCACCTGCACATCGGCGGCAGCACCGGGACCCTCCACACCGCCAAGCGCCGCTTCGACACCGGTGATTTCCCCTGGCAGGACGTCGAGATCCTCGCCACGGTACCCGCAGGCGCCACCACCGCCTTCGCCTGTTTCGAGGTGCAGATGGTGCACGAGGAGGCCGCCGCGGGATTCCAGGTCGAGCCCCTCCGCTTCGAGCAGATCGTGGCCTCCTCCAGCACCGCCAGCTTGCCCTACAAGCGCGTGGTGCTCGTCACCATCGAGACTTTCCGTCGCGACCACGTGCACGCCTACGGCTACCCCCGGGCCACCACGCCCAACCTCGACGCGCTCATCGCCGAGGGCGCGAGCTTCGACAACCACTATGCGCAGGCGCCGTACACTCACCCTTCACTCGCTTCGCTGGTGACCGGCCAGTTCCCCACCACGCTGGGCTTTGTCGACAACATCCCCACCATCGGCGCCAGCGCGCCCACGATCGCCGAGCTGATGGCGCAGGCCGGCTACGTGACGGCCGCGTTCAACGTGCAGTACGTGTTGTCCAACCGCTACGGGCTCAACCGCGGATTCCACTACTACCGCAACCACCCCAACGACACCGCCGCCAACGTGCTCAACGACGAGTTGATCCCCTGGCTGTCGCAACACTCGAGCGACAACGTCTTCACCTGGGTGCACTACTTCGATCCCCACGGTCCCTACCGGCCCCCCGCGCGGTTTCGCGACCTGTTCAGCGGCGACCAGCTCTGGGGCGGCGACGGCATGCAGGTGCAGAAGGGCGACCACGCGGAGGGATTGCCGATGGTGCCCAAGTACATCTGGGACGGCGGCAAGACGGATCGCCGCCACTACGTGGCCGCCTACGATGCCGACATCGCCTGGCTCGACTTCGAGCTCGGGCGCCTGGCGGATCACTTGCGACTCACGTCGCGAGACGACACGCTCTTGATTGTCACCGCCGACCACGGCGAGTCGATGACCGACCACGACCGCTACTTCTGCCACGGATCGCTCTACGAGCACGACATTCACGTGCCGATGGTCACCTGGGGCAAGGGCGTGGCCCCGGGCACGCGGGTGAATGTGAACACTCAGCATGTGGATGTGTTGCCCACGGTGCTCGACTACGCCGGCGTCGGGCAACTCCCTGGCTTCGCGGGACGTAGTCTCCGTACTGCGATGGAGGGCAAGGGGCTCGACCCGGTGCCCTTCGTGGTGTCGACCGTCGGGCGCGCCGAGCGCCTGAGCTACGCGGTGGTGGGCGAGGGTGGCCTCAAGGCGATCGTCGATCGCAACGGTTCGCTCATCTCGGCCTTCGACGTGGCCGCCGACCCGCGGGAGCAGGAGGAGGCGACGGGCGACACGCGCAAGAAGATCAAGGCGATGCTCAAGGGGTTCAAGGCTTGGCTCAAGGGCAAGCCGGTGGCGGCCGAGCGTAAACAACAGTCGCTCGACGACGAGGACACCGAGCGCCTTCGCGCCCTGGGGTACATCGAATGAAAGTTCACGACGTCGTGGTTCGCGAACTTGCTGTCCACCCCGACGACCGAGGGCGGCTCTTCGAGATCCTGCGTGAAGACGACGTGGACTTCCTGCACTTTGGACAGGCCTATGTCACGACCACTTACCCCGGGGTGGTGAAGGCCTGGCACCGGCACCACGCGCAGGACGACGTGTTCTGTTGCCTGGTGGGGATGATCAAGCTGGTGATTCACGACAATCGGCCCGGCTCACCCACGCGCGGCCATACCCAGGAGGTCGTCTTCGGTGAGCATTGCCTGCGGCGGGTCGTCGTCCCCCGGGGCTTGTGGCACGGCTGGACCGCGCTTGGCACTCGGGAGGCGATGATCCTCAACCTCGTCACCGCGCCCTACAACCCGGCGAGCCCCGACGAGGAGCGCCTCCCCGCCCACGACAACGGCGTCTTCGCCTACGACTGGACCCGGCGGGACCGGTAGTGGAGGTCCGGGTGCTCGCCGGCCTCGGGCAGGTCGACCCGGCAGCGTGGGACGCGCTCGTGCCCGCCGACAACCCCTTCCTCGAACACCGATTCCTGCATGGCCTGGAGACGAGCAACTCCGTGGGGAAGGGGACCGCCTGGCAACCTTGCCACCTTGCCGTCGAGGCGGACGGGCGGCTGGTCGGGGCGCTCCCGCTCTACGCCCGTGCCGACAGCTACGGGGAGTACGTGTTTGACTGGGGCTGGGCCAGCGCCGCCGCGCGTGCCGGGCTCCGCTACTACCCGAAGCTCACCACCGCCGTGCCCTTCACGCCCTCGTCCACGGGGCGGGTCCTGGGCGATCCGGGTCAGCTCCCGGCCGCGACCGAGGCGCTGCGGCGGCAACTGGGCGCCTCGGGACATCACGTGCTCTTCTGCACGGAGGCCGAGGCCCAGTCGCTCGCCGCCCACGGCTATGCCACCCGGCTCGGCTTCCAGTTCCAGTGGCGAGACGACGGTTTTGGTGACTTCGACGGGTTCCTGGGACGGTTCAACCACAAGCGGCGCAAGGAGCTGCTCCGCGAGCGGAGGCAGGTTCGCGAGGCGGGGATTCTGATACAAATCCGACGCGGTGACGATGTATCACCTGACGATATATCTGCCTTATATGGCTATTATCGTGATACAATCGCCAAACATGGGCAACACTCGTATCTGGCGGAGCGGTGGTGGCGCGAGGTCTTGCCCACGCTGGGCGACCGACTCCTGGTGGCGATTGCCTACCGCCACGGCGAGCGGGTGGCGGGCGCGCTCAACTTCGTGCGCGGCGGCGCGCTCTACGGGCGCTACTGGGGTTGCACGCAGGACTTCAAGGGCCTGCACTTCGAAGTTTGCTACCACGCGCTGGTGGAATGGGCGCTCGGGAACGGAGTGTCGCTCGTGGAGGCTGGTGCCCAGGGCGAGCACAAGTTGCAGCGTGGTTTCTTGCCCAGGCTCACCTACTCGGCGCACCGGCTCGCGCACCCGGGCCTGCACGACGCGGTGGCACGATTCTGCGCCGAGGAGGCCGAGCAGGTGCACGAGGCCGTCGCCGAGTACACGGCCCACGGTCCCTTCGCCCTAGGCCGGGGCGAAGACGGTGGCGCGGGGATGTCGTAGGCGCCCGGCGGGGATGCTCACGTCGCCGCTCGTCACGCGCGCCGCGACCGCGTGTCCCGCCTCGCCCTCCGCGATGAAAACCAGCTCGCGCGCCCGGGCGAGCGCGGGCAGGTTGAGCCCCACGTGGCGGTGTCCGGCCCAGGGGCCCGAGGCGAGCGTGTCGCCCTTGGGGTTCCGCAGGGCCGGGTCGCCGGGAAAGAGCGCGCCGCTCTCGCCCACGGGGCCCACCTCGAGGATCACGAGGTCGAGCACGCCGCGGGTGGGGGGGAGCGCGAGCAGCTCGGCGTAGCGTCGCGCCGCGTGCTCCCCGCCTGGATCGCGGGCAGGATCAACCGGGATAGGCACGAAACGCGCGGGTACCGCGAGGCCCGCGTAGAGGCGGGTGTAGTGGCGCGCCTCGTCGAAGTCCGGCGCCACGCGCTCGTCGACCTGCCAGGCCACGAGCTTCTCCCAGGGCAGCTTGTAGCGCGACAGCCGCGCGATCAGGCGTGAGGTGGCGGGGCCGCCCGGGAAAGCCACGTGGATCTCGGCGGCGGCGCCAAGGATCGCGCGGGCCACGTGCTCGGCCGCGCGCGCGGCGGGATCGGGGTCGGCAACGCGGCGCGGCAGCACGGCGCGTATTGTAGCCACAGGGCGGTGCTAGAATCTGCCGGTGCTCTGCCCCCGTTGCCATCACCACCAGCCCGACGCGCAGGAATGCGGGCGCTGCGGGCTGGTGATCGCGAAGTGGAACCCCGACCACGCCCACCGCCCGCGCGCTCCGGTGCAGCCTCCGCTGGAACTGGCTCCCAGGCGCCCAGGCGCACCCTCGAGTGTCGGTGCGCTGGCGCTCGGCGGCATGGTGCTCGTCGTGGCGCTGGCGGCGGGCGCGTACCTGCTGCTTCGCCCCGAGGAGGCCACGCCTTCCGCCGTGGCGGATACGACGCCGGCCGACCTGCAGGCGCTTGAGAAAGAAGCGGCAGAGCTTGGTTGTCCCCGGCGGATCAAGGCCCCGGAGACCATCGCCGAGAAGGCGGCAGGCGATCCTTTGCCGGCCGACTGGCTCAACGATGCCGCTGGTTGGACCCGCGCCACCGCGCCCGATCGCGACGCCGGCGCGCCGATGGTCGTCTACTTTGGCGTGCCCTGGTGCAAATACGCCAAGGCCTTCGAGCGCGATGTGCTCGCCGATCCTGCGGTGCGGGCCGCGCTGCGCGACCACGTGCGCGTGCGGGTGAACCCCGAGGCGGGCGACACGGAGTCGCGACTGGCCGATGAGTTTGGGGTGAAGGTGTACCCCACCGTGGTGCTCGTCGAGAGCGAGGGTGCGCGCCGGAAAGTAGCGGTGCTGCGCGACGTCGGCGCCGAGCTCATGCTGGGGAAGTCGGAAGACTTCTTGGGCGCGATCGCCGCGCGCTAGCGGCGCCGTCGAGCGGCGAGCAGGGCACCGAGCGCGGGAAGAAACGTGGCGGCGGGCGAGGCTCCGTTGCAGCCACAACCGCCGGCGTCGTCGGCCTGGCCGGAGTCGTCGGCGGTATCGGAGGCGGTGTCGGTGTCGGTGTCGGTGGCGGTGCCGGCGTCGGCGTCGGTGTCGGCGTCGCCGTCGAGGGTGTTCACCACGATCTCGAGGTCGTCGGCAAAAGCCCACGCGTCGCCGGTCTTTTCGCCGTTGGCATTGGTGGCGTTGCCCGCGCCGTGGATCGCGTAGGTGCCACCGGCATCCGGCGCGGTCCAGGTGAACTGGAAGCTCGCCTCGCCGGTCGCGAGCACGGCCGGCCCGTCGTGCGTGATCTCCCCTCGGGACTCCTGCGAAGCGGCGCCGGCGCCGAGCGTCCCCTCGTCGGCGGCGGCGTTCATCCCGGCCTCGGACAGGGCGCCGTTCTGAACGAGCAGCGTGATGTTGACCACGGCGCCGGGATCGACGGTCGAAGCGTCGGCCGTCATGGTCACGACGGTGTCGTTCGACGGGTCGCCGTGGCAGGTGCAGCCGTTGTCGGTTGAGCCGGTTTTGCCGTCGGCGTTGGCCAGGGCGAGTTGGGCGAGGACGAGGATCACTTCTTCTCCCTGCGGCGGCGCGCGGCAGCGGCCATGACGATGAATAGGGGCATGGAAGCGAAGCTACCCCAGCAACCGCTCGACGAGGAGGGGTTTTCCTTGTGGGGGCCTGGGTACACGGAGGTGTCCGTGTCCGAATCGGAATCGGAATCGGAATCGGACTCGGAATCGGAATCGGAATCGGTGTCGGTGGCGGTGTCGGTGTCGGGGTCGGTGTCGGTGTCGG
>SXON01000058.1 GCA_005778355.1 Pseudomonadota bacterium | reverse complement strand
GGAATCACTTCATGGAAGCGCAGTGGATCCCGGGCGCCATCAAGGCCGGGCTCCTGGTCGACATCACGGATCGCGTGGGTCGAGCGCGCACGCTCACCAAGCTGGTGACGCCCGAGGTCTGGCAAAACTGGCGCGGCCGGTGGCGCTTCGCATCCTTGCCAACAGAAAACTTACCAATTGGTAACTGGACTATCCGTTATCTCGATCTGGCCGAGGCCACTCTCGCCGCGCCGCGAATCCCGGCCGGCAGCGTGGTGGTGACGCTCCGCGCGGAGCGCGCCTGGTCGCCGGTCATCACCACCCACGTGTCGCTGGTCGTGCCCCCCGCCGAGCCCGGCGGCGAGCTGCGCATGCGGCACGCCACGCGAATGGGCAAGCAGATTGTGCGTGACGACCGCCTTGGCTGGTACATGGACCATCTCCGCGACTACGTGAACTGGCCCGCGCTGGGCGTGACGGTCCTCGCGCCCGTGGAGCAAGGCCCCCGGCTGGCTGCACTCGCGCCCGACCCCTGGGCGGCGGCGCCCCTGCCCGACGCCGAGGGCGACTTGCCGCATTTCGAGCCGAAGCCCATCGCCCCCTACCTGGCGCCGGACGATCCAAGCAGTGATTGACGCCATCCTCTGGGACCTCGACGGCACGCTGGCCGACACCGTCGATGACATCGCCCACGCCATCGACCTCACGCTCGCGGCGCACGACCTGCCTCGGCTCGGCCCGGATCGAGTGCGCCCCTTCATCGGAGACGGGGCGCCCCGGCTGGTCGACCGCTGCGTGCGCGCCGCGGGTGGGGAGCCGAGCGCCGCCCATCTCGCGACCTTTCGCGATGCCTACCGCGCCCACCCGTGCGTGACCGCCACGCTCTTTCCTGGGATTCGAGCGGTGCTCGAGTGGGTGCCCGTGCCGCAGGCGGTGGTGACAAACAAGCCCGAGGACGTCTCGCGGGCGCTCATCGCCGCGCTCCGTATCGATCACCACTTTGGCGCTGTGGTTGGCGGCGACACGCTCGCGGCGCGGAAACCCGACGCGGCGCCCTTGCGCCACGCCCTGCGGCAGCTCGGCGCAGTCCACGGGCTCATGGTCGGCGACGGTCCCCAGGACGTGGCCGCCGCGCGAAACGCGGGGCTGCCGGTGCTGGGCGTGAACTGGGGCATCCACGCGCCCGAGGGCGCCGACGCCAGGGTGGGGACGGCCACCGCGCTGCGTGCGGAACTGGCCGCCCGGCTCGGTCCCCGCTATCGTTGAGCCCGTGTTGATCGTCCTCCTGGGCTGCATCGGCCTGCAAACCGTTCCCGGCAGCGAGAAAGACGCGCCGGGCTCCGATCCCGAGGGCGGTCGCGACAGCGGCCACGCGCTCGACAGTGCCGGTGACGGCAACAACGAGCCGCTCGCCGACGCGGGCGACGACGTGGATGGCTACGTCGACGTGGTGGTGCGGCTCGACGGCGGCGGCAGCTACGATCCCGATGGCGACGACGTCGAGTACGCGTGGAGTGTCGACAGCAAACCCGGCGGCGCCGCCGTGACGATGAGCGACAAGTCCGATGTCGACCCGCAGTTCGAGGCCGACACGCCGGGCACCTACATCCTGTCGCTGGTGGTGAACGACGGCGCGCTCGACAGCGAGCCCGACGAGGTCGAGATCGTCCTCTCCGAGAACAACGGCGAGCCCGTGGCCGACGCCGGCACCGACCAGACCGTCGACGTGGGCGACACGGTCACGGTCGACGGCTCCGCCTCCTCCGACCCCGACGGCGACCGCCTCAGCTACGCCTGGACCCTGTCCACCCGACCGGCAGGCTCGGCCGCGACGATCAGCTCGTCCACCAGCGCGCGCCCCACCTTTCGCGCCGACCAGGACGGGGTCTACGAGGCCACGCTCACCGTCAACGATGGCAGCGCCGACTCCTCGCCCGACAAGGTGCGCGTCGTCGCGGAAGACGGCTCCAGCAGCGGAGGTGGCAGCGGGGGGGGCACGGGCGGCACCTCGGGCTGCGGCTGTAGCAAGGGCGAGCGTGGCGACCTCGTGATCGGCATGGCGGCGGCGGCGATCTACGTGAATCGCAAGCGGCTTTTGAGCCGCTAGCTCCCGAGGCTCGCGATCACCCACGCGTGCCCAGGATTCTCGGTTACCCAGGCGCGGAGCGCAGGCAGGACCAGTCCCCGGGGGTCCTTGCCGTAAGGGCGTAGCTCGGCGTCGATCCATGCCTGCACGGCCACATCGTCCTGTCGCGACAGGAGTCCGGGAACAAACACCTCGGCGAAGTGCTGCTTCTGCTCCACCGCCACGAGGTCGCTCACGCGGAGCGCCCACTCCGGCAGCGCGATGTCGCCTCGCGCCAGCATCACCGCCGCGAAGCCGAAGGCGATGCGCTCGGCGCGGGCGTCGACCTCGGCCTTGGGTTCGCCCGGGGCGCCGATCACCTCGACGTAGACCTTGTTCTTCGGCTCGGTGCCGCTCGGACGCAGGAGCACGCGAGCCCCGTCGCCGAGACGGAACACCAGCACGTCGCGACTGGCGGCATCCGTGCCGCTCTTGATCGGCCCCAGAGGCCCGCTCGGATCGGCGCGGTCGGCGAAGTCGGTCACCGCGAGGCCGGCCACCTCCGTCGGCGGGTCGGCGCGGAGCGAGGCCTGGATGCGCTCGATGCGCGCCTTGCCCGTGGCGCCCCGCATCACCGTGGAGACGAGGCGATTGACGACGTAGCCCTCCCGCGCCCAGAGGTCTTCGAGCGCGTCGACCAGCGTGCGACCCTGGTCCTTGAGCAACGACGCCATCTCCGCGAGGCCCACCGCCGCGCCGGCGGCGTCCTTGTCGCGCAGCTCCGCCGTCACCAGCACGCCATGCGACTCCTCGACGCCGATGACGAGGTCGGCGGGCGAGCCGGTGACGCCCGCAAAGCTCCCCCGGTCTTCGAGCTGGCGGAGGCCGTCGCCGATGTACTTGAAGCCCACCATCAGGTCGCCCACCACCTGCGCGCCATGACGACGCGCGATGCGCGACACGAGCTCGCTCGTCACCTCGGTCTTCATCACGATGGGTCGCGACACGCGACCGTGGACGAGGCGGTGCTCGGCCAGGAGCGAGGCGATCTCGTTGCCAGTGAAGAAGCGCCACGCCCCGTCAGGCCCGCGCGCCACGAGCCCGATGCGGTCGGCGTCGGGGTCGCAGGCCATCACGAGGTCGGCGTCGAGCGACTTCGCCAGGGCGACGGCGCGGTCCATCGACTGGGGCACCTCGGGGTTGGGGGTGCGGAACGGCACCTCGGGGAAGGCGCCGTCGTGGGGCGCCTGGGTGGGCTCGATGTCCACGTGGAAACCGCAGGCTGAAAGGGCTTCGGCGGCGCTGGTGTCGCCCGTCCCGTGTAAACCTGTGAAGACGACGCGCGCCGAACGTGAAGGCACGAGCGAGGTCGCGACGTTGACCGCGATGTAGCCGTCGTGACAGCGGCGCGGGTAATCGCTCACCATGCCCCGCTCGCGGGCCTCGGCGTAGGCCATGGCTCGCACCACGCGCACCGCGTCGACCTGCTTGCCCATGGCCTCGTCGCCCGGGGGCACCTCCTGCCCGCCGAGGTGGTTGTAAAACTTGCCGCCGTTGTCGTCGGGGGGGTTGTGGGAGGCCGACACGTTGAGGCCCGCGTCGGCGCCGAGATGACGAATCGCGAAGCTCAGCTCGGGGGTGGACATGAAGTCGCTCGACCCCGGAGGGATGAGCGTGGTGTGCACGCCGTTGGCCGCGTATACCCCGGCGGCGATCTCGGCGAAGTCGCGACTCGACAGGCCGAGCAGAGGGTTCTCCACCCCGGTCGGCATGTTCCCGCCTGCGTCGCGGAAGCAGCGAACGTCGTAGGCGATCACGACGTGGAGCGGCACCTCGCCACGCTGGACGCGCAGGTAGGCCACGTGCCCCTGCACACTCGCGGCGAGGGTCCACGGGTTGAAGCGGTTCGGTCCCACGCCCACGGTGCCACGGCGACCGCCGGTGCCAAAGGGCATCACCTGGTAGAAACTGTCGACCAGCAAGCTCCAGCGCTTCTCGGCCACGAGCGCGGCCACGAGCGGCCGGTAGGCACCGAACTCGTCGTCACCGAGCCAGCGCGCGAGGTGCGCCTCGGCGGCCGCGACGATCTCGGGGCGCACGTTGAGCGTGGCCGAGAGCTCGGCCGGGAAGATCCCCATGGGTGGCTACTCCTTGACGAGCGTGTAGCGGGCGCGGGTTTCCGGCTCGTGGTTGTCGGGCTCGAAGGTGGAGGTGGACAGCCAGTGCTCGAAGTTGCCCTCGATGCCGCCGTACACGTCCACCTGGACGTCGGCCTTGCCGCGCTCGAACTCCGGCTGGGCCTTGTCGAGGGTGCCCGTCCATGAGCCGTTGACGTAGATGTCGTGCAGGCGGCCGTTGTCGTCGACGAGCCGCACGCGGACGATGTCGGCGTCGGCGTCGGTCGTGATGGTGAGCGCGCGGCTGCCCGCGTCCCAGCTGTCGACGACGGGGAGGTCGAGCAGGTCGGGGAAGGTGGCCAGACCACCGTCGTCGGCCGCCACCGCCACGCTCACGCCGCCGCCGCTGCCGAGGCCGCCGGCCTGCGCGAAGGCGAACACCGCGCTCTGCACCGAGCCGGGCACGGAGCCCGAGGGGACACGCTGAACCTCGGCGACGCCCGCGCCCATGCCGAGTCCCGTCACCAGCCAGCCTTCAGGCACGGCGCGCTCGGCGCTCATGAGGAACATCTCCTCGGTGCCGTCGAAGCCCAGGGGCAAGGTGGGCAAGGCCACGTTGAGCACGTCGTTGAACTCGTCGGCGGGGGCGAAGTCGGTCTCGGTGGTGGCGTCGGCCAGCGTCGCGAGCCCAAGGCGCTTGCCCCAGACCATGTCGTCGAGGTGGTCGACGAGCAAGGCGAGCGCGTCGCCCGTGCCGTTGAGTCCCGCCGTCACCTCGCCGATGTCGATGGGCCCCGAGAGCCCCCAAGCGCCCGCGTCGCCCGGGAAGGCGGGGGCGTAGAAGTCCTCGGCGTAGTCCTTGGCGAAGAGATTGGAGGGCGCGTCGGCGTCGACCCCAAAGACGGTGATCGTGCGCGTTTCCGCGAGCAGGTCTTCGATGTCGAGCAGCGCGAGCGCCCCCTGCACGCTGGCGCAGGCGAGGCCCATCACCATCTGGCCGGCGTCGGCCTCGGGCACGTCGGTGAAGTCGACGGTGCCGTGGATGGTCGCGCTGGGCTCGTCGCCGCTGAGCGGGTCGAGCGGCACGGTGAACACGCGTCCAACGGTGTTGACCAGCGAGACCGCGTGGTGGTCCTCGTCGATCCACGTCGTGAGCGTGATCGGGTTGCCGTCGGTGACGGTGACGTAGGCGATGCCGGTGGCATCGGTGGTGAAGTCGCCGGTCGCGGCGCGCACGGTGGCGCCCTCGACCGGAAGGCCGGTGGAGCCCTCGAGCACGGTGACGGTGGCAAGGTAGTCGTCGCGCACCTCGATGCCCACGCGCGTGTCGACCCCATCGCCACTCACGACGATCGCCGTGGAGCCCACCGCCACGGCGGTGACGACGCCGGCCATGTCGACGGTGGCGATGGTGTCGTCGAGAGAGACGAAGCTGGCCCCCAGGTAGGGGTGACGCTCTCCCGTCATCTCCTCGGCCACCACGTCGATGCTGAAGCTAGCGCCCGGGTTCACCACCAGTGCGCGTGGGAAGGCCACGAGCGCGGCGAGGCCGGGCTCGACCTGGCCGCTGTCGCCGGTATCGATCGGCGGGCCGCTGTCGCCCGTGTCGTCGGGAATCACCGCGGACTCGCCGGTGTCGCCGGTCTCGCCGGTGTCTTCGACGAGCCCGGTTTCTTTGTCGAGGTTGTGCCCCGGGTCCGAGTCTTCCTTGCCCGTGTCTTCGGCGGGGCAAGCGGCGAAGAACAGGGTGAGCGGCACGAGGCCGAGGCGGGCGAGCGTTTTCATGGAACCTCGAAGGTCGAGAGGAAGGCGGTGATCGGCCGGCCGTCTACATCGGCGCAGCCGTTCTCGCCGCCCATCACGGTAACGGCGTAGGTCCACCCGTTCAAAAAGGCATCGAGACCGGCCACGCGCAGGTTGCCCTCTTCTTCCTGAAGGCTCAGCTCCGAGGGCACGAAGAAGGCCACGCTGCCGTCGTCGTTGATGGCGTTGAGCTCGATCGTGTCGGTGTTGCACCGGTCCATGTCAGGATCGGCGTTGAGACGGAGGAAGACGGGGTCGACCTCGATGGCGATGCCGCCGTCGTCGGGCGACACGCCGATCACCGCGAAGTCGGCGACCGGTTCCTGCTCTTCCTCGCAGCCCAGGAGGATCGCGATCATTCCTGAAACCGTAGCACAAGGAGTCGGCTATCTTCGCCTTCTTCCACGAACTCCCCGTCGTCGGCGCAGGCCGTGCCATCGAGCGCCGCGGCCGCCGCCTCCACGTAGGGCGCGCTGTCGCCGACCGTCGTCCACCCGCTGACGAAGATCTGCGCCTCGTCGATGTCCTGCACTTCCACACGCACCCGTGTGTCGACCGGAGCGAGCGCCGGCACCGCCGCGCGGCCATTCCCTGCCCCAAGCTCAGTGACGGGCGCGCCTTCCACGCACACGCGGAGGTACTCAGCGCCCTCGGGCAACGGCGCCGACACGTCGACCTGCCAGTCGCCGGGGTCGTAGTCCTCGCGCGAACACGCCCCGAGGAGCAGCAGCGCTACTCCCCGGAGGAGAAGTCGAAGCTCGACAGTTCCCACGGCGTGCTCCAGCCGGGCAGAGTGATGAAGGCGGGACCGAGCGACGAAACCAGGGTCATGTCGGACACGAACATCGGCGTGGTGCCCTCCCCCGCGTCTTCCGTCGCGACCACGAAGTGCGCGCACTTGGTGAAGTCCTCGGAGTAGGTGGTGGGGCAGTCGGGGTAACTTTCCACGTAGGTACTGGTGAAGGTCCAGGACTTGCCGTTGCTGTCCTTGGTGTCGCTCACCACCTCCTCGTCGACCTGCATCGTGTCGCTCGCGGCGGTGATCGCCACCGGCGGCTCGAAGCTCACGGAGGCGTCGGCGCCGAGCGAGTAGCCGTGCACCATCACCTCGTCGCCCTTGACCACCGACCAGCTCACCGTGCCCAGGAGCTCCCCGGTCTCGGCGTTGTCGTAGTCGAAGGTGACCACCTCGCGACCGTCTTCCTGCGAGGTCTGTAGCTGCTTGTTGATGCGGAGCTGCCAGGTGATGGTGGTGTCTTCGTTGTTGTAGACCCAGGTGCGCTCCCCATCGAGCGGGAAGTAGTCGCTCATCGCGACGCCCGAGTAGGTGGTGCCTCCCCCTCCGGTACAGGCCAACAAGAGCATGATCATGGCGTTCCTCTGCGGCCCGCACGGATAGCACCAGGGCGGGGGGTTTGCCAAATGCGGGGCGGATAGATGCGCCGGATGTCCGACCTCGTCCTCGCCATCGACCAGGGCACCACCGGCTCCACCGCCGTGCTGGTAAGCCACGACAGCCGCGTGCTCGCCAGTAAGAACGTGGAGTTTCCGAACTACTTCCCCTCGCCCGGCCTCGTGGAGCACGACGCGACCGAGATCTGGAAGTCGATCCGCCTGGCGGTGAGCGCCGTGCTCGAGGGCATCGACCCCGGACGCATCGCCGCCATCGGGGTGACCAACCAGCGGGAGACCTCGCTCTTCTGGAATCGCGCCACCGGCGAGCCCGTGGGACGGGCGCTGGTCTGGCAAGACCGTCGCACCGCGGATCGCTGCGAAGAGCTGCGGAGGGCGGGGTTGGAAGGCACGGTGCGGGCCAAGACCGGCCTGGTGCTCGACCCGTACTTCTCGGGGACCAAGGCCGAGTGGATGCTCAAGAAGGTCGACGGCGTGGCCCAGGGCGCCCGCGACGGGTCCCTCGCCTACGGCACCATCGACAGCTTCGTGGCCTTTTCGCTGTGTGGCGAGCACGTGACCGATCCGAGCAATGCCAGCCGCACGCTGCTCTTCGACATCCATCGCCTCGACTGGGACGAGGAGCTGCTCGAGCTCTTCGGCGTCCCCCGCGCCTGCCTGCCGCGCGTGGTCCCGAATGCTGGCCTCATCGGTCACACCCGCGGCGTGGGCTTCCTGCCGGATGGCATCCCCGTGGCCGGCCTCGCCGGCGACCAGCAGTCGGCGCTCTTCGGGCAGGCCTGCTTCGCCCCGGGCATGGCCAAGTGCACCTACGGCACCGGCGCTTTCTTGCTGATGAACACCGGGGCGCGGGCCGTCCCGTCGCAGCACGGGATGCTCACCACCGTGGGTTGGAAGCTCGGCACCGACGTGGTCTACGCGCTCGAGGGCAGCGCGTTTGTCGCCGGCGCCGCCGTGCTGTGGCTGCGCGACGGCCTCGGTCTCATCAAGAGCAGCAGCGAGGTGGAGGTGCTGGCCGCCAGCGTGCCCGACAACGGCGGCGTGAGCTTCGTCCCCGCGCTCGCGGGGCTGGGCGCCCCCCACTGGCGGGCCGACGCGCGCGGCGTGCTCACCGGGCTCACGCGAGGCACCACCCGGGCGCACATCGCCCGCGCCGTGCTGGAAGGCGTGGCCTTGCAGATCACCGACATCCTCGACGCGATGGGCGCCGACGCCGGGCAGCCCCTCGGCGAGCTGCGGGTCGATGGTGGCGCCGCGCGGAACGACCTGATGATGCAGTTCCAGGCCGACGTGCTCGGCGTGCCCTGCGTGCGCCCCACCAACCTCGAGACCACCGCGATGGGCGCGGCCTACCTCGCGGGCCTCGGCGTGGGTTTCTGGGACTCCCCGGGGGCGGTGTCGGCCGCCTGGGCTCGCGACCGCGCGTTCGCACCCACGATGGCCGCCGCCGAGCGCGACCAGCGCCGGGCTGCATGGGCCGCCGCCCTGGCGAAGGCGTGATCGCCTTCCTGCTCGGGGTGGCGCTCGCCGCCAACTGCGCGCTCGACGAGGCGGTGGCGGAGGTGCGCGACGGCGGCGACAAAGCCGCCTACCTCTGCCTCGTGCACGAGGGCGGCGGCGCGGCGGCGGCGGCGGCGGCGATCGGCGACGGCGAGGAGCCTCGCTTGCGACGGGCGATCGCGCTGTGGCTCTTGCAGCGCTACGACATCCCCTTCGATCCAGCGCTGGTGACACTCTTGAACCCCGCCGACGTGCGGCTGCTCGCCGACGGCATCAAGGCCCGGCGGGGGCGCAAGTCGCCGGTGCCCGAGCACGAGGCGGTTTTTTCCCAGTTCGACTGGTACAAGCCCCTCGATACCTACACCGACGGCCGCCTGCGCCCGGTCGACCGCGCCAACCTCGACGCGCTGACACGGCCACCTGTCGAGCCCGAGCCTGAGCAGGCCGAGCCAGCACCGCTGGCCTTTGCCAAGAAGTATGGCGTGGCCTTCCTCATCGGTGGCGTGCTCCTCGCGGCCGTGGCGGCCGTGGGGATGCGCGCGCGCAAGGCGTGAAACGCTGGGGGATCGACCTGCCCCTGCGGGCGCTGGCGGAGTTTCCGGTCGCGACGCGTGAGGTGCTGGCTGGGACCCGGCTCGCCGCCGCCGAGGGCGAGGCCGACGCGATCATCGTGCTCGGTGCCACGGTGCTGCCCGGGGGTGAGCCCTCCGGCTCATTACGCGCCCGCGCCGAGGCGGCGGCGGCCTTGTGGCACGCGGGTCGCGCGCCGCTGGTGGTGGCCACCGGGGCTCGGCACGAGCGACCTCCCGGCGAGGCGGTCGTCACCCGTCGGCTACTGCTCGCGGAGGGTGTGCACGAGTCGGCGATCCTCGTGGAGGAGAAGTCACGGAACACGCGCGGCAACTTCCTCTTCGCGAGGGGGCTCGTGCCCGACGCGGTGCGCGTCTTCGTCGTGACCGAGCCCTTCCACCTCGCCCGCGCCCTGTTCCTCGCCCGCGTGGAGGGCTTCGCCGAGCCTTTGCCCTGGCCGGTGTTGTCGCCCGCGTGGGGGCGGCCGCTTGACCGGGCACGGCTCACGGCGCGGGATTGTTTCTCCATGGCGATCGCTCGCGCGGGGGGGTGAGCGGGATCACCCAGCCCGGAGCGGCAACCTGCGGCCGGCGGGCTTAAGGGAGGTGGCCCCGGAGTGCGTGATGCTGGTCGACGTGGTGGTGCCTGGTCTCGGCGAGTCGGTGAAGGCGGCGATCGTCGCGAAGTGGCTGAAGAACCCCGGCGACGCGGTGGCGGTCGACGAGCCACTGGTGTCGCTCGACTCCGACAAGGCCACGGTGGATGTCCCCTCCCCTTCGGCGGGAAGGCTGGCCGAGGTGGTGGCGAAGGCGGGCGACGAGCTGGCCATCGGGGCGCTGCTCGCGCGCATCGAGGCGGGGGCCGCAGTCGCGGCGCCGGCGCCGTCTCCCGTCGCTGCCGTCGCGCCTCCGATCGCGACCGAAGCCAAGTTCGGTCCGGCGGTGCGCGCCGCGATGGCCGAGTCCGGCGTCGCCCACAGCGAC
The DNA here is from genome assembly GCA_005778355.1 of Pseudomonadota bacterium. Classification (GTDB taxonomy): domain Bacteria; phylum Myxococcota_A; class UBA796; order UBA796; family SXON01; genus SXON01. Next base: position 8,738 of record SXON01000058.1, on the reverse strand, counting down.
GTGTCCGCCACCGGCGCCGGCGGCCGGGTCACCCGGGGCGACGTGGAGCGCGCCGTGTCCTCGCGGGCCCAGCCGCCTCCCGCACCTCCCGTCACGACAGCGGTCGCAAGCGAAGGCGAGGAGATCGTCCCGATGAGCAACATCCGCCGTCGCATCGCGGCGCGGCTCGTCGAGGCCCAGCAGACCGCCGCGATCCTCACCACCTTCAACGAGGTGGACATGAGCGCGATCATGGCGGTGCGCGAGCGCTACCAGGACCGCTTCGTGAAGAAGTACGGGGTGAAACTCGGCTTCATGTCCTTCTTCGTGAAGGCGGCGATCGAGGCACTCAAGGCCTACCCCGCGGCCAACGCCGAGATCCGCGGCAACGACATCGTCTACAAGAAGTACTACCACGTGGGCGTGGCCGTCTCCGGGCCGCGTGGACTCGTGGTCCCCGTCCTCCGTCACGCCGACCGCCTCTCCTTCGCCGACACCGAGAAAGCCATCGCCACCTTCGGCGAGAAGGCGCGCAACAACGCGATCACCGTCGACGAGCTGAGCGGTGGCACCTTCACGCTGAGCAACGGCGGCATCTTCGGCTCCTTGATGTCTACGCCCATCCTCAACCCGCCGCAGGTGGCGATCCTCGGCATGCACAGCATCCAGAAGCGCCCGGTGGTCAAGGACGACCAGATCGTGGCGCGCCCGATGATGTACTTGGCGGTGAGCTACGACCACCGGTTGCTCGATGGGCGCGAGGCCGTGGGCTTCCTCGTGCGGATCAAGGAGTGCGTGGAAGACCCGGAGCGGGTTCTGCTGGAGGTGTAGCTACCCCCGGTGCTCGCTCGCCAACTTCGCCAACAACACGTGGTCTTCCCAGTTGCCGGCGATGCGGATCAGCTCCTTGGCGAAGCCCTCCCGTCGAAAGCCACACTTTTCAGCCACGCGAAGACTCCGGTGGTTGGCAGGCATGATGCCGCAGGCCACCCGGTGCAGCCGCAGCCCATCGTCGGCGAAGGCGTGTGTCAGCATCGCGTTGACGGCCCAGGTGGCCACGCCTCGTCCCGCGAACTCCGCGCTGACCGACCAGCCGGCGTTCGCGGTTTCTGACACCCCTCGCACGAGATCATTCAGGTTGACCCAGGCCGCGATGCGTCCATCGGGGGCAACGGCAAGTCCCCTCCAGGCGGCACCGCTCGCTTGCCGCTCCATGCCGCTGTCGAACAGGCCCTCGTAGCCGCCGCGCTCGTCGAGTGACGGAAACCAGGGGGCATGCAACTCGCGGCTGGCGCGCAGTGCCCGGAGCCACTCGGGACGGTCGGACTCGACCGTGGCGCGGAGCTGGAATCCGGTCATACGCACTCCGCGAGCAACTTGCGGTAGCTGTCCAGCCGCTCGGGCCAGCTCACCACCTCGTCGGCCATGCAGCCGTCTTCCCCCTCGTGCAGGCAATCGCGGTACTTGCAGGGCAGGTCGAAGAGCTCGGGGAAGTGAGTACGCAGGGCGTGACGGTCGACGTGGGCCACGCCGAACTCGCGTACGCCGGGCACGTCGATGAGCTGGCCCCCGCCGGGCAGGGAGAACAGCTGGGCCGCGGTGGTGGTGTGTCGGCCTCGCCCCCACGCGTCGACATCGCCCACGCGCACGTCGGCCCCGGGGACGAGCGCCCGAACGAGTGTGCTCTTTCCGACGCCGCTGTGCCCCACCAGCACGGTGGTGTGTTCGCTCAGGCGCGCGGCCAGCTCGGCGATGCCCCGGCCATCGGTGGCCGACACCAGCGCGATGCCGTAGCCAAGCGCCTCGTAGCGGGCCATCCACTCGAGCACCGCGTCGGGCATGCCGGTGTCGCACTTGTTGAGCACCACCATCGCCTGCATGCCGCCGGCCCCGGCGGCCACCAGCATCCGGTCGACCAGGCCGGGCCGGAAGGGCGGATCGGTCGCCGCACACACGCAGGCGAGGAGCGTGGCATTACTCGCGACGAGACGCACGCCGGCGCTCTCGCCGGTGCGCTCGAGGGTAGACCGGCGAGGCTCGGTGCCGACGATCACCCCGTCGACGATCTGCACCCGGTCGGCCACGCCCACGAGCGCCCCGCGCGTGGGCAGGATCGACTCGCGGCCGTCGTCGAGCCGCACGCGCACCCGGCGCCCGACCATCTCCACCGCGAGCGCGCCCACGGCCTTGGAGATGTCGGGACCACGCGACTGGCCCCGCTGTCCCCTCGACGCCAGACGCTCACGACGGGCCCCCTGGCGCACACGGTCGCCCGGGCCGCGCACCGCGACCGCATCGGTATCGAATAGTTCGTCAGATCTGGACATCGAGGCTCAGGGCCGCAGAGCTATACACGGTGTCGACGGAGTCCCAGGGCAGGAACAAGGCGCCGCGGAATCGCAGCCAGGCATAGGGTCCGAAGTAGAGGCGAGTGTCGGCCTCGACCTGGGCGCCGTAGGGTTCCATGTCCGCGAAGTGGTACTGCCAGGCCGCGAGGTCCACGCGCAGGCCGGGGGTGACCACCATGTCCGCGAAGGCCCCCACGCCCACCTGCCCGGGCACGTTCACCGACGTGCCCAGCGGGTAGCGCGTGAGCGCGCCGATCGCCGCCTCCACGTTGCCCCAGGGGTTGAGGAAACGACCGGTGCCGTCGCGGTCGCCCGTGCCGCCCTCCGCCGCCCCGCCGAGCACCACGCGCGCGTCGCCGCCCAGCGCCCAGCCGAGGCGACCACCGCCCATCACCGCCACCCCGCCCTCGCGGAAGGGCTGCACGTAGACGTCGGCGCGCGTGCGCAGTCGCGACACGTCGGCACGGGCGTACACCCCGCCGGCGGCGATATCGTCGTCCACCGTCAGGCCGGACGCCGGGATGGCATCGACGTCGGCGTCGGTGGCGACGAGGTCGACCTGCCACGCCCCCGATGGACGCTCGCGGCCTGCACCGAGGCGCACCGCCCACCAGGGGTAGGCCCAGGCGCCGCCGACCTCCCGGTACCCGCCTACCGCGTCCAGGCTCCACGGCGCCGCGCCCAGGTGCAATCGCGCGGCCAGGGGAAAACTCCCGCTGAGCCACTGGTCTTGCTTGCCCACCAGCCGCCCCTCGTTGAACTCCACGGGTTGCAGGCCTGCAGTCAGGTGCACCACCAGGGCCTCGGAGATGTACGGATCGAGGTTGACCCACGCCTCGGCGAGCTCCGCCTCGGTGTCGACGGCGGACTGCAAGTTTGGAAACTCATCCTCGACCATCGGGAACAGCCGCGCCCCCAGCGACACCCGCGCTGTGAGCGCTCGCCGGCTGGCCTCCACCCCCACGCGCCCGCCCACGCCGAGCTCGTACAGTTGGCCGTTGCTCCCGTAGGCCAGTACCTGCGCCTGTAGCACCGGCGCCCACTCGAGCACCGGCGCCTCGGCGTCGGACACCGAGGGTGGCAGCGGCAAGTCGGCCGCCCAGGCGAGTGACAAGAGCCCTACCATTGGGGCGCACACTCGGGCCCGGCCGTGAGCGGGAAGGGCTCTGCCCAGCGGATGAAACCATCCTCGGGCAAGAGGTTGGGATCGTCCCCTCGCGACGACGCCACGGTGTCGTAGGCAGGCGCATTGAGGCCAGGGAAGGCGGTCATGTCCACCCGGGCGTAGAGCCCCGAGGGGCGGCTATTGTCCTTGCCGAACGCACCGCGATGGATGCCGTGGCTCATGCCCGCCTCCACGAAGGCACCGGACGCGGTGCCAAAGGCCCGCACGAGGTAACGGTGCACGTAGTTGTTGCGGAACAACGCCTCGTCGTCGGTCAGACGTGGACGCGAGGCGCCCGGTTCAAAGCCCACGGGGTCGAAGGCCATGGCGAAGCCCGAGAGCACCGAGGTGCCGCCCGGGCTGCCGGTAACGGCCACGCCGCGATCGAGCCAGTCCTCCGGGGGCGCATCGTCCCGCCCGGGCAAAGGCATATACGATTGCCCGGAAACGGAGCCACACCAGAGGTGGGCGCGGGCCATGTCGTCGGTCGTCACCTGCCGCGGGTCGCGGGCGTAACCGGACTCGGCGCGGGGCCCGGGCAACGACCGGTCCCAGGTCGCGACCGACCACGCTTCCGATGGCGCCCCCTCGACCACCGCGAAGTCCACCACCACCTCCACGCCGCCCTCGGGACGCGTGGTCTTGCCATGGCGCAGGGTAGGACCGCGGGTGTCGAAGTCGTTGCAGATGCCGCCGATGAGCTGAGACCGGACGGTGGCCGCCGCGCCCTCGCGCCCGAGTGACAGGTCGATCGCCGCCACGCAGATGCCCTCCGCCGCACGCGCGCTGGTGTCGATGGCAAAGCCCTGAAGCACCAGCGCCCCGCTACCCGGGTCGAGGGGGAGCGTGACCGTGTACTCCCGCCGCGTGTCGTCGAGGAGCGCCGCCACCGAAGGGTTCTCACGCTCGCGGTCGCGCGGCACCACCGACAGTCGCGCCCGGTACCGCTGGAAACGAAGTCCGGTCGCGCTGAGGTCGGTGAGCGCCACCGCCTGCCGGTTGTGCCCCGCTGGTCGCCCGATACCGAGCCCACGCGCCCAGAGTCCAATCGAGCCGCCCACCTCCATCTGCCAGCGCCCGCCGAGCGCGCGCGTCCAGCCACCGACTGTGCCGTCCCCCTTGCGGGCGAGGCCAAGCTCGATCTGCGACAGGCGATGGTCGCGCTGGAACCAGCGAAGGTCGAAGCCGTTGAGCGCCAGCTCCAGCGGCTCGTCGAGGGGCTCCAGCGACAACAACTCCGCCCAGGCCCCGTCGCGCGGCGCGGGCGTGGGCGACTCGATGGCGGTGGCGTTCGGCCGCCACGCGGTGCGCGCCACCGCGTCGTTGTCGAACAGGACAATCGCATCGACATCGTCGGGACCGGCCCCGGTGGCCGCCGGCAAGACGGCGAGCGCCGAGGGACGGTCCCTAAACCGGGTGTTGATGTCGACCAGGGCCAGCGACCCCGCGCTCACCTCGTAGAGCTTGCCCCCAAAGGCAGGCTCGGTGTCGTGGCCGTAGCTGTCCCAGGCGCTCAGGGCGAAGAGACGCCCGTTCGCCCAGGACAACGCGGTGACGCCCTCGGCCGGCCCGCCCTCGGCGTCGGCCTCGAGCGTGACCGACGCCACTTCCCCACGCCTGGCCGCCCCCAAGGGGTAGCGCAGAACGCGCAGCACCGGACCGTCGCAGCGACTGAGACCGACGAAAACACGCTCGCTATCGGGATCGTAGGCGAGTCCCTCCACGAGCATGTCGTCGTTACAGTAGGCCCGTCCCCAGTCGGAGAGCGAGTCGCGCAGGCGCGTGACCTCGGGCAGGTCTTGCTCGTACCACTGCCCGTCACGGCGCTCGAGCACGAACAAGCGCTCGGTTTGCCGTCGCGACCGGGCGAGGAGGTCGCGACGGAAAGCGGTGCGTCGTCCCACCGTGGAGTACTTGGTCACCCCGAGCACGCGCTCGGGACCGAAGGGGGCAAGGTCTTCCACGTCGAACGGGATGTGGACCCCACGATCGATCCAGGTGATCGGCTCGCGCGCGAGCTGCACCTCGGCGCGGAAGTTCCGGGCGGCACAGCGCACGGTGGCGCCTCGCTTACGCTCGTCGCAGCTGTCCCGGCCGTCGACCAGCGGCAACAGATCGAGCACCCCACCCGGCGCCAAGGGACGGTCGGGCACCGGCACCAGGAGATGGCTCGCCTCGCCCTCGGCCACGGCCACCACCCGCCCGTCGTCGAGTCGCGCGAGCCCGGAGAGCTCGAGGGCATCACGCTCGCCGGGCACGTCCATGCTGAGCAGCGGGTAGGTGCGGTAGAGCACGCAACCCGGCAAGGCGAGGGCCAGGATCGCAGCGCGCGGGAGGGTCACCACGCCCTCGATAACCCCGCGCGGTGGCCGAACGGCATAGTTCGGGGGCATGACCCAGCGGCGCGCCAAGGTGATCGTGACCGGCGTGCTCCTCGGCGTGGCGGGATGGTGGGCGTGCACCGAGGCCGGTCCCGACTCGCCGCGGCACCTCGAGTCCTTGCCGAGCTACGCGCGAAACCAGGGCTACGGGCTCTACCGTTTCTGGGAGCGGGGGCGGGCGTGGCGCTGGTCGCGGGCACCGCGCCCCGACAGCGATGGCCCCTTGCTGGTGGACGAGTGGCACAGCCGCAAGCAGCCCATCGACAGCTTCCTCGACCCCGGCGAGTACGAGTACGACGACATGCACGGCCTCGGTCGCGCCTTCGGGCCGGTGCGCGAGGCGATGCCGGTTCGTACCCTCGGCTGGCGCTTCGCCTGGGATCCCGTCGGCACGCTCGACGGCGCCGCCGCCCTGTTCATCAACCTGCCCTCGGGCGACGGGCCCGGCTTTCGCTGGTCGGAAGTGCGCGCCATCGAGGGCTTCGTGCGCGCGGGCGGCGGGCTCTTGCTCGTGACCGACCACAGCGACTGCTACGCCCACGCCGACATGCTCGCGCAGCTTGCCGAGGTGCTCGGCTTCTCGCTGCCGCCGGTGACCGCCGTCGACGCGCAATACGGTCTGGGTCCCCGCGCCCGGGCCTGGTTCGAGACCGTGCAGGTGCTGCCCAGCGAGGTCTCCCTCGGCGTGTCGCGACTTGGGTTTATGACAGCCGGCAGCGTGGAGGGCCTGCCACCGGTGGTGACCACCAGCTTCGCTGGCTTCGCCGACCGTTTCGAGCCCCAACGGAAGGCCGAGTCGGCCGGCTTCACCGGCGACCTGGAGCGGAGCGACAGCGAGCTGACGGGCCACGTACCGGTGGTGGCGGCCGGCCTTGTGGGGAAGGGACGCGTGGTGGTGATCGCCGACCAGAACGCGCTCGGCGCCACGCTCATCGGCTACGGCGACAACCATCAGTTGTTCACCAACGCGATGAGTTGGCTCACCCATCGGGCGCTCTCCGCGCCACCCCCACGGGTCACGACGGTGGGGCCCGGTTGTGCCGACAGCAGCGACGCCGGTTTCCGCACCCTGCAAGTGATGATCGCCCGTCGCGCCGCCGACGGCTGCGCGCGCGAGGGCACGGGTGAGCTCTGGGTGGTGCTGCCTCGCGGCGCGGTTCCCGAGCACGGGCGCGGCATCATCGTGAGCGAGGGAGTATTCGCCCCCGGACCGGAGGGGCCGCACTACCGGATCCCGGCGGCGCTCTTGACCAACGCCGCCCTCGGGGGGGAGCGCGACGACCCGGCGCGCACCGGCAAGGCGGGCGCCCACCGTGTGGTCGACGAGGCTCTCGACTGGCTTCTTGCCGGCGGGGAGGGCGTGCGATAGCGCCCAGGTCGAGGTGACCCCGTGTTGAAGAAGATCCTGCTTGGTATCGGCGCCGTTCTCGGCTTGGCGGTGGTGGGCGTCTGCGGCGCGGCGGCGATGGCGCCCGACGAGCTTCACATCGAGCGGAGCGCGACGTTTGCGGCCCAGCCCGCCGACATCTCGCCCTTCCTCACCGACATGAAGGCCTTCGCCGACTGGAACCCCTGGCGCGACTACGAGCCCACGGCCACGCTCGGCTTCTCCGAGAACCCCTCGGGCGTGGGCGCCTGGTACACCTGGAAGGGCGAGGAGATCGGCAGCGGCAAGATGATCGTGGCCTCGGCCAGCGAGAACAAGGTGGAGCACGACCTGGAGTTCATCGAGCCCTTCCCCAGCAAGGCCGACATCACCTTCAGCCTGACGCCCGAGGGCGAGGGCACGAAGGTGACCTGGGCGATGGACGAGAAGCAAGACTTCATGGGCAAGATGTTCGGCGTCTTCATGAACATGGACGAGATGCTCGGTGGCGACTTCGCCAAGGGTCTCGCCAAGCTCAAGCCGAAGGCCGAGGAGGCCGCCAAGCAACGGGTGGAGGCCGAGGCGACGGCGAAGGCCGAGGCGGAAGCCGCTGCGGCCGCCGCGGCGGTGGCCGACGGCGCCGTGGTGGAAGTACCTGTCCAGTAGCTCGTGGGTTAGCCACTGGGCATGAACCGCGTCTCCATCACGTACTGCGGCGTTTGAGGCTACCTCCCGCGCGCCACCCGGGCGGCGGACTTGTTGCGGGAGGAACTCGAGGTCGAAACTGAGCTCATCCGGGGGTCGGGCGGGATCTTCGAGGTGAAGGTCGACGGCCAGGTCGTCGCGAAGAAGACCATCCTTGGCTTTCCCGAGGAGGCGGAGATCGTGCGGAGCGTGGGGAAGGCGCTGGGGGGGTAGTCTGCGACTCTCGACCGACCCCCCTTGCGACGCCGAACCCCGTGTGCCATGATGTCCCGACACCGGGGTCCATCGTATGCTCGTCGCGCTTCTGCTCGCCACGCCGCACGCCCTCGCCATCGACGCCGACCAGGACGGCTGGCACGCCGAAGGCGCGCTCCCCGATTGCGACGATGACAACGAGGCGGTGAATCCGGCTGCGGCCGAGGATGTCTCGAACGCGATGGACGACGACTGCGACGGCTCGCGGCTGTTGCGCCGGGTGTACGTCACCGCGCTGGAAAACCCCGGTGCCGTTGACTGGAATCGTCAGAATGCGCAGTTTGCAGCCGGACAATTTACGATGACCCCCCCCCCAGGAAGGATCGGCGCTCGCGACTCTAGCGAACACCTTCGCCTGGGGCAACGGCGAGTTCTCGGTCACGGTTGACGTGGACGAGCTCGCGGCCGGCGCCAGTTGCACGCTCGAGGTGAAGAAGCAGGGCGCGTCGTCTTCCACCACGCTCTCGCTGGACGAAGGCACCAACTCGCTGAAGTTCTCGAACATCACGCCGGGTTCCACGGTCGGGCTCTTCCGCCTC
>SXON01000057.1 GCA_005778355.1 Pseudomonadota bacterium | reverse complement strand
GCAGAAGCCCGCGGCGGCGACAGCCTCGGCCTGGGCGACCACGGCGGCCTGCAGCACCGCGTCGACAGGCTCCGTGCCGAAAATGTTGGTGTCGAAGCCCGTCGCGGGGTCGTAGAGCGTCCGGTGACCATCACCGCTCTGCGCGTAGTAACGCAGGCTCCCGTCGGCACTGTCGCCCCACGCGCCGCCGCTCTGCAACTGCCCGTTGACACACCAGAGGGCGAGCGGGGGCCCGGTGGACGCCTCCCCGATGGGGGCCAGGGAGAAACTCGCCGCGTCGTAGCTGAGGCCTGCTCGCGCGAGCAGCGTCGGGGGGAGCGCCTGGGTGCCCGTGGCCGTCGTCACCACCATCGCCGGAGCCTCGGCACCCGGAAAGTCCACCCACAGCGGCACGGTGGTGTCGGCCGGGTACAGGCCGTTGTTATGGTTGAAATAGGGGTCGCCGTGCTGCTCGCCGTGGTCGCCCACCACCGCGATCACCGTGTGGCCGTCGTCGAACTCGGGAAGGTAGCGCGCGAGCACCGCGTCCAGCGCCAGCGCGTCGCAGTCGTGGCCGGTCCGTGTGGCGAGAGTGCACGCAGCGAGTGTTTCGCCCGCGAGCGTGCCCTCGCGCGCGTCGGCGCTCATCTTCAGCGTCTCGCCGCCCAACGCGAGGTCGTAGGGGCAGTCGATGGCGAGCGCAGCGGCCGCGGCGGCGCAGCTCGGGTCGGGGTGCTCGTAGGGGTCGTGCGGCTCGACGAGGTGCACGTTGAGGAACCAGGGGCCTGCGTGGGCCGTGGTCCACGCGCGGGCCTCGATGAGACTCGCCTCGCCCTGGAGCTCCACGCCGTAGTCCCCAGGCTCCAGCCCCGTGAGGTAGTCGGCCGCCTCGACGCCCTGATCGAGGTTCGTGTTGCCGCCCCACAGGGCGTTGCCGGTGATGAAGCCGGTGGCGTAGCCGGCGCCCGCGAAATGCTCGGCGAGGAGCACCAGCTCGTCGGCGGCCAGCGGGTAGCCGTCGCCCACGCGCGCGTAGGACGCCGGCCCGATGGCCACCGGCAAGAGCCCGGTGTGCACGCCGAGACCGCCGGCGTAGGTCCACGCGCCGCCCGAGTAGGCGCCCGACACGACCCGCCCGCTCGCCGCGAATCGCTCCGCCAGCCAGGGCATTGCCCCGGTCCCCAGCTGAACCTGGTCGGCACGCAGCGTGTCGATCGACAGGAGGAGCACATTGAGGGGCACGGGCGGGTGGCCCGTGTCGCCGGAGTCGGGGCCAGCCGAGTCGCGGAGGACCGAGTCGGCGGCCGGTGAGTCGCCCCCGGGCGAGTCTGCCACGGCGGAGTGGACGGTCGATGCCACGCCGTCGGCGTCGACACAGGCGAGGAGCAGCGCCAAGCGCACGCGCGCCCCTACCGGCGCTTCTTCGTCAGCGACCCGGCCCTGCGCATCCAGTCGTAGTCCTTGTCACGCGCGGGGTACACCCAGCGCTCCCGCATCTCGAGGTCCTCGGCCAGTCGTGCCACCTCGTCCTCGTAGTAACGAGGGTTCTTACGAATCTTCTGCTCGATGCCCGAGTTGAGGTAGGCCAGCGTGTCGGGCTCGTTCGGGTAGTAGCGGCGAAACACGTTGTAGCGAAAAATCGGCCGCAGGCGGTGCAAGTCGCGCGGACCGGTGGGAAGCGGGAGCAGCTCCACCTGCCCGCGCAGCTCACGCTCGCTGAGGCGGTCGAGCACGAGCTGACGCTGACCGGAGAGGAACTCCGGCAGGACGTAGGTGGCGAAGTCGTCGTAGAGCAACTTCATCACCGCCGCCGCCTCGGTGGTGGGGATGGTCGCTTGCCGCTCGCGACCCATCCGCCGCAAGAGCATCATGAACGGAACCGGCTGCACGCCCGTGGCGCGGATCACTTCAGGCTCGCGGAAGTCGGGCTGCTTGTACGGGAAGTATCTCGGGTTCACCACGTCGAAGCCGCCGCGCCCGTAGAACAGGATGCGCTGCAAGGACAGCGACTCCTCGGGGGTGAAGTACTCCATCTCCGCCGCGAGATTGAGCTTCATGCCGAAGTGTTTGCCGGGCTGATCCGGCAACGGCAGGGTGACCTTCCCCATCGCCGCCAGCTCGGCCAGGTAGGTGACCGCGAGCTCCACCGGCGCGATGCGCAGCCAGTAGGAGAGCACCGTGCCGCGGGCCTGCTCCTTCATCACGATGTGCGAGAGGAAGACCACCATCAACTCGCCGTCGTACTCGGCGTTGTAGAGCAGCACGCCGTCGCGAGCACCCAAGAGCTCGCCGCGACTATTCTTTGCGACGAGCATGAAGTACCGCATGTACGTGCCGCCGGGCTGCGGCTCGTACGGGTCTTCCAGCAAGAAACCCTTCACCGACTCGAGGCGCTCCATGCCGCCCTCGGGGCCAAACTCCTCCAGGAGAAGATTGTACGCGGGCAAGAAGTCGGGGTGCGACGGCGTGCCGATGGAGTAGATCTCGAAATTCCGAGTTTCGCGCTCAATCATCTCCACCAGATCTTGCTGGTAGAGGTCCTTCATGCAGAGTCGGACGCGGCGGGTATCGGGCATCAGAGACCGGGGCCTCGCGAGCGTGGCAGACTCGCGGTTCCCTTGTAAAGCGCGGAGAGACCGATGGCGACCCCGGCCGGCCGGCCTGACATCGACGATAACCGCTCAGTCTGGGCCGCGAACAACCCAGCTACCGAGCCCTATTCACCCCTGTCCGGCGACACCTCGGCCGACGTGGCGATCGTGGGGGGCGGATTCACCGGCATGTCGACCGCCTACCACCTCGCCCGGCGCTGGCCGGAGCGGCGCGTGGTGGTCCTGGAGGCGAAGCGCCTGGCCAACGGCGGGAGCGGTCGCAACGGCGGCTTGATGCTCAACTGGGTCAATGGGGTGGAGCCCGGCGATCCGGAGCGCGCGAAGTCGATCTTCGACGCCACGTGCGAGGGCATCGACCTCATCGAGGGCATCATCAAGGAGCACGGGCTCTCGGTGCGCTGGCGTCGCGACGGTTCCCTCCACGTGCACACACGCAGCCACGGCGCGGAGATCGCGCAGGCCGAGGTGGAGGAGTTGGCGAGGGTCGGGCTGCCACTCCGCTTCCTCTCCGGTCGCGAGCTGCCAGAGACGCTCCGCCTCGCCGGGGCGCGCGGGGCCGTGCTCGATCCCACGGCCGGCCACCTCGACGGCGTGAGCTACCTCCGCGCGCTGGCGCCGGTGATCGCGGGGCTCGGCGTGGGCATCCACGAGGACAGCCCCGTCTTGTCGATCGAGGAGGGCAAGACGTGCACGCTCACGACGCCGGGCGGCACCGTGCGCGCCAAGGCGATCGTGCTCGCCACCAATGCCTACACCCCGTGGCTGGGCTACTTCAAAGACCAGATCTTCCCGCTGCACGCCCACGTGGTGGCCACCGCCCAGCGCGACCCTACCACCTGGGCGGCGAAGGGCTGGTCGCCGGGGGTGGCCGGCTTCGACGACGACCTCGACCGCATCGCCTACGGGTGCATGAGCACCCAGGGCGAGGTGGTTTTCGGCGGTGGCCACAACGCGGCCTACGGCTACCGCTACGGCGGAAAAACGTCATGGGATCAACCGGTCGATTTTGACTCCGTCCACAAGCGCTTCTTGCAGTACATGCCCGAGGCCGCCGACATCCCGGTGGCGCACCGGTGGACTGGACCCGTCGCGCTCACGTGGAACCGCATCTGCGCCATGGGCGTGCGCGGCGAGCACGACAACGTGTACTACGCGCTCGGCTACTCGGGACACGGCGTGACCCTCGCCAACCTCGCCGGGAAGGTGCTCTGCGACCTCTACAGCGGCGCGGACGAGCGCTGGCGGGGGCAGCCCTTCTACCGCGGCCCGATGGCCTGGATGCCGCCGGAGCCCCTCCGCTGGATCGGCTACCACGTCGTCACCGCGCTCACGGGGAAGTCTCCGAGGAAGCGAGGCGTGCGGCACTAGGTCACGAAGACCACACAACTCCTTGACGAGCCGTGCTACGATTCGTCGCGGAGGCCCCCCGTGCTCGCGATCTGGCTCGCCGCGCTCCCCGCGCACGCCGCCGAAGACTTCGGCGGCTACACATTCTACATCGGAGATCCGCACGTTCACACCGGCCTCTCCGGCGATGGCGGCTCCGACGACCTCTCGGGCACCTGCGACGGCGTGTGCGGCGACTTCTACACGGTGTTCGACGACGCGAGGGCGGCAGGCCTCGACTGGATCTCGGTGAACGACCACGTCAACGGCAACCAGGTGGAGATGGCCAG
>SXON01000056.1 GCA_005778355.1 Pseudomonadota bacterium | reverse complement strand
TCCCTGCGGAGTTGTGTAATAGCGACCGTGTTCGGCGATGAATTTCTCGACATCCGCGAGCGCGTCACACGCGCGACAGATCATCGCGATCAGCGCACCATCCGACTTCACATCCAACCATCGCGCACCGGCTTTCGACCGTGAAGGGGGCCGACCGCGTGGTGGTGATCGAGCGGGGGCGCATCGCCGAGTCGGGCACGCACGACGAGCTCATCGCGAGGGACGGGGTTTATCGGCGGCTGGTTTTGCACCAGTTTGCGAGCTAGCAACGGTCTCGGGTCCGTCTCACCGGGCCGGGGCGAATCCCATCGAACAGGCAGGGGCGACGCCAGCGGGGGTCGGCCCGTCGGCACGCCCAACCGATTGTCATGAATTGTCATCAGCGCGGTGAAACGATGGACACCCCGGAGGGGGGGGGGGGGTATGATGTCGCGACACAAACCGCCCGAAACTCAGTCAGGAGATTTCATTCTATGAGGATTTTTACAACGGTTGTATTCGACCAGATCGTGCGAGGTAACGCTGAGGTTAGCTCCGCCGCCGAGTTCAACGAGCTGCTCGGTAAGGCGTACGATCTTGTCTTCGAGGTCGAGGTCGAGGAGTCCTCGGGCACGACGCAAACCATCACGGTGAAATACAAATGGTGCAACAGCGGCAAGGGCTTCAAGGACCACCCGGTGACGCTGTTGAATGCCGCCTCGCTCGCCGCGCTGCCGTTTCGGAGCGTCGTGTCGCTCGCCGGGCCGTTCGCGCTGCTCGGGCAGCTTGGCATCACGCTGGGGAGTGCCGACGCGGTGGCCCGGGTGCGGATCTGGGCCTCGGGGCTGAGCAGGTGAACGAGCCGGGGGTTGGCGACTGCGGGTGTTCCGACTGCGGTGAGCCCGCCGACGTCGCGCCGGGTTCGTCCGGCCCGCCTCGTGAGCCGGGATCGCCGGGCGGAGACCAGGCGCCGTCGCCTGGCGATCCGCTGCTGGCCGACGCCGAGGCGCTCGTTGCCAAGCATGTCCTCCTCCGCCGACTCCACCAGCTATCCGCGGTCCAACGGGCCGCCCGGCCACACTTCGACCGCGAGACCCGGAGGAGCGCGGACGGTCGGCGCGTGGAGGCGCGGAGCGGGACGCCCCTCGTATGGAGCCACGACCTCGGCGCTGCCGTCCAACTCGATGACGAGCGCGCCGCGCACGGGGGGTGCGTGTATGAACGGCAGGATTCCACCTGGGAGCTGCCGTCGGGGGGAGTGGCATGTCGCGAGCGGATCGTGGCGCGTCGGCTGTCGCGAACGGTTGGCGACGAGAGGATCGCGCCCATGGAGCGTTCCTCGGCGCACGTACTCCAGCAGGTCCGCGAACTCCTGGACTCGGAGCCGGGCGTGGCTGGGCAGGGGGAGGACGGCGCCGACGGGCGAAACATGCGGGTGTTGATCGGGGTGCGCGATCGCGACCCGCTTCCCCGGCTCCCCACCCAGGCCCAGGTGCGGTCGGTGGAAGGGTCGGGCCACGCGCTGGCGGAGTTGCGGCGGAGCAGGATCCGGGAGCGGCGCCAGCTGCGCAGGTCGTGGGCGTCGTCGCTGATCGCCCTGGTACGCGGGCATGGAGGGACAGTAGAGGCCCACTACGCCCGCTCCGTGCACGGGCTACGGGCGCTCATCCCGGCGCGCCTGCTACCGACGCTCGCCCGGCACCCCGACGTGACCGCCATCGAGAGGATCGCAGCGGCACGCGCCGACGGCCCAGACCTGACCTACCTGTGCACCGGCCAACCCTCGCGGGCGGACCCGTCGTTGCCGGACACGTCGAGTTGCTCCCCCCCCGCGCCGGGGGCCGACGTCGAGGATCACTGCGTCGAGTTCTGGAACGACGAGTGGAGCGCCGTCATCAACGCGTGGCCCTATATCGACGCCCACCTCGACGGCGCGGGCGTGACCGGGGGGCTCGCGTCGTGGGCGACCCTGGACGAGTGGGCCTACAGCGCGAGTGGCGTCGCCTCGCTGGAGCGGGACGCCGGCCACCTGTCGCTGTTGATCCTCGACCACGGTCTGGAACCAGACCACCCCGCATTCCGGAGCGAGGTGTTTGGCGAGTATCGCGTGCGATACTTCGTGGCCGAGGCCGGGCAGAAGGGGTGGTCGTTCGTGTACCGCCCCGAAGAAATCTCCGCGGTGCCACCGGTGCCCGCCGGTGGCACCGCGCACGGCACGGCCACGGCCGGCGCGGCCATGGGTTCCATCGTGGCCGATCAGGACTCCCGCGTTGCCAGCAACGACGCCCAGCAAGCACGTAGCGGTCGCGCCCGGCGAGCGCTCGCGGTGTTCAGCGATGTCTCGCTACTCGACACCGCCGAGCGCGTCGGAACCGGGAACCGCGAGAGCGCGGGCGACATCGGGGACGGCCTGCTCGACTACCAGGGGACAGCGCTTCAGGACTTCGACGGCGTCGACATTATCCAGCACGCGGTGTCGTCAAACGCCGGTAAGTCCTACTCTCCCGGAGAGGGGCAGACTTGTCCAACCAACAATGAGGCTCGAGGCGTCAACACGGCCGCTGCACAGGTGACGTGGCTGTACGGCGAGGACAGCATCGTCTACGTCAAGTCAGCGGGAAACCTGCATGACATCGACTCGAGGTCCAGCTGCTCCGCGGGACAGAGTTACGAGGTCAGCGATCCTGCGGGTTCCCCCGCCGCGATCAGCGTGGGAGCGTCCGGGGGCAAGTGTGTCCCGATGACCGCCGCCGCCGCGCAGGCGGCGACCTTCCTTAATACCCAGTCCGCGGGCACCCGGACGCCCGACGGCCGGACCTACCCGATGCTGGTGGCGCACAATTACGGCTGCGGGAACGCGATTGTGTTCACAGACAGCGCCGGCAACTACCGGAAGGAGTACGGCAAGCACACGGACACGAGCGCCGCCTCGCCGACCGTCTCCGGGGCAGCGGTCCTCTTCAAGCACTGGTACCTGGCGAACCACGGGCCGGGCAGCGCGAACCAGCCGGGGCGGATCATCAGCAACCTCCTGAACATGGCCGACGGCTTCGCGACCGCCGGCTGGGCCTTCGATGACAAGGTGATCGATCCACCCGCGCGGGCGTGGGGACTGGGGCGCTTCCGGATGCGGTTCTTCGACAGTGGTCACATGTCGAGCCCCTGGCTGCGTTCCACGAAGACGGTGACCCTCACCGAGGACCAGATGGGCGATGGCATCGACCTGTGGACCGAGGACACGGGGCACGTCCCGGGAGGGGCCCGCCGGCTCGTGGTCACGCTCTGGTGGCTCGAGGTGAACACCGGGCGAGACGCTGACACGGGCGTCGAGGAGGAGAAGGCCGACGTGCAAGCCACAATCACGGTGAGCGACGGGCCCGACGCGGGTTTCCTGCACTACCAGTCGGCCGATGGCGACAACAAGATCCGGTTCCAATACGACTGCTACGACACGACCGGCCGGTTCGGCGGGGTCCCGCGGGGCGACACCCGCCTTTTCATCTGGGCCACGTCGTTGCCGATGGCGCGCCGATACCCTGCGACCCGCACCCGGACAGTGTACGTCTCGTGGTACTGGGAGTGCGGTCCCGACCTCTCCCTGATCGACTGCGGCAGCCCCGGCGTCGACCAGTGCGAGCGGGCGGCACCGGCGTTCGACTTTCCCGAGCCGCGCGTCCTCGCGGATGCGCTTGCCGCTGCCAACCAGGCCGTCCGGGCGTACTGCGTGCCGTCGGGTGTCGAGCAGGTCGGTGGCACGGATCGCGGAGCGGCGAGGCGATGAGGGCCCCTCCGGCGCAGCTGCGGCTCCGAGGTGGCCTGGCTCTGGTACTGGCGCAGGTGTCGCTTTCCGCATGCAATTTCGGCCCGCATTGCGTCGCAACTGCGTCGTCCACCTGCGTGTCGAGCGCCGCGGAGTTGTCGCTTCCCTATCTCCAATACCTGGCGGGCAGCCCCGTGCGGCCCGTTGGACCGGACGGGGGAAACACCGGTCCTGGCTTCGAAAACGCTGATTTTGGTTCGCTCGTTGACGTACTGCGAACGCGCGAGGAGTTCCGCGCCGGGCTCGAATTGGTGGGGGTGGAAGAGGCGAACGTCCAGACAGTGGACTTCGAGGCATCAAAGGTGGTGGTGGCCTGGGAGAAGACCGGCGGGGGATGGGGCGGAATTTACCTGCAGGGGTTGCTGGTCCAGTCGGCCGCGGCGACGGTAGAATATGCGGAGATCCAGTACTGTGGCGACGCCTCTGACGTATCATCTTCCTACTACGCCCATTTTTTCGTGGTGGAGGCTGGGGTCTCGGTCAACGCATGCGGCTCGTACTGGGATTGCGAGCAGGACTCGGGCGTGTCGACCGAGGAGTGTCCGTCGCCACCGGCGTTTGAGCGGCTGATTCCGCTCTGAGCCAGATCGGTCCGCGCCAACTCCTCGAACAAGCAGCTCGTCGACTGCGACAGCCCGCGAGACCCGCGTCTGGTGGTGATCGAGCGGGGCGCATCGCCGAGTCGGGCACGCACGACGAGTTGATCGCCCGGGACGGCGTGTACCGGCGGCTGGTTTTGCACCAGTTTGCGGGCTAGCGCCGGAGATACACTCCAGGTGTGGAAACCTCGCTCGCCGCCGCCGTCGCCGATGCCCTCGCCAGCGAGCCGGCGGTGCTGGATGCCTACGTTTTCGGCTCGGTCGCGCGCGGGGAGGCTCGTCCGGGGAGCGACCTCGACGTGGCGGTCTTCCTCGACCCGGAGGTGACCCCGCCGGTGCCGTGGGGCTGGGCGGCGAGCATCACCACCCGGCTCCAGGCGGCCCTGGGGCGGAACGACATCGACGTCGCCGTCCTGAACCGGGCGACACCCCTGCTCTACCACCGCGTCCTCCGCGACGGCATCCTCATGGTCTCGCGAAATAAAGTCGCGACATCCGAACGCGCGCTCCAGGCGCGGTCCCGTTGGCTTGACTGGAGAGCTTTCCGCGCGAGAGCCGCGTGAGTGAACCCGATCTCGCGGCTGTCTGGCCGGTCCTCGACGAGTTCGCCGAGTTCTCCCACCAGGTCCGGTCCTGGGCCGCGAGGCGCGTGGGCGGCCGCTAGTCCGACCGAAGACTACTCCTCGAACAAGCAGCTCGTCGACAAGACCGCCGTCTGCGCGATCTCGTCGCTGACGATCCCTCCCTCGTCGGACAGCAGCACTGCCAGCCAGCCGAGGCTGTAGCCGGCCGACTGGATGCTGATGAGCTGCACGATGTCGTCGGGCGGCGCGAGCCACCAGCCGCCGATGGGCGCACCCTCCACGCAGCCGAGCGCCACGACGGTGTCTTCGTCGGAGAAGGCGCCGGTGTGGTCGCCGTCGACGTAGCCGGCCGGGAACTCCACCGCCTCTTCCATGCCGTCGCCATCGATGTCGACGAAGTGATCCTCGGGCGGCGCGCCGTCGAGCGTCACCGACCAGGTGCCGTCGCCCGGCAGCGTCACGTCGGCCATCAGCGACGTGACTGGCAGCCCCGCGAAGATCGTCGCCGGCAGGGCGACCACGCGATCGTCGTGATTGATCGTCTCGTCGGTGGTGCCGCCGAGGGTGAGCGTCTCGGTGAGCGCGATGGGGAGCGCCATCGCCTCGGGGTCGCCCACGGTGAAGTCCTCGCCCGCGAAGATCATCGCGTTCCAACCCGAGTGGAGGCCGGCCTGGAGCAGGTCCGGGGGCAAGGCACCGTCGAAGAAGATCGCGAACTCGCGCGACACGGCGGTGAAGCCCTCGCCGCCCTCCCAGCGGTTGTCGCCGTCGTCTTCGTGGAGCGCGCCGACGAAGGCCGCGAGGTACAGGCCGGGCGCGAGCTCCTGGTAGAAGTCCTCGGGGTCCACCGTGGGGGCAAACGAGATGGTCGCCCCGGCGGCGGCGTCGACCCAGATGGCGCCCATGGAGAAGTTCTCGTCGTCACCCTCGGGAAACTCCACGTGCACCATGCTGAACGCGGTGCCGTCGAAGTCGCCCTCCACCTCCCAGGTGAGCGTGGTGCCCTCGGGCTCCTCCCCGGTGTCGTCGCCCGTGTCGGCGGCCGAGTCGCCGGTGTCGGTGTCGTCGGTGTTCTCGACGCCACTGTCGTCGGTGCCGGCCGTGCCGGTGTCCTTGTCGTCGACGACGGGGTTCTCGTTGCAGCCGAGCACGAGGAAGATGAGCATGGCGCCTCCGTGGACAGGATGCCCGGCAGCGCCGGGAATGATCTACATCTCCTATTCGACCCCGAGCCCGACTCGCGACGAAAGCTTTTCTTGCTCCATCGGCTGGAGGGTCTAAGTTGCGCGCCCTCCGGAGAACCGATGCTCGCCCTTTTCCTGCTCGCCTGCGACGAGGCCAACGACACCAGCGCCCCGGGCGACACCGCCGGTGCCGTTGACAGTGGGGCCCCGAGCTGGCACCAGGATGTGGCGCCGATCGTCGCGCGGAGCTGCGTGGGCTGTCACGTGGATGGCGGGATCGCGCCGTTTGCACTTGATAAGTTCTCGTCCGCCGCCCCGATGGCGAGCGCCATGGCCGCGGCCGTGGACGAGGGCCGCATGCCGCCCTGGGGCGCGCAAGAAACCGACGAGTGCACCCCACGGCTCGGCTGGCAAGACGACCTCCGCCTGAGCGACGAGGAGAAGGCCACGCTGCGGGGCTGGGCCGACGCGGGGGCCCCCGAGGGCGACGCGACCGCAGCGACGGCGCTCCCCACGCCGGTGTCGCTGGCGCTCGAGGGCGCCAACCAGCAGCTCAGCCCCGTCGAGGGCTACGTCACCAGCGGTACAAGCGACGAGTTCACCTGCTTTGTGCTCGACCCGCAGCTCGAGTCCACCCGCTGGCTCACCGGCGTGCAGGTGATCCCCGGCAACGAGAAGGTGGTGCACCACGCGCTCATCTTCGCCATCGACCGCGACGACGCCACCGCGCTCGCGGGCGACGACGGGCTCTACGACTGCTTCGGCGGCATCGGCAGCGACGACCTGTCGCTGGTGGGTGCCTGGGCACCCGGCGCGGTGCCCTCGGCCGTGCCCGAGAACAGCGGCATGCCGATTGAGACCGACCAGGTGTTCGTGATGCAGATTCACTACCACCCGGGGGGCGAGGCGGCCGAGCCCGACGCCACCGCCATCGACTTGCGCTGGATCGACGAGGAGCCCGAGATGGAGGCGGTCCTCGCGCTCATCGGCAACGCCGGCGACGCCGATGACGGCCTGTTGCCCGGACCCAACGACGACAATGGCGTGGAGTTCCGCATTCCCGCCGGCGCCGTGGGACACACCGAGGAGATGACGTTCACGCTCCAGAGCGCGCGCGCCGACTACCGAGTTTTCCTGGCGGGCACCCACATGCACTACGTGGGCACCGACATGGCGATCTGGCTCGAAGAAGAGGGCAAGTCGCCCGAGTGCCTCGTACAGACCCCGGCCTGGGACTTCAACTGGCAGCGCGGCTACGCGTACGACGCGCCGCTGGAGGAGCTCCCCCAGCTCAACAAGGGCGACACGCTGCGCCTGCGCTGTACCTTCGACAACAGCCTCGACAACCCGGGCGTGCGCGAGGCTCTGGCCGACCAGGGCCTGTCCGAGCCGAGCGACGTGTACCTCGGCGAGGAAACGCTCGACGAGATGTGTCTCGGGATTTTTGGAGTATTATTTTAGGCTATAGGCTGGAGGGGGTAGGCTGTAGGTCTGAGCGGCGGCGGCGGCGGGTCCTGCCCCCTGCCTCCTGCTGCAGCCTAGAGCCTAGAGCCTAGAGCCTACAGCCTAGAGCCTAGAGCCTAGAGCCCAGAGCCTCTCTCAGCCAGACTTCGAGGGGCAGCTCTTCTTCTTCGCGTCGAGGATGATGGTCCGGCCGCTCGAGCCCACTTCGATGGGGCAGGAGAGGTCGAGGCCCTCGGTCTTGAAGGTGAAGGTGTGGCTGCCCGGCGTCACGCGGGCACGCAGCGGGCGTTTGCCGAGCGAGGAGCCGTCAACGCCCACGGTGAGCTCGTCCCACTTGCCGCCCGAGGGCAAAACGAAGCCCACCGCGACCTTGCCGTCGCCGCCACTGGTCGTGGCCGGCACGCCCTCGTCGTCGTCGGCCGCCGGCTTGGTGCTGGTGGTCGTCGTCGTCGGCTTGGTGGTGGAGCTCGTGCTGCTCGGCGTCGTGCTGGAGCTGCTGGTGGACGAGGGCTTCGTCGTGCTGGAGCTGCTGGTGGACGAGGGCTTCGTCGTGCTGGAGCTGCTGGTGGACGAGGGCTTCGTGGTCGACGTGGTCGACGTGGTCGACGTGCTGCTCGGCTTGCTCGCTGACGACGTGCTCGCGGGCGTGGTGGTCGAGGTCGACGAGGTGGACGTCTTGGAGGTGGACGACGCGGACGAGCCGGTGGACGGCGTGGCCGTGCCGGTGCTGCCCTGGCTGCTGCTCGTGCTCGCCGTGGCGCCCGTGGACGGTGTGCCCGCGACCGGCGCGATGCCGCTGGGGGCGGTGCCGGCGTCGGCGCCGGTGGGGCCAGTGCCGGTGGACGCCGTGCCGCTGGCGGTCGTGGCATCGGTGGCGGCCGTGCTGGTCGTGGCCTCGGTCGACTCCACCGCGGGGGTGGCCTCGGTGGGCACGGCCTCGGTCGTGGAGGGTTCCTCCGCCTCGGCCTCGACCTCAGTCAGGTCGGGGAGCGGCACGTCGACATCCCGGGCGGTGAACCAGCCGAGGGCACCGAGTCCGCCACCAAGGGCGCAAGCACCGGCACAAAGAACAACGAGGACGACTACAATCCCGATGACCCACTTCACGAGGCCTCCTGGGGGCGGCGGCGTCTAACACGCCGTCAAGTCGGTTCTTCCCCCGAAGTCAGCTTTGAGCGCGACGCCCGAGCCAGGCGGGGTCGAGCGTGAGCGTCCCAACCGGCTCGACCGGCCCGGCGAGAACCAGCGTGGGGCCCACGGCCACGGTGAGATCGCCCCCCGGCATGTGGACGGTCACCGGCGAGGTGGCGAGGCCCTGCGCGACGACTACCGTCGCGACCGCACATGCGCTCGATCCGCTGGATGCCGTTTCCCCCGCGCCCCGCTCCCACACCGTGGCGTGCACGGCGCCCCCGCGCATGGTCACGAACTGCACGTTCGTTCGCCCCGGCACGCTCACCTCGATGGCGGCGCCGCCGGCGCGCCAGTCGCCCACGGGATCGAGCACCACGGCGTGTGGGTTGCCGATGTCCACGCGGAAACACCGGAATCCGGCAAGCTTTTCTGGTCCCCAGGTGCGGGCCGGTCCCATGTCGACGCGCACGTCCTCGCCGTTGACAGAGGCCGCCACGACGCCGCCGGGCGTCCACACGCGAAAGCTCCCGGGCGCGCCCTCGCGCACGAGCCACCGCGCGTAGATGCGCAGACCGTTCCCAGATTTCTCTGCCTCGCTGCCGTCGGGGTTGTGGATGCGCAGGCCGTAGTCGGCACCGCCTTGTGCCGGCACGGGCTCGAGGATCCCGTCGCTCCCGAGGCCGGTGTGGCGGTGGCAAATGGCGCGGACCAGGCCCGGCGAGAGTCGCTCGCCGCTCTCGAGCACCAGGTAGTCGTTGCCCAGCCCGTGTGCCCGCCAGAACCGCATGCGGCGGCCTATCGCGCGACATAGTTGGGCAAGGTGCCTCGGGTGGTCACCAGGAACGCGCGCGCGAACGCCCTAGCCGCGGCGCTCGACGCCGAGGGTGCCCTCGGGGGGCTCGGCGACGACGAGGTGCTGGTGCTGGGCGGCGATGGCACCATGTTGCACGCCATCCACGACCACCCAGCCGCGAAGACCTTCATCGGCCTGAACTGCGGCTACCTCGGCTTCCTGATGAACGACCTGCCGGCCGAGAACGCGGCGTCCCACGCCCGGGCCTGCATCGAGTCAGGCCGCTGGACGGCGCATCGTTTCCCGCGACTGCGCCTGCGGGCCGAGACTGCCAACGGCGTGGTGGAAGGTCTCGCGGTGAACGACGTGTACGTGGAGCGCCAGTCGGGAACGACGGTGCAGCTCCGCGCGTGGATCGATGGTCACGAGCTGGCCTCGCGCCTGGTGTGCGACGGGCTCATCGCCGCCACCCCGCTCGGCAGCACCGCGTACAGCTACAGCGCGGGCGGGGCGGCGTCGCACCCGCTGGTGCGCTCGGTGCACCTCACCGCCATCTGCCCGCACGCGCCTCGGCTCGCGCCCATTGTCTTGCCCGCGAGCGCGCAGATCACCATCGAGGTGCTCGACCCGGAAAAGCGTCCCGCGCGGGCGGTGGTCGACGGCCGGACCTACGGCGACGTCTTGCGGGTGCAGATCGCGGCCGACGCGGGCGACGACGTGTCGCTCGGCTACTTCGACGGGCATGATTTCACGGCAACCCTGCTGCGCAAGGTGCTTCGCCGGTAGAGGGGGCCCACCCCCCGGGGGCGCTGACTCGGTTAGGCGCGGCTCCTCCCCGGAGCTGCCGTGAACTACAGTCGTATCTCGGATATGCTCGGCGCCGACGCCGAGCGCCTCCTCAACTACTCGTGCACGGGCATTCCCCGGTCGCGACTGGCGTTGCCCGGTCCCGACTTCACCGAGCGCGTGTGGATGGATTCCGACCGCACCCCCAGCGTGATCGGCGCCTTGCAGCGCATCTACGACCACGGTCGCCTGGGCGGCACCGGCTACGTGTCGATCCTCCCGGTCGACCAGGGCATCGAGCACAGCGCCGGTGCATCCTTCGCGAAGAACCCGGACTACTTCGACCCGAAGAACATCGTCGAGCTCGCCATCGAGGGCGGCTGCAACGCGGTGGCGAGCACCTACGGCGTGCTCGGGCTGTGCGCGCGTCGCTACGCGCACCGCATCCCCTTCATCGTGAAGATCAACCACAACGAGCTGCTCACGTACCCGAACAAGTTCGACCAGGTGATGTTCGGCAGCATCAAGCAGTGTCGCGACATGGGCGCAGCCGCCGTCGGCGCCACCATCTACTTCGGCTCGCCCGAGTCCACGCGGCAGATCGTCGAGGTGTCGCAGGCCTTCGCCATGGCGCACGACCTCGGCATGGCCACGGTGCTCTGGTGCTACCTGCGCAGCAGCGGCTTCAAGAAGGACGGCGTCGACTACCACGTCTCGGCCGACCTCACCGGCCAGGCCAACCACCTCGGCGCGACCATCCAGGCCGACATCGTGAAGCAAAAACTGCCTGAGAACAACGGTGGTTATCCGGCGCTCGGCTCCAGCTACGGCAAGACCGACAAGCGGGTGTACGGCGAGCTTTGCGCCGACAACCCCATCGACCTCGTCCGCTACCAGGTGGCCTGTGGCTACATGGGCAAGGTGGGGCTCATCAACTCGGGCGGCGCCTCGGGCGACAACGACCTCTACGACGCCGTGCGCACGGCGGTCATCAACAAGCGCGGCGGCGGCATGGGTCTCATCTCGGGACGCAAGGCCTTCCAGAAG
The DNA here is from genome assembly GCA_005778355.1 of Pseudomonadota bacterium. Classification (GTDB taxonomy): domain Bacteria; phylum Myxococcota_A; class UBA796; order UBA796; family SXON01; genus SXON01. The sequence goes on along the minus strand of SXON01000056.1, from coordinate 71,509 downwards.
CCGCGCGCCCAGGGCGTCGAGCTCTTGCACGCCATTCAGGACGTGTACCGCTGTGGGGAAGTGACGGTCGCGTAGCGGGGCCAGGCGGGAGGCCGGAGGAGGGGGACTGGAGGGCGGCTCAGGGCCGCGCTCCGTCGATCCGATCCGGCCAGCATGGCAAGCGAGACTGGTCGAACCGTGGCGATCGTGGCCACCCCTGACGCCGTCGGCGAGGTGCGCGCGCGGCTCCTGAAAGCCGGCGTCCCGCAAGAGCAGGTGGAGGTCGCGGAGCTCCGGGTGACCCGGCACGTTGACCGGAGTGACCGGGCGCCGCTGGTTTTCGTGCCGCGTCACCCGTTGCTCGGCGCCGCGCTCCTCGGCGCCGTCGGCCTCTTGATTGGCGGGGCGCGGAGTGGCCTTGGGCTCGAGCTCGTTCTTGCCGGTGCGGGCGGCGCGGTCGTCGGCGCGGTGCTTGGGCTCGCGGCGAGCCTCGCCCAGCAACTCGCGGGCGTGGGATCGGCCACCGTCGAACGTCGCTTCTGGAAGGTGCGCGTGGAGGGCGACGCCACCGTGCTCGCCCGGGCGCGCGGGCTCGCCAGCCGAACGGGTCGCACGCTGCGACGCGTCGTCACCGGCGCCTTCGAGGTGAAGCCCCGCGGTCGCTGAGAGGCGGCCTTCCTGGGTTACAGTCGGGCCATCACGGAGCGCCTGATGTTCACCCTGCTTGCGTCCCTCGCCGCCGCCGACGACACGCCGTCGATCCCTCCGGTCACACCGGCCCCGCCCGCCCCGGCGGAGGCCCCCCCGGCAGCTCCGGCCGCGCCTGCCCCAGCGGCGACGCCCGCCCCGGCGGCGGAGCCCGCCCCCGCCCCGGAGCCGACCGAGACCTTCAGCGAAAAGTACGGCACCGACACCAAGAAAGTGGGCGCCATCCGCCACGGCGTGCGCGTGGGCTACGTCTACGCCAACGGCGCGGAAGACAGTAGCGCGCTCAGTGAACCTCATCTTTTCGCGATGGGCTACGAGGCGGAGTTCCGCGTGGCGAGCGGGGGCGACATCGACTTCCTCATCGTCCCGAACATCCTGGTGCTCGGCATGAACCAGGGCGTCTTCATCCCCACGGCCAACGTGATCTTCGGCGTGAGTCTCAAGCAGTTTGTCGAGGCCGGCGTGGGCGCGAACTTTGCGCCCTCGGAGTCCGGCAACGTGGTGCACATGGTGATGGCGGCCGGCGTCACGCCCAAGATGGGCACCCTGCAGCTGCCCGTGGCCCTCTCCTACGTGCCCGACGTCGAAGGCTACTGGCGGATCGGCCTCACGGCCGGGGTGAACTGGGGGGCGGAGCAGTAGCCGCGGGGCCGGCGCCCAGCACGCTGACGCTCCCGCCATCGCTGAGCGCCTCGTTGCCGCGCACCACGACCTTCTCGCCGGGCAACAGGGTCGCCTCCACCACGAGGCTGTCGCGACCGGCGTCGAGGATGGTCACCGGCACCTTCCGCGCCTTGTCGCCGTCCACGACGAAGACCGCGCCGTTGACCACGGCGTCGCGGGGCACGGCCAGGGCGTCGGCGAGCTCGGCGACGACGACCTCGCCGCGTACCGCCATCCCGGGCAACAGCCCCGTCGGCGCCGCGTCGAGGAGCACTCGGAGCCGCTGCGTGCGACCTGTTCCCTGGGCGGCGGGGACGATGCCGGCGACGGTGCCACTGGCGGCGAGATCCTCGCGGGCGGGCACGCGCAGGGCCACGGCCGCACCGGGTGACACGCGGCCGGTCCACGCCTCCCCGGCGTCGAGTAGGACTTCGAGGGCACCGGTGGCGGCCACGGCGACGCAGGGGGTGCCCGGCGCCACGCGCTGGCCGATCTTCACCCACTGCTGTGACACGACGCCGTCGACGGGTGCCCGCATGGTGGCCCGCGACAGGTCGAGCGCCGCCACCTGGACGCCCGCCGCGCGCATGGCACGTTGAGCCTCGGCGGCCTGCAAGGCGGCCCCGGCCTCGGCCACGATGAGCCGCGCTTCTTCCTCCTCGCGGGGGCTCACGGCCGAGCGCTCGGCGGCGGCCACGTCGATCACCGGGAGCTGGCTGGCCCGAGCACGGTCGAGCGCGGCGCGGCGCACCGCGACCTCGGCGTCGGCGTCCATGGCCATCGCCTCCGCCTGGTCGAGTGCGATGCGGAACGGTCGGGGATCGAGCTGGACGATCACGCTGCCCTTCGCCACGGACTGTCCCACGCGAGCGGGGACGGCGAGCACCGTGCCGGCCACCTCGGCGCCCACCTCGGCGTCGCCCGCGTCGAGCACCTCGCCGTCGAGCGTCACCCGGATGGTGGCGGGGCCGCGGCTCACCTCGCCGACGACCACCGGCAGGCTCGCGGACTTCGGTGGGGGCGCGCCGTTGCTACAGGCGAGGGCGAACAGGAGGGGGAGCATCTGCGACGCGGCGCCTATCGCGGCGCGGGAGGCGATCCGGCAGGCCGGGTTTCGCCCCGACGGTTGTTGGGCGGGGCCAGGGCGTTGCCTACCGGCGCCGTTGCGATACGATGCCGACACATCGAAGGGGCCAAACATGGAGCCTGCTCGCCTGCTCGCCTGCTCGCCTGCTCGTTGAGTTGAGCCCTCGCGTCGTCATCGCTGTCGCGACCGCGATGCTCGCGAGCGCGGCCCACGCCGACCCCGGCGACGCGGGTGACAAGAGTCCCGCATCCAGCGCCCCGGCCGACCTGATCGCGGGGTTGAGCGGGGGCGGCTGGTCAGACCTCGTCCCGTTGGAGTTGCCCCCCGCGCCGATGGGCCTCGTGCCCGGCCTCGCGATCAGTATCGACTTCCAGCAACTCGACGGCCCGCTGGGGCACTCGGCGTCGTTGCACGGCGTGTCCCGCGTGGAACTGCGCTCGATGACCGGGGGGGTGCCGTGGCTCGATGGCACGGACGATGCGCTCGTGGATGGCCAGCGCCTCTACGCGCAGGGCACCTTTGGCCTTTCGCACCGCCAGGAGCAGGACGACCGCCGCGAGTTCGTCTTCTTCCCCGGGACGAACACCTGGGAGGCCACGCGGGACGGCTGGACCTGGACCTGGGGCTCGGTCGACACCACGGACTGCGCCGTGGAGCGTCGCGACGAGGACGCGAGCTGGGACTGCGCCGCCGACTTCGGCGACGACCGGCTTGCCGACGCCGAGACCACGGCCTGGCTCCTGAGCCGCGTGGAAGACCCCTTCGGCAACTCGATCGCGTACCGCTACACCACCGGTGCCGGGCTCGCGGGCGTCGACACATACTTCAGCGGCACCGGCGAGTACGCGCTGGAGCACGTGCTCGCGAGCATCAGCTACGCGGCCGGCTACCACCGCGTGGACCTCTCCTGGGAAGCTCGCCCCGACGTGCCGAGCAGCGCCCGGTCCGGCGTGATGCGCGCCTCGCCCTTGCGACTCGCAGGGATCGCGGTGACCAGCAACGTGGGCGGCATGGAGGGCAGTCGCGAGAGCGATGCCGCTGGCCCGACCTACGCGATGGTCTACGCCGACGAGGAGACCGTGACCTGTGAGGGCGAGAGCGCGGCGAGTCTCGACGTCCTCGCGTCGAGCGGCCTGAGCTTGCTCCACCGGGTAGTGCGCGTGGAGGACGGGGCGACCTACGCCGGCGCTAACGGTCGCGACCTCCGCTGCATCGAGCGTGCCAGCGACGAGGCTAGCTTCGAGCTGGACGCGGCGAACCCGTGGACGGGGAGCCATCTCTACGCGGAGGCTGGCTTCGCGGTGTCGACGGACCCGTCAGCGCCGCCGCCCACGCCCTCGACGACGCACCTCGCCGCCAGTTTCGATGGCGACGCGCTCCCCGACCTCTTGCACGTGTCGACCCAGTGCCAGGGCGGCGGCGCGCCCTTCGTGCGCGAGGAGGTGATGGACTGCACGGCGGAGTGGCAGTACTTCCTCAACGATGGGGGGCACTTCACCGAGGCCACCACCGACGCGGACACGCCGGGTGCGGTTGCCTGGCTGGCGGCCAATCTCGACGGCGAGTTCCTCGACGACGGCGGTGCCTGGGCGATCCTCGACCTCGACCGCGACGGCGTGGACGACGTGATCGCGGCCACCAGCCTCGCGTCGACCTTTGACGACGGGACGATCCTCTCGGCCGACGAATACCTCGTCTGGACCGAGGACGACGACCTCGACCTCGACCCCGACGACGAGGGCATCGCGGCGGAGATCCTGCGTCACGCGCAGTGGGCCGACGTGGATGGCGACGGGTTCACCGACCTGTTGCTGCCCCCCCAACACGCACCTCGCCGCCACCTCGTTGCTCGCCGGGCTCGACGCCACGGCCTGGGTGCGCAACAGCGGCGAGGCGCCGTTCTTCGACGTTTCCGGTTGGACACTCCTGGCGACGCCGATGGAAAACGAGGAGGCCGCTCTCCCCGCCGAGTGGGCCACCATTCGCGACGCCTGCGGGGTCAACGAGGAGACCGCCCGCGTGCCGCTGCCGGTGCTCGGCTCCACGAGTGCCTGCGCCAGCTGGGCTGACGACCCGGCGGCCTTTGCCGAGTGTGTCGAGTCGATGGTGGCCAGCATTCGCTACACCGGGCTCGAGTACCAGGGCGAGGCGGAGTACGTTGCGGCCCAGGCGCGCTGGGGCGACTACAACGGCGACGGCGTAGCCGACGTGGCCTACGCGCTCTGGGGCTGTTGGAACGTGCCCTCGTGGGTGAACGGCGACGACGCCTCGCCCGAGGGCGACGCCTACTCGAACATCTTCTACGGCGACGGTCAGGGCGGTTTCCTCGACGCGGGCGTGAGCGCCGGCGCGCCCTTTCTGGCCTGGTACGACGCGACGCTCCCCGAGTGGTCGACCGACGAGCAGGCCCCTTGGTTCGTCGGCAACCACCCGGCACAGACCACCTCGGCCTTCGGTGCCTCCGACCTCTCCCGCGGCGGTCGCGCGGGTATCCTCAGCCCCTGCGAGGGTCCGTGCTCCAGCTACTCGGGCACGCGGGAGTACCCCGGGGTGGGCCTCGGTAGCGGCCACGGCTCGGCCTCCACGGCGCTCCCCGCGCCCGTGCTCTCCGCTTCCTTGCCCGCCGAATCCTACGAGCAGCTGGTGGGCGACTGGGACGGCGATGGCATGCCCGACGCGCTGGTGGTCGACCGGCCTGGCGGCACCGCGACGCCGAACGAGGGTCTGCATCGCAACGCGCTCGCGGTCGCACGCTACCGCCCGGTGGCGATCCACGGCCCCTGGGGCGGCGTGACGCGGCTCGAGTACGGGGTCACGACCGACGCCGTTCAGGATCACCCGCGCCTCCCGCGCGCGCTGGACGTGATCGCTGCGGTGGAAGACGAGTCGGGTCGCACCGAGTTCGACTTCTCGGGCGGCCTCTGGTGGGGCGAGGAGGCGCGCCCGGCGGGGTTCCGTGATGCTCGCGTGTCGCGTGAGCCCGGGATCTCCTCGGTCGCCCGCTTCGTGCAGGCCCCCTGGGGCCGTGGGAAAGTGGCGTACCGGGCTGACTACCGGGCGGACAGCACGCTTGCCGCCCTGGTGCACTACCGCTACGCGGCCGAGGCCTGGAACACGCAGAGCTGGGACCTCGAGGCGCCCTTCTGGAACCCGCTCGCACACGAGTGCCGCGTGGAGGTCGGCGGTGGCTGGGGCTCCCCGGCCCTGCAGTCGACGGGCGTGGAGGAGCTGGTCGCGGCCTGCGAGGAGGAAGGGGCCTCGGGCGCGGTCGCGACCGACGGGCGCTATCAGGACGTGATGGGCTGGACTCGGGGCAGCCTCGGCAGCGCGGTGTCGTCCGGCGTGCAGGCGAGCGCCTGGAGCCTCGGTGGCGACCCCACCTACGATCCCGGCGGCATCCCCTACGACTGCGCCACGGCGGGCGGTTGCGACTGGGCGGGGCCCGGTCCGCGCGGCGGGGTGAGCCCGCCTCCGGCCGTGGGGCCGGTGTTGCCGGCATCCGGGATGGGCACGGCGCCGCCAGCCCTGCCTCCCGGTCCCGCACCCGGTTTCTCCGGCGCCTTTGCCGCAATCGAGGGGGCGCTCCCTTCGATGGTGATCGAGCCGTCCACGCCCACATTGCCACTCGACACGGGCGGGCCCACCACGACCACGCGCACGCTAACGCGGGCCTGGCAGCACGGGAACAACCAGCGGCTGAGCACGGCCCTCGACTGGCGCGATCCTTCGGTCGCGACGGACGGCACCATCACGGTGCACGCCTACGACTCGGGCGACCGTCTGGCGGGCTCCACCCTCTTCGTCGAGGACTGGACCTGGGTGCGCACGGCGGTGTTCTCCGACCTCGCGGGCTTCGAGACCCCGCAGCAGGTGGACGAGGCCGCCAGCGACGGCGCCGGTGGCTACCTGTCGCGACAGGAATCGACGACGCTGGCCACCAACGGGACGGTCCTCTCCACCACCGACGCGCTCCTCAACCGCACGTCCTACAGCACCGACGCTTGCGGGCTGGTGGAGAGCCGGGTCGATGCGGCCGCGCGCACCGAGTCCACCAGCCACGACGCCGGCTGCCGTCGCTCGACGTGGGCGTTCGAGGGCGCGACTGGCTCGTGGACCTACGACGCCTACGGCCGCCTCCTCACGTCGACGCTCGACGCGGGCGCGGGCTCCGAAGCCGCGACCGAGGCCTGGTACCGCGACGACACGCTCGACGTCGTTGACGACCGCGCCAGCTACCTCGAGCCCCGCGCCGGGGTGGTCGACGGCGAGGGCGGGCTCACGCTCTTGTACCTCGATCCCTGGGGCCGGGAGTTCGCCACGGTGCGCTGCGAAGACGGCGGCGCGGGCTCATCGTCGGTCAGCGACGTGTTGTCGCGACACTCCTGCAACACCACGACGAGCGCCAGCGTCGCCCCGATCTACAACCTCCGGGCCTGGGCGCAGGATGGCTCGCCCCGCTTCGCCTCCATGCCGTACCACGAGGGCGACCCGGTGGTGGGCACCTGGACCTGGTCGGACGAGCTCGGACGGACGCGCTTCATCGACGTGCCCGCGCCTGACAGCACCCCGCGGTACGCGCGCACGACGCGCGACTACACCGTGGGCGAGTACACCGTGGAAGGGCCGGAGGGCATCGAGTGCACCACCGAGTCTGACACGACGAGCAGCGCGACCTGGTGCGAAGGGGTCTTCCGCGGGGGCCGCGAGTTCGACGCGCTCGGCCGCGTGCTCGTGGAAACCGACGCCGCCTCGGAGGCGTGGACGACCACCTACGACGGGCTCGGCCGTCCCCTCGCGCGCAGCGGCCCGGCCATCGTCACCGCGACGGGCGCGCTCGTCCCCACCTGGTCGTGGACCTACGACGCGCTCGACCGGGTGGATGTCGCGACCCTGCCCGATGGCACCACGCGCGACACCGACTACGACGCGGTGGGGCGCCCGGCCTCGGTCACCGTCGATGGGCCGACCATGAGCGCGCTCACGACGGACGCCTGGAGCCGCCTCCCCTACGACAGCGCCACCGGCGCGGCGCTCGAGCTCCACGTCGACGCGAGCGGCCGGGTGACCACCGCGTGGCTCGACGGCACGGGGCGGGCGATCGCCACGATGTACCCCGATGGGACGGGAGAGTCCTGGCAGCGCGACGGCCGAGGCCGGCTGACCGCCACCACGAGCGTAGACGGCATCACCACGAGCTACGCCTACGACGCCGCCGACCGAGCCATCGAGGTGGTCGACGCCGAGGGCATCTCCTCGTGGCTGGAGCACGACGCCACCGGCGCGGTCGTGTGGGCGCGAGACCGCGACGACGTTGTCACCGAGCACACGTACGCCTGGGACGGCAGCCCACTGTCCACGACACGCGGCAGCTTCACCCTGAGGGAGCGCAGCTACCGGGACGACGGCCGCGTGGACGTCGAGACGACCGGCGGCGTGACCACCGCCTACGGCTACGACACCCTCGGTCGTCGCGACGGCGCTTGCGTTGGCTACGAGGCCGGCGGGGCCCCCGAGTGTGCGCTGAGCCTGCAGTGGACGTACAGCGACAACGACCTCGTCGCGAGCGAGACGCGAGGCCCGTGGACGACGAGCCACGCCTACAACGCCCTCGGCTGGCTCGAGTCCACCAGCCGCCCCGACGGCAGCAGCGAGAGCTGGAGCTACTACCCCTCGGGCAAGGTCGCGACCTACACCGACGGCTCCTCGCTCGTGTCGGAGTGGACCTACGACGACCTCGGCCGAGCGCTGTCCGAGTCGCTCCCCGGCAAGGGCGTCGTCACCTGTAGCTACGCGCTGGCCGCCACCTCCGGGCTGGACGACCTCGCCTCCCGCACGGAGCCCGACGGTGGCCAGTGGGACGCGTACACCGACTTCCAGGGCCGCGTGGTCAGCGCACTGGATCCCGAGGGCAACGAGACGCGGAACGTGTACGCGGGGAGCCAGCTCCGCGAGGTGGACTACCTCGACGCCACCGGCGCCGTGCTCGCCCGGGAGGCCTACGCGTACGACGACCTCGGTCGCCTCTCCGCGCGCTGCGGCCCGAGCGACGACCCGGCCTGCGCCGACGGCGGCACGTTCGACCCGTGGACGGTTCACGGCTTCGCGTACAGCTACACGCCCGAGGGCCGCGTCCAGTCGCGCCAGGGCTACCTCGACACCGTCACCTGGGCGTACGACGCCGACGGTACCCTCGCCACGGAGATGCACGCCGGGGTGACCACGTGGGAGTATGGCTACGCGGCTGACTTCCCTCGCGTGGAGTACCTCAGGAGCGGCGACGCCACCGAGTACCGCGAGTACGCGCGCGGGTACTACCGGGGCCTCTGGCTCGAGGAGGAAGAGGCCACCGAGGCGGGGAACCCCGACACGGTGTACCGGCAGTTCGGCGACTGGGACGCCTACGGCACCCCCGGCTCGGCGGAGCGCTGGGTGGGGGGCACGCTCCAGTCGCGACACCTCTCCGGCACCGACCCGATGGGTCGCCCGTGGTGGCAGGCCATCGAGACCGCGGGCGGGCTCGTGGGCAACATCCAGTGGAGCTACGAGGGCAACGGCGCGCTCTCGGGCGTCACCGCCTCGTGGGCGGGCTCGCTCGGCTACGCGCGCGACCCGTCGACGGGGCTCGTGAACTCGGTGAACGGGTCGGCCGGCACGGTGGCCACGGTCGCGTCGCGCGACGCGATGGGCCGCCCGGAGTCGATCCTGCTCGCGGGTGGTGCCCGCATCGACACGGAGTGGGACCAACTCGGCCGCGTGACCTACCGCGCGGCGAGCAACGGCCTCGGGGGCACGGCGGCGCGGGCCCACGTGTACGACGAGCGCGGGCGCGCGGACTACCAGGAGGCGTGGTCGAACGGCGCGCTGGTCGAGACGATCGACTACGCCTACGACGAGCCGGGCTGGCTCGCCGAGGAGGCCCGCGCCTCGTCGGGCGGCACCACGACGGTCAGCTACGGCTACGACCTCGGCGGCAACCGCACGTCGCGCGTGGAGGTGGTGGACGACGGCAGCGGCAGCCCGGTCACGACGTCCACGTGGTACGGCATGGGCACCGGCAACGTGCTCGCCTCGGTGGACGGCGTCGCGCTGGCCTACAACGCGCACGGCGAGCTGGAGCTGGACCACCGCGGCCAGTCGCTGTTGCGCGACGCCGACGGCGCCGAGTGGGGCCTGCGGCTGGCGACGGGCCAGGTGGTGCACGAGGTGACGCGCGACGCCTGGGGCCGGCCGGTGACGGTGGATCCCGACGCCGACCCCGGCACGCCCGGCGCGCGGCTGGTGGCCTGGGGGCCGACCCTTGGCGGTGGCCCGGTGGCCGGGGTGGACGAGCTCGGCGTGGGCGTGCTCTACGCGGGCGTCGACGGCATCGACGTGGGCCGGGTGGTCGCCGGGTCGAGCTTCCGCGCGATGGCGACGGACAGGAACGGCTCGCTGCTGCTCGACGGCGACGCGCTCCTCGGCGAGCCCGTGGCCTTCGGCGAGCGGGCGGTGGCCGCCGCCGGCTCCACCGAGCGGCGCGCCTACGCGGGGCTCGAGATCCTGGAGGGGACTGGCTACCAGCTGCCCCGGCATCGCCTGTACGACGCGGAGCTGGGCCGCTTCGCCTCGCCCGACCCGCTGGGCCTCGCCGGGGGAGATCACCTCTACAGCTACGCCGGGAACGACCCCGTCGGGTTTGTGGATCCCTCGGGGCTCACGGCGTGCGTGACGGGGACGAGCTGCGGCCCCGGCGGCATGGACGGGGCGCTCAACCTGCAGTTCGCCGGCCTTGCACGGCCCTCGGGCGCGCAGGAGGCGATGGACGAGTTCCTCGCCCGGGCGGAGTTCCACCGGGGCCTCCGCGAGTACATGGCGGGCTTCACGGTGTCGAGGCCAGGCTGGGACAGCCGGCCCTTCCTCGGCCGGGCCGCCGACGCCGAGATGGCGGCCGAGTCGGCGTCGTTCATGGAGGCCGAGAGCATCGAGCAGATGGTGTACATCGCGAGCCGGGGCGACAGCCTCCCTTCGGAGGCCTCGGCGGGTTTCGGCGGGGAAGGGACGAGCGCTGTCTTCCGGGTGTCGCGCGGCGCTGGGCGCGGGCCACTGGGTGGAGGGGAAGCGGGTGTCTTCGACTTCGGACACGTGCTTGAGTGGATGGACTTCGGTCTGCGTCGCTTCCCCTGGGCGCGCTCGGAGACCGCAGGCGGAGAGGACGAGGACGGGGGCGAGGGCGACGGCTGGGTGTCGCCCCGGCTGATGTCGCAAGTGTCCGGCTGGTTCCGCGCGGCCGACTACTCCGCGTCGCGACGAGTGCTCGCGAGGCAGGCCACGGAGTTCATGATGCGGAACGGGCCCGTTGCCGGGCTCGGAGACGGGAGGGCCTCGGCGGGGAGTGCGGGCCTTGGTGCCGGGTTGATGGGCTCGGCCGCGTCGTCCATCCAGGGGCTGGAGTTCCTCGGGTGGGCGAGCTCGTCGAACCCGAGCGTGCTCCTCGCCGGTCCTGACCACGCCGTTTCCGCCGCCGTCCAGGACCTGGCCGACGGCATGGCCGAGGCGGCGGTACAGGGCGACCCGAGCGCGGGCGACTCGGTCTCCTCCGCTGCCATCGTGACTGGCGGCGTCGTGGGCGTCGCCATCGAGGTGCTGACGGGCGAGGCGGTGTTCAAGGGCGCCGCCGCGGGCGGGCGGGTCGTGGAGACGACGGTCGAGCCCGTGACCGAGGGGCTCGCGAGGGTGGTGGCGTCCGCGGGTGTGCCCGAACTGCCCCTGGCGCTGCGGGGGGGCGAAGCGACCACGCATGTCTACCTGGGCATACGTGACGGCGAGGCCGTCTATGTCGGGATCACGAACAATGTTCCGCGTCGCCAAGTGGAGCACGGTGCGAGGTTTGTGCTGGACAAACTCACTGCGTCACCGCTCACCCGAGGCGAGGCGCGAGCCATCGAGCAGGCGCTCATCGAGCGACATGCGGGCTTCGAGAATATCCGCAACAGCATCAGTGCGAGCCACCCCTACTATCGGCAGGCGGTGGACTGGGGTGAGGCGTGGCTGAAGACACAAGGGCTATGACCATGAACCTCCGAGTACTGCAGAAGTCACGACGAGCACCGGAGGTCGGGGACGTGTTCGCGATGCTCCCTCCTGATGGCCGCTACCTGTTCGGGCGGGTGGTTTCCGCCGACGCGAACCCGCTGGGCGTTGGTGGGGCTCTGCTCATCTACGTGTATGGGTCACGCTCTGACGACAAGCGGCTCATCCCGGCGCTGTCACCCTCGTGCCTCCTGGTGCCGCCGATGATGACCAACAAGCTTCCCTGGTCGAAGGGCTACTTCGAGTTCTTGGAAAACCGAACGCTATTGAAGGAGGACACCCTGAAGGTCCACTGCTTCGCGAGGACCTGGACGAACCCGAAGCAGTACTTCACGGAAGACGGGACTCGCCTTCCTGGCCCCGTGGAGCCCGTCGGCTCTTGGGGCCTCGAGAGCTTCCGAACCATCGACGACAAGATTTCGAAGGCGCTCGGCATCCCGCTCGCGCCTGAGGAGTAGCGCTGGCGGCCTGCCTCGCGAGCCTCGATGGGCCTTCCCGAGTCGATCCTGCTCGTGGAGGGCGCCAGCATCGATCCCGAGTGGGACCAACTCGACCGCGTGAGCTACCGCGCTTCGAGCATCGGCCTCGGGAGCCGGGCTGGCTCGCCGAGGAGGCCCGCGCCTCGTCGGGCGGCACCACGACGGTCAGCTACGGCTACGACCTCGGCGGCAACCGCACGTCGCGCGTGGAGGTGGTGGACGACGGCCGCGGCAGCCCGGTCACGACGTCGACGTCGTACGGTATCGGCACCGGCAACGTGCTCGCCTCGGTAGACGGCGTCGCGCTGGCCTACAACGCGAAACCCGCCGCTAGAACTGCCTGACCAACTGCAACTTCCCGTCGTACAGCCGCCGAATGTCATCGATCCCATACCGCATCATCACCATGCGGTCGAAGCCCATCCCAAACGCGAAACCTTGCCACTCGTGTGGATCGAGGCCGCAGAACTCGAACACCCGCGGGTGCACGAGCCCCCCGGGAATGAGCTCGATCCAGCCCTGGTGCTTGCAGACCGAGCAGCCGCGCCCTTCGCAGAAGACACACTGCGCGTCGAGATCGAGGCCGGGTTCCACGAAGGGGTAGAACGCGGGACGGAAGCGCACCGGGACGGGGCGTCCCATGATCTTCGCGACCAGCGTTTCCAGCGTGTGCTTCAGATGCGCGACGGACACGTGCTTGTCGACCAGGAGCCCCTCCACCTGGTTGAAGCTCGCGTGGTGGGTGGCGTCAATGGTCTCGTTGCGGAAGACGCGGCCTGGCGCGATGATGCGCAGCGGCGGCTTCTGGGACATCAAGGTGCGGATCTGCACGCTTGATGTATGGGTGCGCGGGATCTCGCGCTCAGTGGTGTAGAAGGTGTCCCACACGTCGCGGGCGGGGTGGTCCTTCGGGATGTTGAGGGCGTCGAAGTTGTGGAACTCGTCCTCGATCTCCGGACCTGAAGCCACGGAGAAACCGAGCCCGGTGAAGTGGTCGATCACCTCCTCCAGGAGCAGCGTGATCGGGTGGAAACGCCCGATGTGTCGCGACGCGGGGTTCGGCGCCGTCACGTCGATCCAGCCGGCGGCGAGGCGCTCCTCCTCGGCGCGGGTCTCCAGGATCGCCTTGCGGGCGTCGAGTCGCGACTGCGCCTCGTCGCGCAGGGCGTTGACCTTCTGGCCGAACGTGGCACGATCAGCCGGAGCCATCGCGCCGATCTCCTTCATCAAGCTCGAGATCTCGCCCTTCTTGCCGAGGAGACGCACGCGCGCCTCCTCGAGCGCCGCGAGACTCTCGGCGGCCTCGATCACGGCCGCGATCTGCGCGCTGTCGATCATCCCTTCCTCTTGAGCTCCGCGTCGATGATGGCCTTGAACTTCTCGAAGGGCTGGGCCCCGTTGATGAAGATGCCGTTGATGAAGAAGGCCGGGGTTCCCGACACGCCGGCCTTGCGACCGTCGTCGAGGTCTTTGGCCACCTCGGCCTCCATCGCCGGGTCTTTCCGGCACTCCTCCCAGCTCGCGATGTCGACACCCGCGGTCTTGGCGATGGCGAGGAGGTCGGCGTCGGCCAGCGACTGCTGGTCTTTCATGATGGCGTTGTGGACCGGCCAGTACTTGTCCTGCTTGCCCGCGCAGTTCGCGGCCACGGCGGCCGGCACCGCGCGCGGGTGGAAGTCCAGGGGGAAGTCGCGGAAGACGAGGCGAACCTTGCCCTCGTACTGCTTCTCCACGCGGTCGAGCGACTCCCTCGCCTTGCCACAGTAGGGGCACTGGTACTCGGCGAACTGGATGATGGTGATCGGGGCGTCGGCCGGGCCCACGGTGGGGTCGTCGTCGACCGACACGTCGATCCGCGGCACGTCGGGGAAGGGTAGCTGCACAGTGGCCTGGTACTTGGTGCGAAGTTCCTCGATGTAGGCCATGTAGCGCTCGCCGGCCTTCTTCTGGCCCACGGCGGCTTCCAGCGTGGGGCGCGCCTCTTCCTTGGACTGCCCGCGCAGCTTGCGCTGCAGCATCTGGTAGGCCTCGTCGATTTCGGGCTCGGTGGCCTTTGCCACCTTGTCGCTCACTTCTTTCTTGAGGAGCTCCTCCACGGCGGCGAGCTTCTGTTCCTTGGCCTCGGCCTCCAGAATCTTCTCGTCCATCGCCGACTGCACGGCCTGGTACTCGGCGTCGTAGCGACCCATCATGTACTCGGCGAGCATCTGGTTGAGCTGCGGCTTCATGGGGCCGGTCACGTCGTCGTAGGACAGCTGCCCACCCTGCCAGTAGGCCACGACGTCCATGCCCTCGGCGGCCCAGGCGGGCGCCACCAGGGCGGCGGGCGGGGCGCCGGGCGCCACGAGCGTCGTGCGCTCCGCGCCATCCTGCGAACAAGCGGCGAACAAGGCGATCAGCAGCGACATCGGGACTCCTGGGGTGCCGCGCCTAACACGCCCGCAAGCGCTACTCCTCCGTGCCGATGGGATCGGGGAAGCTGCTCACCCCGAAGCGGTTCCCGTCGGGGTCGCGACCGTACAGCGTGAAGTCGGAGCGGCCGTCGAAATGCGCCCCCAGTCGCGCGCGCCACTCGGCGGCGGAGCCGGGTCGCGACGCGAAGACGATCACGCCGTTCTGCCCCCGGGCGCCACGCTCGAACATCAGAATCACGCCGTCGGCGTCGAGCCAGACGGCGCGCACGCCGGCCTCGTCGTGAGCCCGCCGCAGCTCGGGGAGTGCAAGCATCGCGGCGTAGAAGGCGGCGAGCGCCGCCGGGTCGGGGCCGAGCACGGCGAGGTGGTGAAGGCGCATGGCAACCGGGGAGACGGGCGCTTGGTTTATGCTACCGGCGTGGAAGTTGACCGCGAGATGCCGGAGCACATCGGCAACTGGCGTGTGCTCCGCACGCTCGCGCGTGGCGGCATGGCCACGGTCTACGCTGTGGCCGACCCCGAGTCGGGCGAGAGCTTCGCGATCAAGCTGCTCACCCAGCCGGGCGCGAGCCAGGCCCGGCTGGTGCAGGAGTACCGGGCCCTCGCGCGCATCGACCATCCCAACATCGTGAGAGTTTTCCGCTACGGCTCCACGCCCGAGGGCCAGCCCTACGTGCTGATGGAGCTGCTCGACGGCGTGGCGGCGCAGGTCCGCGCGAAGGCCACCGGTCGGCCCGGCGAGCCCGCGCGCACGGCGGAGGCGGCGCGCATCGCCATGCACGTGGCGGTGGCCCTTGGACACCTGCACGCGCGGGGCATCGTGCATCGCGACCTGAAGTCGAGCAATGTCGTCGTGATGCCCAATGGCACGGTCAAGCTCCTCGACTTCGGTACGGCGCGGCTCCTGGACGCCTGGGAGCCGATCACGCAGCTCGGCGAGTTCGTGGGCACCTTCGCCTACGCGTCGCCCGAGCAGCTCACCGGTGGCGCGGTCGACGCGCGCAGCGACCTGTACTCGCTCGGCGTGCTCCTCTTCCGCATGCTCTGCGGACGACGCCCATTCGAGGCGGATAATCCCCACGAGCTGGCGCGGTTGCATCTCGACCAGCGGCCGCCCGACCCCCAGGTGTTGGTGCCCTCGCTGTCGAGCGACCTAGCCAACCTGGTGCTGCGCCTGCTCGCCAAGCTCCCGGCGGATCGGCCGGCCGACGCGCGACGCGTGGCCGAGCAACTTGCCACCTTCGCCGCGGATGGTGGGCAACGACGCGGCGTGGGCCCGGCGCCCTTCCTCGGTCGTGACCGAGCCTTCGCCGCCGCGCAGCGGTTCCTCGCCGAGGCCACGCCGGGCAGCGCCCTGTGGGTGGCCGGCGAGGTGGGCTCGGGACGCCGGGCCTTCATCGAGCTGGTGGCCGAGGAGGCGGCCCGACGGGGCGCGCGCGTGTTGCCCCTGGCGGGCGACGACGACGCCTTCCGGCGGCTGGTGTGGCTGGTGCGCGACACCCGCTCCGAGCTCGATGGCGACGGGATCGACGACGATCCCGCCACCGCCTCGCCCAGCCCCGACACCATCGAGCAGGTGGCTGAGCTGCTCGCGGTGCGGGCACGCGCCGAGAACCGGGCCGCCGTGCTCGCCGCGCCCGCCTTCTGGTCGCAGGCCGGCGCCACGCAGAGCGCGGTCATGGAGGTGCTCGAGTCTGCCTGTGGCAAGGGCGCGCCCGTGGTGCTCGTGGCCGGGGTGGACGCCGACGCCGTGCCTGAGGACGAGCCCTCCACGCGCGTCGACCTGCGCCCGCTGGCCGGCGCCGAGGTGGCCGCCATCGCCGCGCACTGGCTGGGCGTGGCCAGCATTCCCCCTGAGCTCGCCCGGCGCTTGCTGCGGGCCAGCGGCGGCCTGCCCGGTCCTCTCACCGAGCTGGTGCGCGCCTTGCCAGGGGCCGACGCGCACACTCCGCTGCGCATCCCGGCGGCGTTGCGCGACGATGCGCTCTTGCGACTGGAGGCGCTCGCCCGGGGCGACCTGCGGCTGGTGGAGGCGGTGGCCCTCGCCGAGCGGGAGCTCGACGGGGTTCGCGTGGCGGCGATGCTCGACCGCGACCGGGTCGACGTGGAGCGAGAGCTCGACCGGCTGGAGGCACGCGGCATCCTCCTGCGCGCCGGCGGCTTCTGGCAGCTCCGCCAGGGCATCCTCGCCGAGCTCGTGCGCGACCGCACCCATCCGGCGCGTCGTCACCTGTATTGTCGTCGATTGCAGGCGCTCGCCTCGGACCTGCCGGCCTCTGAGGCCCTCGCCGACGCCGTCCGCCTCGCGGGCGACCCGCCCGCCGCGGCCGAGATCGCGGTGAGATGGGCCTGGCCGCTGGTGCGGGCGGGTGGCCATGCGGAGGTGCTGCCGCTCCTCGAGCGCGTGGCCGACGCGGCGCCCTTGCTCGACGGCACGACGGGCGTGCGCTTCTGGACGCTGCTGGCAGAGTGTCTCGCCGAGTTGCAGGTCGACGACGCGCGGGCGAGCGTGGCGGTGAGCCGGGCCTCCTCGCTGGTGCGCGACGGGGCCGATGCCGCCGACGTCGAGCTGGCCGCGAGTCGCCTGGCGCGAGCCCGCGCCGACTCTGGCGCCGAGCGAAGTCTGCTCCGGACGGCGCTCGAACGTTTGAGCGACGGCGACCAGGGCGGCCGGGCCGCCGAGGGACGCGCGCACATGGCCGATCTCCTCGTGCGCGCCGGAGAGCTCCCCGCGGCGGTGTCGGAGGCCGGGTTGGCCCTGCGCGCAGCCGGGGGCGACGTGGTGCGCTACGCAACCACCCTCGGCTACACGCAGCTCGCCGCCGGTCAGATCGGCCAGGCTGAGCTTACTTTTCGGTCGGCGGAGTCGCGTGCGCGCGCCGAGGGACGGACGGCGTGGCGCGCGCTCAGCGGTCTCGTGGTGGTGCTAGTGACGCAGGGTCGCTACTCGGAGGCGGGCGAGATTGGCGAGTCCGCCGAGCGCGATGGGCGGGCGGGGGCGCCAGGACATCGTCTCGCGGGCCTGCAGCTGGCCCTCGCCGAGCTCGATCTTGCCTTGTTCCGGCAGGGCGTGGCCCGTTCGCGGCTCGACCAGGCCCTCGACGCGCTGCGCGGGGAGGTCCCGGCGCGGCTGGAGGTGCGGCTGGCACTCGTGCGCACGCGGCTCGCCTGGGAGGGCGGCGACCTCGACGCGGCGGTGGACATCGCCGAAGACGCCCTGCGGAGCCCCGGCGTGGCGGCGGCCCGTGCCGGTGCCGCGGAGGTCCGCGGGGTGCGGGGTGTGCTTCTCTGCGCCCAGGGACGGCCCGACGTGGGCTGGATCGACCTCGCCGCTGCTGTGTCGCAGCTCGTCGAGATGGGTGGGCTCCCGGCCCTCGCCCGAGTGGCAGAGATGGCCACCCTGTGCATCGAGGACGCGGCCATCGTGGAGCCGCTCTGGACCCCGCTTTCCGGCTGGATCGACGACGAGCAGGCGCGGCCCGCTCGACTCGCGCGGGCGGTGAACCGGCTCCGCTACGTGCGCAACCGCGGCTGGAACGACGCCGCCGAGGCCCAGGCGGTGTACGGCGCCTGGTCAGACCTCCTTGCCCAGCTCCAGCCGCACGACGCGAGCGCGATGCTGGTGCACCCGTGGGCGAAGCTGGGGGGCAGGCTCTAGGCTACAGGCTGTGGGCGGTAGGGATTAGGCTGTAGGTCCTGAGCGCCGGCGCGGTGGACCCGTTGCGGCCTGCCTCCAGCCTCCAGCCTCCAGCCCCCAGCCTCCAGCCTTGCTCGCCCCGATCACCGATCCCGCCATCCTCGAGGGCTACCTCCGCGATGCCTCGAATCTCGCGGGCAACGCCGAGATGCTCTTCCGTCCCCGGGCGGCTGAGGAGGTGGCCGAGGTGATGTCGTGGTGCCAGTCGCGGGCTGTCCCCGTCACCGTTACTGCCAAGCGCACCTCCACCACCGGCGCTTCGGTGCCGATGGGGGGCGCGCTCTTGTCCACCGAGCTCCTGGCTACGGTCCACGGCCTCGACGACGTGGATGGGGGCGTGATCCTCGCTGATTACCAGGGCGAGGTTGAGCGCCACGGGCTGTTCTTTCCGCCCGACCCCACCTCGCGACACGACTGCTCGGTGGGCGGCGCCGTGGCCTGCAACGCGAGCGGCGCGCGCACCTTCAAGTACGGGCCCACGCGACCCTGGATCGAGGCGGCGGAAGTGGTGTTTCCAAGCAGCGAGCTCCGCTGGGTCGACCGCGCGACGCCGAGCCCCTGGCCCGTGCCCCGGTGGACCGAGCCGCGGGTCAAGACCGCCGCCGGGCTGTACCCGGCCGGGAATTTGCTCGACCTCGTCATCGGCAGCGAGGGTCTGCTCGGCGTGGTGACTCGGGTACGCACCCGGCTCTTGCCGCTACCTCGCCACGTCCTCACCTTCCTCGCTTTCTTCCCCACGCGGTCGTCCATGTTGTCGTTCCTCGGCGAGGCACGCGGGGCCGGGCCTCGGTGCATCGAGTACTTCGACCGGGGCTCCCTTGCCCTCATCCGCGGGCGGGTGCCCGAGGTCCCGGCGGCCGACTCGGCGCTCATGCTGGAGGTGGAGCACGAGGGCGAGGCGCCGCTCGAGGAGTGGTACGAGCGGCTCGTGCGTCACGATGCGATCGCCGACGACACCATCGTGGTGGAAGACGAGGGTGGACGCGCGAAGTTGCACGCGGTTCGACACGCCCTCCCGGCGGCGGTGAACGAGATCATCGTGCGCAACGGCGTGCAGAAGGTGGGGACGGATTTCGCCGTTCCCCACGAGCGCCTGGCGGAGATGCTCGAGCTCTACGACCGGGTGCGCCTGCCCACCGCCTGCTTCGGCCACATCGGCGACAGCCACTTGCACCTGAACATACTCCCGGCGAACACCGAGGAGCTCGCCCAGGGGCGCGCCACCTACCTGGAGCTCGCGCGCGCGGCGGTGGCGATGGGCGGCACGGTCTCGGGCGAGCATGGCATCGGGCGCCTGAAGAAGGCGCACCTCGCGCTGATGGCGCCGCCGGAGCTGTTCGAGGCTTGGCGCGCGCTCAAACGTGCCGCCGACCCCGCGTGGATCTGCGGTCGAGGGGTGATGTTCGACCCGGCCTGATGCCCCACGGTGGGCGCGACGTGTAAGAATCGAAACCCTCCGCCCGTTCCATGGTCGGGTGCGCCAAGGAGGGCACCCTGCTCGACGAAGCCGAACTCCAGCCCATCGAGGACGAACGTGCCGTCGTGGAGGCCCTCCTCCGGGGCGACCGTCGTGCCGCGGGCACGCTCTACGCCTGGTACGGCGATGCCTTGTTCCGGGAGGTGATCCTCCCGCGCCTGCCGCATCGCGACCTCGCCGAGAACGTGCTCTGCGACACCTTCCGCATCGTGCTCGAACGCTGCGAGACCTACCGACCCGAGTCGGACAAATCCATCTACTTCTGGATTCGCCGCATCGCGATCAACCGCGCCATCGACGTTCACCGCAGCTACCAGCGCACGCGTCGCCTGGAAGACGCGCTCCTCTCGGAGTCCGACGGGGAGCCGTTCACCGAGGCCGGCGCCGACGCGGGGCTCGAGGACACCGACCGGCGCGCGGAGGTCGAGGCGGCGCTCGCACAACTGAATCCCCGCTACGCCGAGGCCTTGCGGCTCCGGCTCATTGCCGACCTCGACCGCGAGGAATGTGCCCAGCGCATGGGCGTCACCCTCGGAAACTTCGACGTGATCCTCCACCGCGCCTCTGCGGCGTTCCGAAAGGCCTACCAGCCCGATGTCGACTGAAGAAGCCCGCGCCCAGCTCCTTGCCGACTGGCTCAGCCAGCCGCCGGGGACGGATCCGCCCGCAGGCCTCGAGCCCGAGGTGGTTGCGGCGGTCTACGCGGTTCGCCCCGACCTCGCCCCGTCGCCGCGCACGCGCATTGGCGACGTGCTTGGCCGGGTGACGACAGGCCCCTTCGCGGAAGCCCAAGGCGACGGCGGCGAGGTGGTGTCCTTGAGCGCCGCCCGGGCCCGCGCCGCCGAGCGAGAAGCCTCGCGTACGACGACGCGCACGGAGGCACCGGCTCGACGGGCGCAGCGCACGCTTCGCCGCTGGTGGTTGGCGCCCGCGCTGGGCGTCGGTGCGGCGGCGGCGGCGGCGCTCCTCCTGGTGGTGCCGATGGCGGGTCGCTACCTGTCACCCACCGCGCAGCAGCTCGCGGAGGACGTGCCGACGATGCCCTCGCCGGAGGCCACGGCTGCCGCGCCGGCGGAGCCCTCTCCGGTCGCGACACCCAGCATCGATGCGGTGCCGGTGATTGCCGAGGCCGCCACCGAAGGCGAGGCCCCGGCAGACGATGGCACGCTGGAACGGGCGCGGAGCGAGGCCCTCGAGGCGGCGGGACCGAGCGGCGGCGCGGGGACGGTCGGGGTGACAGGGGGTGACGCAGGCGGTGCCAGCGGCAGCGGTGGTGCTCCGGCCCGCGAGGACGTGCAGTCCCTCGGCTACGCCGCCGACAAGGACGCGCCCGCGCCGCCGCCCGCCCCCGTCACCGCCACGGTGCCGCCTGCTGAGCCCTCGGCGATCGCGGAGACGTCGAGCGCCCAGCCGTCGAGCGGCGGAAAGTCCGACGATGGCTGGTTCTTCGGGGAGACCTCGGAGAAGAAGGCCGCCGAGCCGAAGAAGGAGAAGGCCGCCGAGGGACGAGCCAGCACCCGCGCCGAGGAGGCCGACGAGGAGCAGATGGCCGGCGCGGTGGCCCAGACTGCAACCAAGGCCCCCGCCTCGAAGGCATCCAGCAAGCCGTCGAGCTCCGCGCCGGTCGGCTCCGCCGCCCCCGCCAGCGCGCCCGCGACCTCGACCTCGACCACTGCGCTCGCCGCGTCGTCGACGGACCTCGCCCTTGCCCGCGCGTCGGCGGTGCCCTCCGATTACAGCGCCAGCGCCGCCACGGCGCGCGGCGATGTTGCAAGTGCCTTCTCGGAGGCGTCGAGCGCGAGCGCCGATGCCGCGCTCGCCATCTACGGTCGCTACATGGCCGACGCCGACACGATCGTGGCCCAGGAGGCCACCCTGCGCGCCGCCGCGGTCGAGCGTCGCCGGGGTCGTAACGACACCGCACTTGGCCTCGTCAACCGCACCATCGCCGCCAAGCCCAACAACACCCCGGCGTTGTCGATGTTGCAGCTCACTCGCGGTGATCTCTACGCCGCCCGCGGCGATGCCAGCACCGCCCTGGCCGCCTACCAGGAAGCGGCGCGGCTCAACGCCGCCCGCTGAACCAGGGCACGATCCCCACCGCGTTGACGCGCTGGGCCCGGGTGAGCAGGTCGGAGGGGAGGGACAAGGCGGCGAGTTTGTCGAAGCTCGCGGTGTCGCCGAGCAGGTGGGCGGCGCCGAGCGCCAGCGCCGTGGCGCGGAGGGCCACCCCGTCAACCAGAGGGCCACTCAGCTCGTCGCCCTTGCGCTCCACGCCGGGGGGCCACTCGCCAAGGCCACCTTCGAGCCAGAAAGTCGCCTTGAAGCGGCCCCAGAGCTGGGCTGCGCCGGGCCTGTCCCAGGCCGCCTGGTAGCGAGCGGTCCAGGCCAGCGCCGTGCCACGGGGCAGTTTCGTCGTGCCGAAGGCGTCGCCAGCCTCGGACACCGGGAGGTCCCAGTCCAGCGAGCGACCCCGGCCTCTCGCCCAGCCCAGGTACGCGCGCATCGGCGCCTCGTGCCGACCGTCGAGCACCTCGCTCGGGGCCACCTGATCGGCGAGCCAGAGCGCGTAGATCAGCGAGGTGGCGTCGGGAGGCCAGGGGCTCTGGCCCCGGCCGTAGGCGGCGAGCATCCCGTCGGGTGCGTCGGCGGCCCGCTCGGCGAGGGCGTCGGCCAGCCGAACGAGCAGATCGTAGCGCCGGTCGGCCAGCGTGGGGCGCCGATCCGCGCGCTCGGCCGCGGCGAGGGCGATCACCAGGTGAGTGAGGGCGAGGGTGTCGCTCGGTGCGTCAGCGTCGAGGTTCCCGTCGAGTTGCGCGGCCACGGCGACGTCGACCACTCGCGACGCGCAGGACTCCGCCTCCAGCCAGGTGCTCGCCTCGACCTCGAGCGCCGCCACGCGGTGCACGCAGGCCTCGGCAAGGTTGCTGTACACGACGGGCAGCTCGTGCGCGGCCAACGCCGCGGCCTGCGGGCCTGTGGGATTGGCCAGGAACTCGAGGATGACGGTCTCCTCGCCAAACGGCGCCAAGACGGCCTCGTCGGTGATCTCCATGGCCGGAAGCTACCCTTCCCGGCGAGTACCCGCGCCGGATAGCCGACGTGCCATGCAAACGTGGATCGCGAAGTCGGAGCCCGAGGTGTACCCCTGGTCGCAGCTCGTCACCGACGGTTCGACGGCTTGGACCGGTATTCGTAGCGCCGAGGCCCGCAACAACCTGCGCGCGATGAAGCTCGGTGATCGCGTGTTGTTCTACCACTCCAACACTGGGAAAGAAGTCGTCGGCGTCGCCACCGTGGTGCGCGAGGCCTACGCCGATCCCACGGCCGAGGGCGATCCGCGGTGGCTCGCGGTCGATCTTGCACCGGTGGAGGCCCTGCTGCGCCCGGTCACCCTCGCAGCCTTCAAAGGGGACTCGCTCCTCGCAGACACCAAGCTGGTGAAGCAGGGGCGGGTGAGCGTCAGCCCCATCACCGAGGCGCAGTTCGCGCGGGTGGTGGAGCTGTCCCGCTAGTACGTCGGCGGGATCTCCATCCGCGGCCGGGCGAAGATGAGCTTCGCGAACAGGCCGAGAATGCCGAGCATCATCGCCGCGGCCATGAGCACCACCGGGTGCGTGGGACGGTAGGCGAGGGTGTGGGCGGCGACGGCGCCGAAGGAGTGGTGTGTCTGGGCGGCGGTGTCGAGGGTCCAGGTGGTGGCGATGGACTTGGCGCTCGCCGCCGCCTCCGCGTCGCGACCTTTATCACCAGCGACCCAGGCCACGAGCGTGCCCTCGCTGTACGGGAGGCCCACGACGTAGAGACCATCGTTGGCCTTCTGCAGGATCCCCATGCCGCTGTGTGTCTCGACGGGCGTGGCCGGGGGGAGCGTGCTCGCGGCCTTGCCGAAGAGTCCCGAACGGAAGACCATCGACTCGTCCTCGAAGCTGTACTGGTCGACGATCGTGAGTGCTGGCCCGCCGGGACAAGCGAGCAACAGATCGGTCGCGCCCGGCGCCACCGGGCGGATGGCCGCGGCGCACTTGCTGGTGTCCATCGCGCCGGTGCGCGAGTAGAGGCCGCTGGCGTCGAACTCCTCGCTCTTGAGCGGCACGCGCCAGCCTTCCGGTAGGTCGAAGCTGAAGAGCTCGTGCTCGAGCTTGCCACCGTCGTCCACGGCTGCCGCCGGCTTGGTGACGGCGAGATCGCGCAGCGCGTTCTCGAGTGCGGTCGTCGCGCGGCGGGCATTCTGGGCGATGGCGTAGGTGGCCACGTGCACGGTGCGACCATCGGTCGCAAAGGCCGCCCCCTCGAACACCGCGCGTGCCCCCCCCGGCAGCTCCATGGTCGCCGTCGCGCGCAGCGTCGGGCGACCCTCGATGGTCGCGACGTCGCTGTGGGTAAACGACACGTTGCTCGCGTGCTCGTCTTGCTCCAGCTTGGCCTTCCAGGCCTCGCGGAAGCCCTCGGCGTTCTCGGCGTTGATGGTGGTCTGGAAAGGCGTGTACCAGGCCGACACGAGCACCCCGCCGTCGCCGCTCCGACCGCGGAAGTCCCAGTCACTCCATCGACTCATGTGCCAGGAAGGCAGCATCAGCCGCACGCCCGCGTCGGGGAGCTCGTACGCGCCGTCCTGCTCGGTGGCGGCGGCAGCGGAGAGCACGAGGAGAGGGGCGATGTTCATCATAGGACTTTCCCGACCTTGGGGTTTTTTGCGGTTGCAGTTGTACGGCAGCAACGGCCCCGTGACCGAGCCCGTGACGACGTTTCCGGCGGTCCTGGCGAACGTTTGTCAATCGATCTGGGGCGGCATGTCGCCACTCCCGGGACCCCCCCGGCGGCGTTATCGGCGCGCGATGCCGACGACGTTCCAGCTCCGCGCGTGGACCCGATTCAAGGCCAGCCCAGACGAGGTGTGGGCGCTCAAGACCAACCCCGAGAAGCTGGGCGAGGAGTTCCGCCCGTGGCTGCACTTCAGCGCCGACCCCGAGGCCCTTTCCCGCGCGCTCGCGGGGGCGGTGCCCGCGAAGTTCGACGGTCGGCTGCGTTTTCTCGGCCTCCCGCCCGGGATCGCCTGGCCCATCGAGATGCGCGAGGCGGAGCGGCCGCGACGCTACACCGACGTGTCGGAGAACGCGCTGTATGGCCGCTTCGAGCACACCCACGTCATCGAGTCGACGACGGACGGCGCGCGGTACCTCGACCACGTGATCTTCGAGCCGGTACGCTTCCCAAAGCTGGTCGGCATCCTCACCGAGCGCTTGTTCGTGCATCGTCACCGGGTGGCGGCGCGATCTCTCGAAGCCGACCCGCAGGTCACCGGTGTCACCGTCCTGCGGGTGCTGGCAGAAGACGAGGTCGCCGCGCCCCGGCTGGCCTAGTCGCGGCGCTTG
The DNA here is from genome assembly GCA_005778355.1 of Pseudomonadota bacterium. Classification (GTDB taxonomy): domain Bacteria; phylum Myxococcota_A; class UBA796; order UBA796; family SXON01; genus SXON01. The sequence goes on along the minus strand of SXON01000056.1, from coordinate 46,561 downwards.
GGCTTCCTAGGTTAGTCGGCGGTCGCCATGCGTGTTCCCGTCTCGCTGCTCTCGCGCCTTGTCCCAGTCAATATCGACGTTGAAACCCTCGCCCGCACGCTCAACGCGCGGGTGAGCGAGGTGGAGCACGTGGAACGGCTCCCCGATGGCGACGCGGTCCTGGAGTTCGATCTGGAGCCCAACCGGCCGGATCTCTTCTCGCTGGTGGGCGTGGCTCGCGACGTCGCCGCGATCTGGAACCTCACTTTCCAGGCTCCGAAGTTGGCTGAGCTCGACGGACTTCCCGTCCTGTCATCGCCGCGCATCGAGATCCGCACGCCGCGCTGCCGCCGCTACGAGGCCTTGCTGGTGGAGGGCGTTCGCGTGGGATCGTCGCCCCCCTGGCTCGCGGATGCCGTGCAGAAGCTCGGGATGCGGCCCATCAACAACGTGGTCGATGCCGCCAACTTGGCGATGCTCGAGCTCGGACAGCCCCTTCACACCTTCGATGCCGACCGCATCGAGCACGGTAGCATCGTGCTGCGCATGGCCAACGAAGATGAGCACATCACGACGCTCGACGGGGTGGAGCGTACGCTCACCCCCGAGTGCCTGCTGGTTTGCGACGGCGAGGTGCCGGTCGCCATCGCGGGTGTGATGGGCGACGCGCGGAGCGAGGTGAACGAGAGCACCACGCGGGTGGTCATCGAGTGTGCGGCCTTCGACATGGCCGCCGTGAGGCGGGCCTCGCGGCGCCTGTCGCTTCGCACGGAGGCTTCCACGCGTTTCGAGAAGGGCCTCCCCGTGAGCGGCGTGCGCCCCGCGCTGGCTCGGCTGGCCCAGCTCCTCGCCGAGGTGGCGGGGGGACGCCCGGTGGCGCTCGCGTCGGCCGGGGAGGAGCCCCCCGGTCCAACCCGCATCGACCTCGATGGCGACAGGATTCGCGGCCGCCTCGGCATGCCGGTGAGCGACGCCGAGATGCATCGCCTCTTCGCCTCGCTGGGCTTCGAAGCGGGCCCGGGCTGGGTCGATGTGCCCGAGAGCCGTCCCGACCTGCGCATCGCGCAGGACCTGGTCGAAGAGGTGGGGCGTTTACATGGCTACGAGCACGTCTTGAGCGAGGCACCCTCGATGTCGCTCGAGGCGCCGCGGGAGAACACGGCGATCGTCGCGGCCCGTCGCCTGCGGGACGTCATGTCCGCCCAGGGCTGGGACGAGGTGTACCTGCCGGTGTGGATCGGCGACGACGAGGTGGAGCGCTTCGCCCTCGACCGGGGCGCCCTGGTGGCGCTGCTCAACCCGATCGCCGAGAACTATCGCTACTTCCGGACATCCGCGCTCCCGGCCCTGATCGAGGCCGCGATCCAGAACGCGAAGGAGCAGGCGCAGTTCGCGATCTACGAGGTGGGGCGCGTGTACCGCCGTGGTGCCGACGGGAAGGTGGAGGAGCGCCTTCACGCGGCCGGTGTTTCCGTGGGCGGCGGCGAGGCCGAGCTCCTCGCGGTGCGCGACGCGGTGATCGCCTTCGCGCGCGCGCAGGGTGTCGACACGGTTGTGTCGCGACACGACCATTCGCACTTGCACCCCGGGCGGACGCTCAGCGTCGGCACCGTGGCCACCGTGGGCGAGCTGCACCCTCGGCTCTTGCGTACCTGCGGTTTCCGCAAGGCCCCCGTCGTCTTCGAGGTCGACCTGCAGGCTTGCCTCGGCAGCCGTCCCGCCGCAGTTCGCTACGACGTGCCGCACCGCTTCCCCACCGTCGATCTTGACCTCAACGTGGAGGTGGGCGAGCGAGTGGAGGCGGGTCGCGTGCTCGACGCCGTCCAGGAGGTCGCGACCGCGGTCGCCTGCCTGCGCGAGGCCCGGGTGGCCGACGTGTACCGGCTGGCTTCGGGTGCTCGCATCACGCTCGCCTTCCGCTTCGGCGCGGGCGACCGGAGCCTCGCCCTCGACGAGGCGATGGCGGGGCTCGATGCGGTGCGCGTCGCCTTGCGAGAGCAGGGTTGGTCGCCCTCCTAGCCCTGTTCGCTTGCGACGCCGCCGCGCCCTCGGCCCGGGTGGTGGTGCTGGGTATGGACGGGTTGGAATACACCGCTCTCGACCGCTACGCCGAGGACTTACCCAACTTCGCCCGGTTCTTCGAAGGGGCACTGCGCGCCGACATGGAGGTGACGCGGCCGATCATGTCGCCGATCCTGTGGACCACGATGGCGAGCGGCTACGGGGTTGACCAGCACGGCGTAGGCGGCTGGACCAACGGCCAGGGACGCTCCTTCACCGGTGCCGACGTGCGGACGGAACGAGTGTGGGACGCGCTCTCCGGCGAGGGCCGCGAGAGCGTGGTGTCGGGCTGGCTCATGACCTGGCCGGCGCCGGCCATCGAGGGGGCGTTGTTGTCCGACCGCTTCGTGTGGTCGGTCCCGATGTCGCGCGATCCCTCCCAGCCGGTGCACAGCGACCACCGCGAGGTGACCACCTTCCCCGACGGCCTGGCCACTCTCGCCGCCGGGCTCCTGCCCACCGAGGCCGAGCTGCGCGCGATGCCGCTCGGCTACCAGGTGGAGAAGTACGGGGCGCCCTCGCATCCGCTACGTCGCGACGAGCTTCACGTGAGGGTGTTCGAGGCACTCTGGCCGGAGCAGAACGCCGATTTCGGTGCCTTGTACCTAAATGGTGCCGACCAGGTGAGTCACATCTACTGGCCCTTCGCCGACCCCGACATACAGGGGCTGATCCGAGCCGACCCGGCGGCCCACAAGCGCGCGGTCGACGAGGTCATCGCCAGGTTTCCATCGCGACCCATGCCCGTGTACGGCGAGCAGGGGCTTGACGCCTCGGGCCTCGCGGAGGCCTCGCGCTGGGTGCCCGACTACTACCGCTACCTCGACAGCGTGCTCGGGCGGGTGATGGACACCGTGGGCCCCGACGTGACGCTCATCGTGTGCTCCGACCACGGTTTCCAGGTGTCGCAGAGCAAGCCGCTGGTCGATGGGCAACACCACGAGATCGCCGTCTTTGCCGCGCGCGGGCCGCGGGTAAAGGCGCAAGTGGGCGCCACCATGCACGTGTACGACGTGGCGCCGACCCTGTACGCCTTGCTCGGCCTGCCGTCTGCGGCCGACATGCCGGGGCGGGTGCGGGACGACCTCTTCGAGTTGAACGTGCGCGAGCCGGTCGCGAGCCGGGTGCTCGAGCGCGCCCAGATCGAGGTGGGCGCCGGGGAAGGTGGCGCGGGCGACGACGCGCTCCGCGAGCAGCTGGAGGCCCTCGGCTACATCGACGAGGAGGGCCGTCCCCAAACGGCCATCGGTGAGAGCCGCAAACGCCCTGGCGAGGGGCCAAGTGGACGCGGGCCGCGAAAGCCGGGGGCGCGATAGGCCCCGGTGGTGAGCCATCTCGACCCGCGCGTCGTCACCCTCTGGCGCCTGCAGGGTCTCGCCCGCCTCGTCACCACCTACGTCCCCCTCTACCTCTTGCTCGGCTGGGTGCTCCTGCCGAAGTTCGGCGTCGTGGTGACGGTGAGCGTGGAGTCGGCGCTGGTGCTCCTCTTGGCCTTGCACGCCCTCTTGTGGCCGGCCCTCGCCTATCGGAACTTCACCTACCAGGTGCGTGAACACGACTTCCTGGTGGAGCAGGGGGTCTTGTGGCGGCAGGCGGTGTGCGTGCCCCGGCATCGCATCCAGCACGTCGACACCCGGCAGGGGCCGCTCGACCGCATCGTGGGTCTGTCGCGACTGCTTGTATATACGGCGGCCGGATTGTCGGCCGACGGCTCCATCCCCGGGCTCGACGAGGCCGTGGCCGAGAAGCTCCGCGACGAGCTGGCACGGAGCGCCGGAGGAACGGCGGCGGGTGACGATGGTGTCTGAGCCCGAAGCGGGCGGCCCCCTCTGGAAGGGCCTGCACCCGGCCTCCTTGCTGGTGAATCTCGTCCCGATGGCGTGGCGCACGCTGCGGGTGGGCTGGCCGCTCTTGCTCGCCATGACGGTGGGTGGCGGACTCCGCGGGCTCGTGGATCTCTCGCTTTTCTTGTCTTTCCTCGGCCTCGCCGTGGCTCGCACGGTGGTCCACTTCCTCACGCTCCGCTACCGCGTGCACGAGGGACGACTCCACATCCGCAGCGGCCTCGTGGGGCGCACCAACCGGGTGATCGACCCGGCGCGCATCCAGAACATGGAGCTGGTGCAGAACCTCTTCCACAAGATGGCGGGGCTGGTGGAGCTCCGTATCGAGACTGCGGGCGACTCGGGCATCGCCGGGGGCGTGGAAGGACTCCTCTCCGCACTGTCGCTCGAGGAAGCGGAGTCCCTTCGCCGGGAACTCGGACAACATTCCGCGCACGTGACGGAGACCGCCGAGGCCGGCGAGGCGATTGACGCGCCGGGGCTGGTGGAGGTGGTGGCCTACGGGGTGAGCGTGGGGCGAGTAGGCTCGGTGGCCCTGGCCATCGGGTTCCTGCTCGACGCGATGGGGCAGTTGCCGGGTCTCGGCGTCGCGACGCCGGGCGACCTCGGTTCGCGCAGCATCATGGGCCTTGTGCTCGTGGCGCTCGCGGGCGGCTACGCCGTGTCGGTCGGCTCCGCGATCCTGAGGTTCTACGGCCATCGCTGGTGGAAGGCGGGACGCAGCCTACATTTCGAGTCGGGCCTTTTCACTCGGCGGCGGATGGACATTCCCCTCGCCAAGATCCAGCTTGTACGGGTGACGGCGCCGATCATGCGTCGCTGGATGGGCTACGCGACGGTCTTGGTGGAGACGGCCGCGGTGGGCCTCCCTGGGTCGGGTGGTGCGACGGAGGGGATGGTGCCGATGGTGGCGACGGAAGACGTGCACAGCCGCGTGCAGCACTGTCTCCCGGCGTTCGACGTGGCAGGCGACCAGCCGCTGCGCCCGTGCGCGCCCCGCGCCGTGTCTCGAGCCACTTTTTTCGGTGCGGCGCGCTGGGCAATCCTCGCCACCGTGGCTCACTTCTGGCTCGGCGAGGGCTGGGTGTGGAGCCTCGTGGGCTGGGGCGCGATCACCGGCTACCTCGACGCCCGGAGGCAGGGCTGGTGGCTCAGTGAGCACTTCGTCGTCGTGCGGCGGGGCTTCTTGCGTCGCGACACGTGGGTCTTGCCCCGCGCGAAGATCCAGTCGGTACGCTGGGCGCAGTCGCCCACGATGCGAGCCTCGGATCTCGCGCGGGTGATCGTGTGGATCCCCGGCGGCCGCCTCGCGCTCCCCGACCTGCGGGCGACGGAGGCCCGACAGGTGTACGAGGCGCTCGTCGCGGCGATGACGCCTACGGCCCGCCCAGGAGCAGCCTGACCGCGATCACGCTGGCGATCACGCCGGAGAAGTCGCTCAGCATGCCGGTGGGGACGGCGTGGCGGTAGCGGGTGATGCCCACCGCGCCGAAGTACACCGCGAGCACGTAGAAGGTGGTTTCCGTCGTGCCCTGCATCGTGCCGGCCACCTGCGCGATGAACGAGTCCGGCCCGTAGGTCTTGGTGATGTCGGAGGTGAGGGCGAAGGCGCCTGAGCCAGAAAGCGGTCGCAAGAGCGCGAGCGGCAGCACCTCGGGCGGCATGCCGATGAGCTGGGCCGGGGGCGAGAGGAGCTTCACCAGCACCTCGAGCGCCCCGCTGGCCCGGAACATGCCGACGGCGACGAGGATGGCCACGACGTAGGGGATGATCCGGGTGGCGCTTTGGAATCCGTCGCGCGCGCCCTCCACGAAGACCTCGTAGACCTTCACCTTTCGCACGAGTCCGAAGCCCACCATCGTGCCGATGAGCAGGGGGACAATCCAGGTGGAAGCAAGCTCGCTGGTGTACACCCAGCCCACCAGCGCGAGCATCACCAGCGTGGCGCCGAGGAGCGGGACGAAGTCGAAGGGCTCGAGCTTCTCGCGCTCGGCACGCTCCTCGCTCGGGCCCCGGAAGAAACGTTGGAGCGTCTTTGCGGCGAGCACGGCCACCACGGTGTTGGCGAGGCTCGCAGCCAGCGTGGTGGCGAAGATCGAGGCGGGCTCCTTCGCACCCAGCGCCGCACGAACCGCGATCACGCCGGTGGGCAAGACCGCCACGCCGCTGGTGTTGATGGCGAGGAACAGCACCATCGCGTTGCTCGCGGTGCCCTTCTCCTTGTTCAAGCTGTCGAGCTCCTGCATCGCCCGGATGCCGAATGGCGTGGCGGCGTTGCCGAGGCCGAGCACGTTGGCGGCGATGTTCATCACCATCGCACCCATGGCGGGGTGGTTGCTGGGCACGCCGGGAAAGAGGAGCACCATCACCGGGCGGATGGCGCGGGCGACGAGGTCGAGACCGCCGCCCGACTCGACGATCTTCATCAGGCCAAGAAAGAGGGTCATCGCGCCGATGAGGCCGATGGCGAGCTCAACGGCCTTCTTCGCCTGCTCCATGGCGGCGTCGGACACGAGCTTCATCGCGTACTCGTCGTCGAGTCGCACCGAGGCGGCGCCGTTGGGCGCGTGGCAGGCACCAAGGGTGATCTTGCCGCTTTCCACCTTGCTCACCGTGGCGGGATACTCGATGTCATCCACCGTTACCCGGGCTGCCGACCCGGCCTTCACTGCGGGGGCAGAGGCGTCAACCGCCACGACGAAGCCGTCCACTGTCGCCGGGTGTTCGGGTGCGCCCTTCCACGCCGCCGCCCCGATCGACACCGCCACGAGGAAGGCGAAGACGTAGTTCATCGCGGGCAGTGTATCGCTTGACGAGTCAAGACGCGATGCGGTCGGCGGCCGGGGTGCTTAGGCTTCGCGCGTGAAACGCCTGCTCGCCGACTGGGCCATCGCGATTGCCGTGGCGCTCGGGCTCATCGTCGGGGCCACCGCGCTCGACACCATCCGTCGCCCCTCGGGCGTGGCGCCGCCGCTGGAGTTGATCAACATCCGTGGCGGCAAGACGTCGCTGGTCGACCTGCGCGGCAAGGTGGTCGTCGTGAACTTCTGGGGGAGCTGGTGCGGCCCCTGTCGCTCGGAGATCCCCGAGATCTCGGACTTCGCGGGTGCACATCCCGACGTGGCGGTGCTCGGCGTGGCGGTGAAGAGCGGCACCGGTGAACGCCTCGCCGACTCGGCGCGGCTCCTGGGCATCACCTACGAGGTGCTCGAGGGCGACACCGACACCGTGGATAACTGGAAAGTGGGCGTGTTTCCGACCACCTTCATCATCGGGAAGGACGGGCGCATCGCCGCGAGCCGCATCGGCACCGTCGACCGGGAAGACCTGGAGTCGATGGTCGAGGATGCTGGGTAGGCCGTAGGCAGCAGGCTGTAAGGGTCGGTTGGGGGCGCGCTAGTTGTTGGCGAGGACCCAGGCGGTGGTGCCGTCGGCGTAGGCGAGGGCTGCGCCGGGGGCGGCGAAGAGCTGGTCGGCCGCTCGGGAGGGCTGGCCGTCGCGGTAGAGCCAGCCTTCGGCGAGCGTCCAGACCTCGGCGAGGCCGTCGCCGTCGAGATCGTCGAGGGTCGCGGCGGTGGCCGCGAGGTCGATGCGGCCCGCGAGTTCGGGACAGGGCCCACCCGCGAGCACGCGGAGGTGCCCGTTCGCGCCGACCAGCGCGTCGTCGAAGCCGTCGCCGTCGAGGTCGCCCCCTACGCCGAGCAGGCTTCCGAGGTACTCATCGGGCTCGCCAAACAGGTCTGCGGTGGCCACGCTGTCCAGCGACGACGCGCCGCGGGGCAGGCCGCCGAGCACCGCCACGCGTCCGAAGCCGTAGTAGCTCTGCGAAGCGGAAGCGAGCAGGTCGTCGAGACCGTCGCCGTCGAGGTCGCTGGGGGCGAGGTTGTGGGCCACCGCGACGTTGCTCCAGCCGCCGGGGAAGGCCACCAGTCGCCCGGCGTCGTCGGCCGACACCTCGCTCACCACCGGCCCGTCGTAGATGGCCACGGTGCTCGCGGCCGTCGCGTCATAGAGACGCTGCCACACCTCGCCGATCCCGTCACCATCGAGGTCGCCGGCCGGTCCGAGGTTTCCGCCTCGGGTGAGCCCGGCGCCGTCGCCGAGTCGACCCCACGCCACCGCCTCGGCGGCGCCGCTGGCGGCGGGCGTGATGGTGTAGTCGGCGTCGTCACCATGCCCGAGGAGGATCGCGGCGCCGCCCGGCCCGGCGCTGCCACCGTGCACCATCGAGTACAGGCCGGTGAGCGTCGCCCCCTCGTGCTCGCCGAAGGCCTCGCCCAGCCCCGAGGTATAGGTCCAACCACTCGGTGGTTCCTGGCAGCCGCCGGCGTCGATGATCACCATCGTGCTCGCGACGGTGGGGAGCGGGAGATCCAGGGGCGCGTCGATCCGGCCGTCACAGTCGTTGTCGGTGTCGTCGCAGCTGTCCACCTGCAGGGGGGCGACGTCGGCCCGGTCGTCGTCGCAGTCGCCGGCTTCCGGGCTGTAGCCGTCGCCGTCGGCGTCGCAGCCGAGGGTGAAGGCAGTGGGCGTGTCCCAGATCCCGGTGCCCGCCTGGTCGAGGCCTACCGGCTCTGAAAGCCCGTCGCCGTCGATGTCCAGAGGGGTGGCGAGGTCGCGTTGCCCCTGCACCGTCGCGCGGGCCACGTTGCCCACGCGCGTGCCATCGGCGCGGTAAGCCACCACGACGGTGTCGGTGGTGACCAGGAGCTCGTCGAGGCCGTCGCCATCGACGTCGCCGCCGTTTGCCAGCGAGGTCGCGACGAGGTCGAGCACGAGGCCGTCGTCGAGCCGGAGCGGGGTGCCCTCGCTCAGCGTCCAGAGGGTGTCGCCCAGTTGGACCAGGCTCTTGCCGAGGCCACGTCGATCCGGGTTCTCGTGGACTCTCGACCAGCCGAGGTCGGCGCTCGTCACCTGGATGATCGCGCCTTCGCCGCCGTTGTAGGTGTCCATCCCGAGCAAGAGCTCGTCGCGACCGTCGCCGTCGACATCCGGTGCGGACGCGAAGTGCCATGCTCCGCCGCCGGTGTTGTACTCGAAGATGAACTGGGCGTCGCCGAGGCGGGCGGCCGCCCCGGGCGACCCGGAAAACAGCACCACGTGGCGGTAGTATCCAAACATAAGTTCGTCGCGACCGTCCCCATCGAGATCGGGGGCGAGGGCGAGTTGGCCGCCGGGCTGGCCGTCGAGCTCGCCACCCTCGAAGTCGCCGGCCGCGTCGTCGAGGCTGCTCTCGGCGGTGAGCGGGCCGGGGATCACCCAGACGCGGCCCGAGTTGGGACCGTCGCCGGTGGTGGCGTAGGGCGCGGCGACGGCGAGATCGACGAGACCGTCGCCTGTCAGGTCGCGACCGGTGGCGAGCTGGCTTCCAAACGAGCTCGACTGCCCGGTGCCCTCGATGCGAACCAGCAGCTCGCCGTCGAGGCGGTACACCAGGAGCGCGCCTTCCGCGCCGTCGAGGACACCGGTCACCAGGAGCGGTTCTCCCCCCTCGCCCAGCGCACCCAGCGTCGCGACCACCGGCGAGCCTGGAAAGACGTGCGACCAGGCGTCGTCGACCAGCCCGTCGCAGTCGTCGTCGAGCCCGTTGCAGCGCTCCTCGCCCTCCGGCACGCAGTCGCCGCCGGTGTCGCCGCTGTCGTCGCACGCGCCGACGTCCGGGTTGGCGTCGTCGCAGTCCGTGCCGCCGACGTCGATCGGGTGCAGGCAGTCGCGGTCGAGGTCGGTGCTGTGCGGGCAACCCTCGGCCACCAAGAGCGAGCCGCAAGGGAGGGGCTCGGGCGCGTCCTCGGTGTCCTTGACCAGCACACCGGTGTCCTCGGTGTCGTTGGTGCCCACGCCCCGGCAACCGAGCGCGAGGAGGAGCAGGGGCACGATCACGCCGGGAGCGTAGCCGGCGGGGCTACTTGTGGCGGAAGGTGATGCGCCCACGCGTGAGGTCGTACGGGCTCACCGCCACCGTGACGCGGTCGCCCAGGACCACCCGGATGCGGAAACGGCGCAGCTTGCCGGCGAGGTGGGCGTGGACGTGGGTACCGGCGTCGGTTTCGACCAGGAAGGCCCCGCCCGGGAAAACTTCCTTGATCACCCCGTCAATTTCGATGAGATCGTCACTCGCCAAGCGTACCTCGCGGGCGGCGGCTAACGCAGCACGGGCTCGAACACAAGCAAGGTGGTCCGCGTGCGCCCCGAGGAGGAAGGCGGAGGCCGGCCGGGTTAGACCGCACGGCTTGCCTCCGGGCGAGCCCATCGCATGCGCTACGTCCCCGAAAATCCGCTCATCATCCAGTCCGACCACACCCTCCTCCTGGAGACGATGGGGCCGAACTTCCGCCCGGCTCGCGACGCGCTCGTCCGCTTCGCAGAGCTGGTGAAGTCGCCCGACTACGTGCACACCTACCGGGTGACGCCGCTGTCGCTGTGGAACGCCGCCAGCTCCGGCCTCACGGTCGACGAAGTGCTGGCCACGTTGGAAAAGTGGGCCAAGTACGACATCCCGCCCAACGTGCCCGTGTCGATCCGCCAGACGATGGCCCGCTGGGGGCGACTGCAGCTCCACAAGGATCCGCGCGGCCTGAAGCTGGTCGCCGCCGAGCCAGTGCTGCTCATCGAGATCTGCTCGCTGAAACCGGTGCAGCCGCTCATTGGCAAGAAGGTCGATGACACGACCGTGCTGGTCGACCCGAAAGATCGCGGCGAGCTCAAGCAGGTGCTCGCCCACCTCGGTCACCCCGTGGAAGACCTCGCCGGCTACCGCGACGGGGCGGCGCTCGAGATGCAGGTTCTCCCGGAGACAAAGTCGGGGACCGCCTGGGGTTTGCGCGAATACCAGCGCGACGCGGTCGACGCCTTCTTCGGCGACAGCGTGGCCCAGGGTGGCAGCGGCGTGGTGGTGCTCCCCTGCGGCGCGGGCAAGACGATGGTGGGCATCGCCGCCATGGCGCGGCTGGGAATGAAGACGCTGATCCTGTGCACGAACGTTACCGCGTTGCGCCAGTGGAAGAGCGAGATCATCGAGCGCAGCTCGCTCACCGAGGACGACGTGTCGGAGTACTCGGGCGAGCTGAAGGACATCAAGTCCGTCACGCTGTCCACGTACCAGATGCTCACCTTCCGGAAGTCGCGGAACGACGAGTTCGTCCACTTCGGCCTCTTCGACCGTGAGAACTGGGGGCTGGTGATCTACGACGAGGTGCACCTCCTTCCCGCGCCGATCTTCCGCGCCGTGGCCCACCTGCAGGCCCGTCGTCGCCTCGGTCTCACCGCCACGTTGGTGCGCGAAGACGGCAAAGAAACCGACGTCTTCGCGCTCATCGGGCCCAAGCGCTACGACGTGCCCTGGAAAGATCTCGAGCACCAGGGCTGGATCGCCAGCGCCACGTGCACGGAGCTGCGCGTTGACTTCACCGACGACGATCGCCTCCGCTACGCCGTGGCCGACGACCGCGAGAAGTTTCGCATCGCCAGCGTGAACGCGCGGAAGCTGCCGGTGATCGAGGAGCTGTTGCAGCAGCACTCTGGCGACCGCGTCTTGATCCTCGGCATGTACGTCGACCAGCTCGACTGGCTGTCGCGGCGACTCGGGTTCCCGCTGATCGAGGGGAAGACCCCCCAGAAACGTCGCGACGAGCTATTTGCTCGCTTTCGGCACGGCGATGAGCGCGTGCTGGTCATCTCCAAGGTGGGCAACTTCTCGGTCGACCTGCCCGACGCCAGTGTCGCGATCCAGGTGAGCGGCACGTGGGGCAGTCGCCAGGAGGAAGCGCAGCGGCTCGGGCGCATCCTCCGGCCGAAGTCGGGCGACAACAAGGCGAGCTTCTACTCGCTGGTGACCCGCGACACTGTGGAGCAAACGTTCGGTGAAAAACGCCAGTTGTTTCTCACCGAGCAGGGCTACGCCTACCGCATCGAGACGCGGACGTGACCACGCTGCACAAGAACGTGGCCATCCTGCGTGTGAGCGACCCGCGCGCGCTCGGCGAGCTGCGTGCCGTGGTCGATCTCGACGAGCATGTGATGGGCTGGCTGAGCGAGACCGAGGCCGTCCTCGATCCACACGCGCTGAAAGATCTCCTGGCGGTGCTCGATGCGCGCGGGCTCTCTGCGCTCGTCCGCCGGGCGGGTTCCGGACCGTCGGTCGACGGCTAGTCGCTGGCAGGCTCCGCGTCGTCCTCGTCGGGCGTGCCCTTCTGCGTGTAGCCGAGCGCCTCGAGTGCTCCGGCCATCTCGTCGTCGGAACCCTCGGTGGTGCCGCCCCCGGGCAAAGGTACAATTGCCCAGGTGACGGTGGCCGCCGTCGACCCTGCCCGTGCCCGCGACAGCATGGCGCCGCTGCCGTCGTGCGGCTTGGCGCGCAACTTCTCGAAGTTCGTCATCTTCCCGGCGATGCGGATGCCCACCTCGCCCACGATGTCGTCGGCGGGGAGGTTGGGCACGACGAACACCTCGCGGTTCTCCTTGAGGCGGCTCTCGAAGGTGAGGCGAGCGAGGTCGGGCGTGGAAAGGTCGACGGTGGCGAGGGTGATGCTGGTGGGGTCGTCACCCACCCAGGCGCGGTTCACCCCCCCGGGCACGTGCAGCTCCACCTCGATGGGCGTCTCGGGGCGGCCGGTGGGACTGATGCGGAAGCCCTGCACGACGTCGCGACCGAGGCCGGTGGCCAGGGCGCCCCGGCCGGGCCGAACGTCGCCACCGGTGACCGCGAGATCGTCGCGCTCGGCGGGATCGTTGGCCACGTCGAAGAGCAGCTCGTGACCGCGCGTGGTGATGTACTTCATCGAGCCGTTGAGGCTCGCCCACTGCTCGCCGTTGTAAAGCGCGCGCCCGAAGGCGAGTGAGCGGTTGGCGAGGGCGGGGTCGGTGCCGTTCCTCGCGGCGTTCACGAGCGACATGCCGTCGGTCGGGCCCAACGTCTCGGCAGGCAGGCCGAGGAGCTCGAGGATGGTCGGCGCCACGTCCAGCAGCGAAGCGGCGTCGGTCACGCGGCGTGGGGCCAGCCCGGGAGCCTTCACGATGAGGGGCACGCGGAGGAGCTCGTCGTACAGCGTGTGCCCGTGCTCGAAGTCGCCGTGGTCGAAGAACTCCTCGCCGTGATCGGCGAACAAGATCACGATGGCGTCGTTGGGTAAGTCGTCGAGGAAAGCGGAGAGCTCGTCGTTCACGTAGCGGAGATTCTGGTCGTAGCGGTCGACCAGATAGGGCACGAGCATGTCGCGCGTGCGCATCGCGGCGCGCAACAACATCGTTCGGTTGAAGTAGGGTTCGAGCCCGGGGGGCTCGTCCTGGACCCACAATTTCCGGTAGCGACGCGGCTCCTTGTAGGGGAGATGGAGGTCCATGAAGTGGACCATCAAGAAGGCATCCTGGTCGGCGTGGGCGTCGAGGAAGCCTTGTCCAAGCCGCGTCTCATAGGCCGCTGCAGGCCAGTTCACGCAGCCATGCTCACCCCAACCCCGGTCCATCTCGAAGTTCGAGGAGAGGTACACGTTGCCCACGTAGGCGCCCGTGGCCCACCCCCGTGCGGACAGCGATTCCTGGAGGGTGCGTGCGTCGCTCCAACCTTCGGGCTGGCGGCCGGTCCAGAGCGTGCGGGTGGACGGCAATGTCCAGGGGGCCACCGTGCGCGCGTTGTCGAACACCACCCCGCCCTCGGCCCAGCGGTCGAGCTCTGGCGTCGTCGCGCGCGCGTAGCCGTAGGTGCCCATGTGGTCGCGACGGAGGGTGTCGATGAAGGCGAGCACCACGCGCCGAGGGGAGGGGTCCGGCACGAAGACGGTGGGCGCGGCGACAAACAGGTAGTCGAGCGTCGCATCGGCATCGACGCTACGCAGCGAGATGCGCTGCTTGCCGCTCGGCAGCTCCACCTCGTGTTGCTCGAAGTGGCCGACGTCGGCCCGGAACTGCCCGATCACCGTGTCGCCCGCGAGCACCTCCAGCGTCGCGCCGTCGGAGGCCTGCCCCTCGTCGATCTCCGGCGGGATGACACCCAGGTCGAAACGCAGTCGCGATCCGGGGACGACGTCGATTTCCCAGGTAGCGGCGCCCGGCGCTGGGAGCAGCACGCCCTTCCGCGAGGTGCTGTCGACCTGCATCGAGCGAATCGCCCACGCGGCGGCGTCGCCTCCCCTGAAGCGCAGGGTCTCCTCGCGCTCGGTGGCGAGCGGGTAGGTGAGCACGTACTGGCCCTCGCGGGGGCGCTTGGTGTCGATCCGCACGCGCACCATGATGCTGTCGCGGTTGATCTCCCAGCCGCCCGCCATGCCGCGCACCTCGGGCTCCGAGGCGTAGGCGAGCTTCCGATCCTCCTTGCGAAGCTCCATTCCGAGGGGTTCGCGCTCGAAGTAGAGCGCGCGCGGGCGCACGGGCAGCGGCGCCTCGTAGGTGCGCACGCCGCCCACGACGCCGGCGAGCCGGAAGGGGCCTTGGACCGGGATGTCCTCGGGCGCGGGACCAAGTGAGCTACGCGGAATGTCGAGGCTTTCCGGCGCGAGCTCGGCGAGGCCTACGCCGTCGGCAGCGCGCGCCACCGACGCCCGCACGCTGGCGGCGAGCGAGAGCGCTGCAAGGATGATCGCCCGCAGGCGCACGCGAGCCTACCGGCGGCGGCGGAAGGCGGCGGCGAAGGCGCCGACCGCGGCGGCCAGACCCGACATCGCCGGCACCGTGGCGCACAGCGACTCGCGGTCGCCGAGGTCGGCTACATCGATGGTCATCTTTGAACCCTCGATGCCGCCCGGACCGCCCACGTTCATGAGAATCGTGTACGTGCCGTCCTTCTCGAACTCGATGGTCGGGCTCCACGCGCCGATCACCTGGACGGGCTCGCCCTCGGCAGCACTACCCTCGTAGATCTCCCACTGGATCGTGTCGACGCACCCGTAGGTGGACACGTCCGTGTGGTTGATCGTCTGCCAGGTGCGACCGTAGGCCGCCTCGATCTGGAAGAAGCCGTCGTTCCCTTCCTCGGGGTGCGGCTTATCGCAGGCGGTGACGTAGCCGATTCGGGTCTGCGTGTAGGACGACTCGCCACACTCGGGGTCGGCGAGGTCCATCGTGCAGGTGACGAAGAACTGGCCTTCCTTGGAGAAGGTATGGGTGACGGAGGGGTACTCCTCGCTCGTCTCGCCATCGCCGAAGGTCCAGAGGGCGCCGGTGACTTCGGCGTCGGACGTGATGGTGAAGCTGACGTCGAGCGGCGAGCCGCCCGAGGTCGACGTGGTGGCCGCGAAGGTGCCGAACACCGAGTACAGGGCGTTCATGCTGGTGACGTCGTCGATGTTGGGATCGATGCCGCTCACGTCGCAGCCGCTCGCGCTCCAGTACATCGTGGCTTCTTGCAGGTCGCTGTCGGTGCAGGACTCGCCCTGCTCGCACGAGTGGCCGAGACCGTGCAAGTGGCCGATCTCGTGCGTGGCGACTGACTCGATCGAAGTCTCGCCGGCACAGATCCCGTTCAGGATGTCTTCGGTGACGCCGAAATCGACGCCGTCGTTGAACACGATGTCGGAATCGTAGACTTCCTGGTAGGTCTGCCCGTTCTTGGTGAGACTGTAGCGACCGTTGCCGATCGTGTACGTGACGCCGAGCACGCCTGGCTCCTGCTCGTCGCTCGGGTCTTCCCAGTGGAAGGTGGTCATGCCGTCGCCGCTGCTGCGGCCGTCCATGCTGTCGACTTCGCCTTGGTACTCGTCGGAAAGACCGGCGCAGGGCGCCGCTTCCTGCCAGTTGTCCCACGAGCTCTGGATCACCGGCTGGCAGTAGTCCTCGGGGAGCGAGTCCTCCAGAGGGTCGCCGTCGTGCCACCACTCGATGGGGTATCGGTCGTCGGGCCAGTAAAAACCGGTGTGCTTCCAGGCCAGCGCAGAAGAAGTGAGCAGGAGCAAGGACAACATTACTTCACCCCCGCCTGGAGCTTGTTGATGGCGCGGAGCTTGTCGGCGCTGATGCCCGGGATGGGCTCGCCGTCCCAGCCGAGCTCGACCCGGGCTTCGACCTGACTCACCATGGCCTCGAGACCGACACGCTCGGCGGCCGGGGGATTCGGGACGAAGCGGGCGTCGAAAGCCTGCGTGTAGGGTACCGTGAATCGCACCACCATGTCGGCGCCGCTCGCGGGGTTCTGCTTGATTGTGTACTTGCCGAGGGACATCCCCACGGTGCCGTAGGCGGTGCCGAAACGTTTCTCGGCCAGGAACAACAAGGCGCGTTCGCCCTCGCTGAAGCGGGGCGCGAGAGACACGTCGGTGAACTCGCCAGCTTCGGTGACGCCCCCCGGCGCTTCGAGACGGAGGAAGTCGCCTGCCTCGGCCACGCCTTTGAGGCCACGCTCGACCTCGATCTCGACGTAGGTGTAGACCCGCCCGCCCGGCGCGGCCTCGGCCTCAACGTGCAAGACCTTCCCGATCACCACCAGATCGGAGGCGTCGACCATCTGGTCGACGGTGAGCGGGGCGAGGCTGGTGGCCCCGGCTGGCGCGGAAATGCTCGCCACGAAGGCGAACCCGGCCACGGCAAACAAGCGCGCGAGTCGAGTCATGGGGAACCCAGGAGGGGGGTTACGAACGGCGGACTCTATGCCGGCCGGGCGGGCGCCGTCAACTCGTCCGGATCGCCGTCGCCAGCGCGTCAATCCGGTTGACGAGAGGAGCCCGGCCCGGTATGCAGGGCCGTTCCGTCAACCCCCTTTCCGCGCCTCCCCGCGCGCCCACCGGCAGGACCACTGAATGCTGAGGAACGGGAATCACATGCGCCCGCAGGCCCTGAGGCTGTTTGGCGCTTTCACCGTGTCGTTCGCGGTGGTCTCCATGGCGCCGTCCATCCTGCCGACGGTCCTTCAACTCGTGGCTAGCCCGGCGTACGCGTCGGCCTCCGGCACGATCAAGGGCCAGGTTGTCGACGATGGGGGCCTTGCCATCCCAGGCGTGCTGATCACGATCAGCTCCGAGAAGCTGATCGGCGGCGCACAGCAGTACACCGCCGACGCCGACGGCAACTTCATCTTCCCCGAACTGCCGCCCGGCCAGTACAAGCTGGAAGCGCAGAAGCAGGGTTTCGGCAAGATCACCAAGACCGGCGTGCAGGTCGCGGTCGGTCGCGTCACCTCCGTCACTCTCGAGATGAAGTACGGCGGTGAAACGGTGGTGATCGAGGAGAAGGCCAAGGCGGTCGATACCGAAGCGGTGGCACACTCCACCACCTTCAACAAGGACTACCTCTCCCGAATTCCGACCGGCCGTTCGTACCAGAGCGTGATCGAGCAGGCGGCCGGCGTCATCGGCAGCGGCAACGCGATGGCGGCCGGCGCCAGCGGCGACGAGAACACCTGGGTGCTCGACGGCGTGAACGTGACCGACCCCGTCACGGGCACCTTCTCCACGAACTTCAACTACGACGCCATCGAGGAGATTCAGGTCATCACCGGCGGCTTCGACCCCGAGTATGGGGCGTCGCTCGGCGCCGCGTTCATCGTGGTCACCTCTTCCGGTGGCAACACGCTCGAGGTGAAGACCGCGGCTGAGTACAGCAACGGCAACTGGGCGCCGCGGCTAGATGCTCGCTACGCGGCCGACGGCGGCCAGCTCAGCTTCACGGGCTTCGACAGTAGCTCGCAGTACGCCGACGTCCGGATGACGGTGTCGGGCCCGGTGCTGCGCGATCAGGTGTGGTTCCTCGCTAGCTACGAGTACGTTCGCTCGCTGTACGCCAACGTGGGCATCCTTGTGCCTCGGGACTTCGAGGGACACTACATCTTCGCGAAGCTGACAGCGCAGCCGCTGTCGAAGCACCGCTTCACGCTGACGGTGAACACCGATCCGACGACCATCGACAACGTCGACCAGAGCGACCCCTACACCACCCCCGAGGCTCAGGGGCGCCAGTATCAGGGCGGCTACGTGCTCACGGGGAAGTGGCATTGGTTCATCAGCGAGGACGCCAACCTCGAAACAACGGGGTCGTTCCAGAAGAGCTTCCTCGAGATCGGGGGGGTGCCCTGTACCCACGACCAGGAGCTCGGGTACAACGAGTGCGAGCCGAGCGAGGCCGAGAATACCGTCGACTACACGACGCCCGGTCGCCTGGGCAACTTCGGCTCGTACAGCTCGGGGAACTACCCCGTGTTCCAGTTCGACGACCGCTGGAGCGGCTCGGTGGCGAGCAAGTTCAGTGTGCTCCAGGTGCCGTTCCTTGGAAAGCACGACTTCAAGGCCGGTGTCGAGGCCCGATATACGAAGTGGGACTGGGTGTACGGCTACCCCGGAAACCTTCTCTACTACGACATGTACGAGAACAGCTTCGACCCCGACACCTACACGAACTACTACAGCGTCGAGTATGCCGGGTACACGCTCTTCTCCGCGCAGGGCTACAGCGTGGGCGCGTTCCTGCAAGACGTCTATAAGCCCATCGACAACCTGACTTTCCGCTACGGCGTGCGCTACGACCGCGCGGTGATGCAGAACGACGTGGGCGAGGCCCTCATCGACGTCGGCGTGTTTGGGCCGCGCATTTACGCCAGCTGGGATCCTTGGGGCGACGAGAAGACCAAGTTTCTCGGTGGGTATGGCCGATTCAACGACGTGGGTCGTCTGGAACTGGCCAACTACGTTTCGCAGTCGGGCTTCGGCGCGAAGCTCACGCTCGGCGAGTATTTTGGATCGAGCGACTCTACCGCTGCGAACATCTACTACGAGCAGAACACCGACAACCCGATCACCTTCGCCGAGCCGCTCTCGGCGCCGCACTCCGACGAGCTCATCCTCGGCGCGGAGCGCGAGATCGTCACGGACGTGGCGGCGGCGTTGAACTTCACCGGGAAGTTCACGCGGAACATCTACACGCTCGACGAGACGAATCTCATCTACGACGAGGACGGGTACAGCTACATCGGCCAGAGTTACGGCGCCGACGAGCTCGTCACCTACGACCGCCTTCGCACCCCTGGCATCGCGCGTCGCGACTACTTCCAGACCGACCTTGAGCTGAGCAAGCTCGACTCCAAGCGGTGGTACGGTCAGGTCACCTACTCCTATGTGTCGAGCCGGGGCACGACCCAGTCCGCGCTCGGCGGCGAGCTGAGCAACCCCTCGCAGACCGACCTGATGTACGGCAGTCTCGACAGCGACGTGACTCACCAGCTCAAGGCCTACGCGTCCTGGGAAATCCCGGATGACCCCTGGACCACGACGCTTGGCGCGAGCGCCATTGCCTACTCGGGCTACCCGCTGTCTCGGTACTACTGGTCGGCAGCGAGCGTGGACGACGGCATCGGTGGCTTCGGCCTCTTGAAGGAGCCGGCCGGCGAATACGCGCGTACGCCCGGCACCTTCGAGCTGAGCGTCTCAGTGCAGCAAGACATCCCGGTCGACAAGGGAGAGCTTGGCGCCTACGTCAACCTGTACAACGTCACCAACCAGCAGGCGAGCGTGTACTACTACGAGTACTACATCGCTTCCGACAACCGTTACGTCCAGTACTCTCGGCAGTCGCCGATTTCCGCTGCGCTCGGCGTGCAGTACAAGTTCTAGGAGGAACACCATGATCTCCTTCCTGTTCCTCGCGTGCTCGAATCCCGAGACGATTCCCGAGGGCGACATCGTCGGAAAGCTGGTGGTCCCCAAGGCGGCTGCCACGCGCACCGTTGTGACGGCCACCGACGCTGACGACGATGGCAACCTCGAGTACAGCACCTCGGAGAAGACCGATCTACGACTTCTCGGGCCGATCTACATCGGTGCCTTCGCCGGCATCGACAACATCTCCTTTGCGTACCCGCACCCATCGATGGGGCCGGTGATCAGCGAGGACTCGCGGGGCGACACCTTCCCCTACGGGGGCATCAGCGTGGGTCGTCTCGACTTCGCCTGCTACGAGGCGCTCGCGTGCAAGGTGACCACGGGTCGCTTCAGCAGCTACGACGACATCATCGACCACTTCAAGAACAACCTCGGTCGGCCCATCTACGACCAATACGGGGTCGAGGTCACCAGCGGGGAGGCGTTCCAGCAGTGGTGCTTCGAGTATTTCGACGCCACCGCCGACTACGAGATGTCGTTCATCGGGGCCGACAATCTGAGCTTCGTGGAAGAGGGCGACAACTTCGTCGCGGAGTTCACCCTGAACCACACGCTCCGCGTGGAGGGCATGGCGGTATGGGGGTTCATGGACGCACCGGAGCTTCGTTCCGACGTGCCAGATACAAACGGCAACTTCACCACGTGCGCGTCTGATGGCGGGCGCGAGGTGGACGAGTACGTCACCGAGTTCCACGAGGGGCGCTCCTACTACGACGTGCTGAACCGCCCCGGTAGCTACATCACCTACGGCGACTGGGTGTCGGACGGCGAGGCCGTGGTTCACTTCGACGAGGACCTGAAACAGACCGAAGAGGTCGTCGTCAACCTGAACATTCCCTTCGAGGCTGAGGAGTAGACATGCTGGCCACTCTTCTCGTGAGTTGGATGCCCGGGTGCGACCACGTGGGACAGGTTTTCGTGCCGACCCCGAACGCCGACTACCCGTTCATCCAGGATCTGGGTGAGTTCCGCGTCATCCCCGCCGAGGAGGCGGGGACGTCGAACTTCACGCTCGAAACCCACCCCGGTGCCGACGAAGAAGGCCTCGAGGGCGTGTACTACGGCGGTCTCGGTGCGCCCGAGGATCCGGCGTACTACGGCGGTGCAACCTTCACATTCGATGGCACTGGCGGCGACGTGTGCGTCGTGCTCGACGTCGAGTCGGTGTACTGGATTCAGGCCTGGTCGCCGAAGGCCGACTCGTCGGTGTTCCTCTACGAGGACAACTTCCTCGACGACGGCGACATCGACCTCAGCGTCGGGCTCACGGCCTACTACACCGGTTCTCCGGGCGTCGCGATGGGCGACTTCGCCTTGCCCTACACCGACGAGGCCGGTGTTTCCCACGAGATTCAGTTCAACGAGTGCTTTCAGGCCGGCGCGCTGGGCGACAGCGTGC
The DNA here is from genome assembly GCA_005778355.1 of Pseudomonadota bacterium. GTDB lineage: Bacteria > Myxococcota_A > UBA796 > UBA796 > SXON01 > SXON01. The sequence continues at coordinate 25,706 of SXON01000056.1, read as the reverse complement.
ACGCCGGGCGTGCCTCGGTGGAGTCGTGCACCATCGACACCTTCGGCCGCGCGGGGGTCTCGTTCACCGTGGTCCTCGACACCTTCACGCTCCCCATCGACGACAGCGTGGCTCACTTCGCGGTGGGCGTGTTCGACGGTGACTGCTCGGCCGTGACCAGTACCGACCGCTCGTTGAACGAGTGTTTCTTCTCCGAAGAGTTCGGCAGCTCTCAGGAAGGTACGGGTAATGCACCGTCGAGCTGTGACGACCCTGAGGAGGAGTGGTCATACCCCTGCCTCGAGTCGAAGTACTGCTCCACAGCGCGCAAGCTCAACAGCTACTGCGAGGAGCATTTCGACGACGACGGAACGCCCTGCACCGACAACGGCGTGCACGAGCCGCAGGATGAGACCGACGAGGGCGAGAACGCCGGTCGCTAGGGCAAGGGCGAGAGCGGCAGCCGGGTGACCGCGTGGTCGCCCGCGACCGAGCGCAGTTCAGCTTCTAGTGGTGATTTGCCTGGCCAGAGCTCGCCGGACAGTGACTGGCCTACGACCCGGGCTCCGTGGCCGTAGGCGCCGTACCAAGTGGTCCCGTCCATTGCCGCCGCGAGGTAGCGCAGCGGGGCGGCCCCGTCGGGGAGCAAGGCGGTCACCTGTCCGGGACCGCTCCAGGCCAGCGGCGGCGTGGTCGCGACCTGTTTGCCTCCCAACTCGAAGCTGGCGACGCGCGAGAGGGTCGTGGCAGCGCGGGACTCCGCGTCGATCGTGGTGGCCAACTGCAGGGCCACGAGGCCCAGGCCGCCGGGGAAAGTGCCCGATGCGGGCAGCGTGTCGAAAGCGAGCGCAGCCGTGAGCCACTCTCCCTCGCGAGCCCAGGCGCGCTTCCCTGCCGCCGGAAGGTGGGAGGGGCGCTTGCCATCAACACGGTAGATATCGACACCAGCTTCCGAGGCGAGCGCGAGCACGAGATTGCCGCTGGCATCGAGGCTTGTCTCGGCACGGGCAGGTCGTGTCTTGCTGTCGGCGACGGCGCGGAAGTCCACCTTGCCGCGCTCGTCCACTTGTACGATCTTGACCTCCCCCGCCGACCCCGAGGGTGCAGGGATCCAGATGGGAACGAGCAGGGCGCCACTGGAACTGGTCACCCCTCTGGCGAGCGCCTCGACCCGTGGCCATGGCATATCGACCGGACGGGCAGGTGCGGTGTTGGCGAGGCCATCGACGCGGGCGTAGGCCAGCTCGCTAGGCCCCGTCCACCAGTAGACGTGCCGAGATCGCGCGGCGGCGGGCAGCGCGCGGGCGAGCAGGGGCTCGGACTTCTCCGCGAGGTGGGCGATTCGAGCCCGGGCGACGAGGCTGGCGCCGACGCCGGGGCTGAGCTGGTCGATGTAGATGTCGTAGCCATCACGCGCGTGGTGCAACCAGGCGAAGATCGCGCCGCTGTTCGTCGCGATGACGGGCTCATAGACGACGCGGCCGGCGATGGGTCGCGCCGGGACAATGTCGAAACTCAGCGTTGGCAGGGTGGTGATCGCGCTTGGCTCGCCGGCCAAAATGGTGATCTTCCAACGACCGGGATCGAGCGCCTTCGAGGAGGGGATCTCGAACCGTACGGAGCGTCGCGATCCGGCGGGAAGCGTCCAGTTGCCGCCCGTGTCGAAGTCCGGCGGCGTGCTGAACCTCTCCGTGACGTTGCCACTGGCTGACTCGAGCTTGAAATGCACGAGGTGACGCCGCGTGCTGAGATCGGGGACCGCGATGGCGTCGGCCGTGGGATTGCGGAGCTCCAGGTTCACGACCACCGGGAAGCCGGCCAGGTGCTCGTCGCCGAGCTCGGCCCGGAACACGGCGCCAGCTGCGGTCGTCGCCTCGACCCCGCTCGGGCGGTCGACGTCGGGCGCGGAGACCCCCGGGATCGGGGCTACCGCGGGGATGGCAGGTGCAGGCCCACCGTCGGGCTCCGTGACTGTGGGAGCGGGAGCGGGCGCCGCTGGCGTGGGCCCGTCGCAGGCGGCGAGTACGGCGGCGGGGAGGAGCAGAAGGAGTGACCGGGCGCTCTGCATGGCGGGCAATATGTCACCCGGCGCGCGCACGCGCCCAGGCGAGGGCGTCGTCGCGTGTCACGATCTCGCCGGTCAGCTGAGCTTCGCGTGCGCCTGCGAGGAACTCGCCCACTGCCCTGCCGGCGGGCACGCCCATGTTCGCGGCGTCGCGCCCGCCGAGCAGTTGGGGCAGCGGCGAGTGGAGGATGCCGAGTCGGTGGCCCGTTTCGCGGAGCACTGGCGAGTCGACGAGCATGGACAGCAGCTCGAGGTCGACGTCCTCCGCGAGCCGACGGGCCCGGGTATCGAGTGGTTCCTCGACAAGCGGGTGGGTCCACGCCACCCGGGCGTGCGCCAGCGCCCGCGCTAGCTTCCGCACGTCGGCCCCGCGCCAGCGATGCACGCGGAGCTGGTCGAGGGCTGCAACGAGGGCCGCCTCGTCGGCGCTGGCGGCGGCGAGCAGGAGCGCGAAGCGGCGAGGCGCGGGATGCACGTCGCAGGCGGCCACGCGGTCGAGGTCGGCGGGGACGCCGGTGTCCCAGGCCGGGAGGACCTTCGCCCACGCCCCCGTCGCCCGAGCGACCTTCCAGCCCCTTGAGGGCGGCCGGCCCATCAGCAGGAGCTTCTCCACCTCTCCGAGCACGCGCTCGGGCGGCAGCTCGTGGAGCGGCATCGCGCGGCACAGCGCTTCCAAGGAGGGGTGCACCTCGTACCCGAGGCGGGCCGCGAACTGGACCACGCGCAGGGCGCGCAGTGGGTCCTCGACAAAAGTGCTCTCGTCGACCGCCCGCAGTAAGCGGCGCTCGATGTCCCCGGCACCACCGAAGGGGTCTTCGATCACGTCGAGGAGAGGATCGTAGGCGATTGCATTGATGGTCAGGTCGCGACGTCGGGCGGCTTCGACCACCCCGAGGTGAGGGTCTGCGACCACCTGGATGCCGCGGTGGCCGGGTCCGGCTTTGCTGTCGCGGCGCGGCAGGCTCACGTCGACCTCGCAATCGCCGTGTTTGAGCTTGAACACCCCGAAAGCGCGGCCCACCTCGTTGAGTTGGCCGAGTTGCTGCAGGCGGGCGCGTAGCTGGTCGACGCTCACGCCGTGCACCTCCACGTCGAGGTCGTGCGTGGGCTCGCCTCGGAGTGCGTCGCGCACACCGCCGCCCACCAGGAGTGCGCGCCCGCCTGCTTCTGTGGCGGCCAGGGCGAGCCGATGTACCAGCGGCGGGAGGTCGACGAGCGGCATCGTCGCACCGTAATCGCGGCGACCTCGCGGGCTGGAGTGTTATCGGAGCGCATGTTCGTTTGCTTCCTCGGCTCGGCGATGGCCGCGAGCGTCCCCGGCCCCAGCCTTCACGTCGGCGACCCGGCGCTGTTGTTTTCCCTGCCCGCCATCAACGAGGATGCGGCGCTGCACGCCGTGGCTCGACCGACCGTGGCGCTGAGCGATTTCACGGGCGTTTCCCCGGGCTTTCCGTCGGGCGCGCTGGTGGTTCATTTCATGCGGCGGGAGGGCGGCGAGAGCCAACTTCAGGCCTTGGCCCGACTCGACAAGAAGTATGCGTCCAAAGACGCCACCTTTCTCGCGGTGCTCGTGGGTGGCACGGATGTCGCCTCGACATCGAGCTGGGTGCAGGGGCAGCGGGTCGAGTTCCCGGTACTCGACGACGCGCACGGCATCGTGGCCAGCCGCTACGGCGTTCGCGCCTACCCCATGACCTTCGTGGTCGGCGCCGAGGGCGACGTGCTCGCCATCGGCCAAGCGGCCAGCAGCTCTCTGGAGGCGGACCTCGACGTCGTGGTGTCGCCGCTCGTGGGCAAGTAGCGGCACGGGAGGCTGAGCTTTCTGGACGCGTGCGCGGAACAGCCCCGCCTGGCCTGAGGCGCTAGCCGGAGGATGTGAGCGCGCGCCCGGTCTGCGGCGGTGGCGGCGCGAGCCGGAGCGTCGCGGGCGCCTCGTCGGCCGCGCCGGGGACGCTGGCGATGATCACCGAGATGTTGTCTTTGCCCCCACCCAGGTGGGCGGCGCGGATGAGTTCACGCGCGGCGGCCCGGTTGTCCTCGTTCTGCACGAGCACTTGCTCCATCTCGTCGTCCTCGACCTCGCCCCAGAGGCCGTCGGAGCAGATGAGCACCCGGTCGTTCGGCTCGAGATCGACCCGGAAGATATCGATGTCTACGTTTCGTTCGGTGCCCACTGTGCGCAGCAGGATGTTGCTGTGCGGGTGATTGCGCGCTTCGTCGGCGGTGAGGCGATTCTGCTCGACCATGCGCGCCACGAGCGAGTGGTCCCGTGTGACCTGGTGAAGCGTGCCGTTGCGAATGAGGTAGCCGCGAGAGTCGCCCACGTTCGCGCACAGGGCCACGCTATCGTCGATGACCATGCACGCGACCAGCGTGGTGCCCATGTCGTTGCCACGGGCCTCGGCATTGGCTTTGATCGTGTTGTTGGCCGTCTGGAACGCCTGATCGAGGATCGTCTCGATCTCATCCACGCCGGGGCGCGGCGTGACGTCGATACGCTGCCGAGCCACCTGGATCAGCGTCTCCACCGCGAGCTTGCTCGCGACCTCGCCGCAGTCGTGGCCACCCATGCCGTCGGCCACGACGAACAACTCCACTCCGGGACCAAGCCTGGACCAGCCCCAGTTGTCTTCGTTGAGGGCCCGCTGGAGGCCGACGTCGGTCATACCCGCGTGGCGGGTCGTGGCGTTCGAGCGCTGGTGGTTGGCCTCGATCTGCAACGCGCGCCCGAACTCAGCGGCCGATGCGAAGGCGCCGCGCTCGGCCTCGAGGAAGAACTGCTGCCACTCGCGCTCTTCTAGAGCGGTGTATCGACGGAGAATCTCCCCGAGCTGCATCACCACCGCGCGCGTGTCGTCTGGCCCCAGCGGGCCCTCGGTCACCGAGGCGACCTCGGGGTCGAACAGCATGATCTCGCCGGAGGGCCGGAGCAGGAAGTTCGACCGGTTGAGCCAGCCCAGTCGCACGCCGTTGAAGCTAAGCATCCCAAGCATGCCGCAGGCGCGCTGGGCGAATCGCACGACCTTGGCCAGCGGAAGAGGCGCGGCCTCGTCGAGGAGGAAGGTCTCGCCGTTGTACGGCACGACCGAGCAGAGCTGGTTGGGGTGGTCGTCAGGCCAGGGGAAGACATCGCACGGCGAGAGGAACGCCGGGTGCGCGATCTGGCGCTGGAAGAAGGTGGTATAGGCCTCGAAGGCCGTGCGGTCCCACCGGGAAGACAGCAGGAAACGCCGCACCGCAAGCGACGCCCCGCAGGACTCGCAGTTGCCGTGGTTGTGGCGGTTTTCCTCGTGGCCGCACTCCCAACACCGCCGGTGCGAGCGGTCGGGACGGTGGTCATTCACGAGGTAGAACATGCGACCTTCGCTGAGTCGCACGAGCCCTTCCACTCGGTAGTAGTCCGAGACGTTGCTCCCGGGCGGGAAGCTGGAGGGGCGGGCGCGCGAGCCGCTGGCCATTCCGCGGACGTAACCGCAGGGCGCGCTCCCCGGCGAGCGGGAGCCTTGCAAAGGTTCTGGGAAGCGTGCGGGGGCGCGCGGCGCGCGGTGAGGCTAGTCCGCGTGGAATGACCTGCCCGGCCCCCTTCTTGCTCGAAGCTGGCAAGCCCAGCGGACCACGCGCTGGCCTCCTCGGTGTTCGAGGCCGACAGCTACGGACGCCGATGTTCATGCCGGTGGGCACGCAGGGCGCGATTCGCACGCTCTCGCCGCTCCACCTCGCAAGCACCGGCGCCCAGGTCATTCTGGCCAACACCTACCACTTGAGTCAGCGCCCTGGTGAGGACATCGTCAAGCGTGCGGGTGGGTTGCACAAGTTCATGGCTGTAGACCTACCGATCCTCACGGATTCGGGCGGATTTCAGGTCTTCTCCTTGGAGCACAAGGAGCTCTCGGAGGAGGGTGTGAACTTTCGATACGAGGTCGACGGGAAGCAGACCTTCTTGACGCCCGAGCGCTCCATGGAGATCCAGCAGGCGCTGGGGTCCGACATCGCCATGGTGTTCGACGAGTGCCTCCCGTTCGGCGGGGATCGCGCCTACGCCGAGCGAAGTGTCGAGCGCACCACGCGGTGGGAGGCGAGGAGTAAGGCGGCACATTCGCGCGGCGACCAGAGCCTTTTTGGGATCGTCCAGGGGGGGTTCTGGCCCGACTTGCGGAGACGGAGCGCCGAGCAGATCCAGTCGATCGGCTTCGATGGGCTTGCCATCGGCGGTCTCTCCGTGGGAGAGGGCCACGCACGGATGTGCGAGGTGCTCGACTGGACGACGCCGCACCTCGACACCCGGATGGCTCGCTACCTCATGGGGGTGGGACGACCCCTCGACCTCGTGGAGGGCGTGGCCAGAGGCATCGACATGTTCGACTGCGTGATCGCGACCCGGCACGCCCGGAGCGGAACGGTCTACACCAACGTCGGGCGTATCCGACTCACGGATCAACGGTTCCGTCGCGACATGTACCCGCTAGACAAGTCCTGTGACTGCTACACCTGCACCACCTTCTCTCGCGCGTACCTGCACCACCTGTTCCGGGTGGGGGAGGTCCTCGCCGCCACCTTGTGCACGCTGCACAACGTGCACTGGTTCTCGAGTTTCATGACGAGGATGCGGGCGTCGATCATCGAGGGGAGCTTCGAGGCATACCGAGCCTGGGTGCACGCCACCTATCCGGAGGACACGGCGCCCAAGCCGGTGGCGGGCGTGGTCCCTGGGCAGCGGAAACCGAGCAAGTCCAGGCGCGAAGAGGACTAGCCGAGACGCCACCAAGCCAGTGCGCTTAGCGCCAGCAACAACAGGGCGATCCAGCGCGCGGTGCGAAGGGTCCGGTCGGTGGCAAGGTTCCACGTGCCGGTGACGCTGTCACGAGCGCGGCTTCCCGTGGTCGTCGTCTCCCCGCCCGCTGTGGGGCGGCTCACGGTGTCGACGGCCGTCGCGGTGTCGTCGGCCTCGGGGCGCTCGGCGACCGGGGCGGCTGGAGCGTGGCGGAGGGCCCGCGCGGTGTTTCGCGGGGAAGCGGCGGGGGCAGCCAGGGCGGGGAGGCCGTCTGGCGGTTCGTCGGCGATGCGCGCCTTCAGCGCGGGGCAGGGTCCGGCGTCGCCTGCGGCCTGCGGCGGGCTTGTCAGGCTCGCAGCCAGCCACGTGAGCAACGCCGTTCGTTGTTGCTCGATGCCTGCCTCTTCGGTCGCGACACCAGTTCGCTCGCCCGTCACGGAGTGATCGACCTCGTGATCGAACAGTCCGGCGACGTCACGATCAGGACCGACGGGCACGCCAACCTCGTCCAGCGCGGGCGACAGGTCGATGTCCATGTGCCGACCGTTTCCGGGCAGGTCACTCTCGCCCCCCACCGCCCAGATCGCGTTGCCATCGTACATGCCGAGCCACCCAGCGTGCGGCGGCGCGGCTTCCGCATGGAGCACGAGGACGCGACCGTCTTCGGTTCGCGCCAGCAATGGGAAGACTCCAGGCGCCGCTGAGCCCAGGCACTCGCACCTCAGCGTGGCCACTGTTCCTCCACGAAGGTCGGCGCGGGTGGTGGTGGGTCGGCGAGTCGGATGCTGTCGACCACGGCCGCCCAGGGGCCGGATTGCGCGTCGAGAAGTGCCGGCGGGGCGAACAGGGTCAGCTCCAGCAACCTCTCCTCGGTCCGCACCATGATCGTCGTGTAGCCGATTAGCTCGCGCCGCCACCGTCGCACGCCAGTGACCGCGTACCCACGTCGCCCGTCCACCAGCACCTCGTGCTCCGCGAGGATCGCGCTCTCCACGCCTAGGCGCCGCCCCCACGACAGCGCCCGTGCGCTCGCGAGCACCCCGAGTGGGAGCTCGCGAGCGCGCCCCCGGCAAGGCTGCAGTGTCAGGCTGATCGCCGCCAAGTCGCGGGCGACGACTAGGGTGTCGGTGCCGAGCCACCGGTAGTTTCGCGTCACCCGCCATCCTTCGGGTGGGTTCAGGGTGAAGCGCCCCGGCGTGGTCGGGTTCCACGCCGCGTGGCACGCGAGCATCAGTAGCGCCCAGATGGCCGTCACCCCACGACTCTAGCGCGGGCGTGGGAGACCCTGCGCTCACGCGCCCCGCTGTAGGCCGGTATACTGGCTGTTGCTGCCGCTCCACCGTTCGGGAGGTGTCCAGTTGACGCGACTCGTCTTCTACCGAGGCTCGCCCCACGAGCCTTCCGACGCCGTGATGTCCTTGAAGCTCGCCGAGGGGCGCACGCGCATCGGGCGAACCGACGACTGTGACATTGTTCTCCCGAACGAGGACATCAGCCGTTCTCACTGCATTTTGGACTGTGAGCGCGGCGTCATTACCGTCACCGATCGGTCGCTCAACGGCACCTTCGTCAACGGAATGCGGGTCCAGAAGCACACCCTCAAGGACGGCGAGGTCGTCCGCATGGGGCCCTTCTTCATGGTGGTCGATCCCGCCGTCGATGATTCTCCGACTGAGAAGGCCCAGCCGGAGCGGCGCTTCGAGGAGTTGATCTACGCCGGTGACGGCGTCGAGGTCAACGAGGCCTGGCTGAACGTCACCCGCGGGCCTGACGAGGGGCGGCGGCATCGCTTGCGGCGAGCCACCATCTCGGTGGGTGGGCCCGGCAGCGACGTTGTCCTCCGCGACGAGAGCGTCGTCGCCTCGCACGTTCGGTTGCACCTCATCCACGGGCGGGCGATGGTGGAGCCCGGCAACGGTCCTTGTCGCGTCAACGGTGTCCGTCCCCGAGATATCTACCCTCTGCTCCCGGGCGACGAGATCATGGTGGGCGAGACCGCCATCCGCCTGGAGTGGGTCGCTGTTCACGACGAGACCGGCACGGAGAAGTTCGGCGACCTTGCCGCGACGTCGGCGTACATGCGCACACTCTTCAGCACCTTTCGCCGCGTCGCCGGGCACAACACCCAGGTGCTCATTATCGGTGATTCCGGCACCGGAAAGGAGCTGCTGTCCAAGGCCATACACGACGCGTCGCCGCGATCGTCTGGTACTTTCTACCCGGTGAACTGCGGCGCGTTTGCCGCGAGCCTTGTGGAGTCGGAGCTGTTTGGCCACGAGAAGGGCTCGTTCACGGGCGCGACGGAGCGCAAGGACGGCGCGTTCCACAAGGCGAATGGCGGCACGCTGGTCCTTGACGAGATCGGCGAGCTCAGTGAGGAGGCGCAGGCGAAGTTGCTCCGGGTGCTGGAGACCGGAGAGGTTCGCCGGGTGGGTGGGACGGAACTCACCTTCCCCGATGCGCGCATCATCGCGGCGACGAACCGCTGGCTCCCCGACCTTGTGCGGTCGGGCCAGTTTCGTGCCGACCTGTACTACCGCCTGTCCGTCATCGCCGTCCGCATCCCCCCGCTGCGGGAGCGTCGTGATGACATTCCCGTGATCGCTGAGGCCATCGCCCGCAAGGTCCGCGTGGGAACCACGATTACCCCCGACGCGATGAAGATGCTCGTCGGCTACGACTGGCCCGGGAACGGCCGCGAGCTGCGCAACGTCATCACGCGGGCTGTCGTGCTGAGCGGGCCGATTATTCTCCCCGAGCACATCATCTTCTGTCCTCTCGAGGAGCCCGGCCCGCTCGCGCCGCCGGCGAAGTCGCCGTCGGCCGCGTTGAAGGAGACCGACCGGGAGATGGTCGTCGACGCGCTCCGGCGCGCCGAGGGGAACAAGTCCGAGGCTGCTCGGCTCCTCGGGATGGCGAGGAGCTCCCTGCTGTACCGCATCAAGTTGTACGGAATCGAGAAGGACTGAGCGCGGTTTCACGGCGTCACCCAGGGGCCGCGTTGCAGGCCATGGTCGGCAGGCAGCTGGCCTCGACTGGCCATCGACGACCAGGCTGCGCCCGCGACGACCACGTGGTCGAGCACGCGGATGCCCGCGATATCGGCCACCCGGCAGAGTCGCAGGGTGGCACTCAAGTCCTCTTGCGAGGGTTCGGGATCACCGCTGGGGTGATTGTGCGCGACGATCAGCGACCTCGCGCCCGTGCGCAGCGCCTCCCCAACTAGGCCCGAGACGTCGAATACCGTGTGCTCGGCGCTCCCCCGGCTCACCAGGCCCGACCTCAGCACACTCCCGCGCGGACATAGGTACAAGGCGTGTAGTTCTTCGTGCGGCAAGTTTCCGATGTGCGGCCCGAACCAATCTGCCACGTCGTGAGCGCCCGTCACGCGGTGCTGGGGGTGGACCCGGTGCACCCGGCGTGCCAGCTCGAAGGCGGCATGCACCCGAGCCGCAGTGGTTGGGCCGCAGCCTGGCACCCGGGCCAGGGCGGCGGCGGACTGTCGCGACACAGTTCGAGCGTCGCCAAAGGCGGTCGTTAGCGCCCTGGCTGCGTGCTTGCCTGCGAGAAGCCTGAGGAGATCGTCGGTGCCGAGTTCATCGGGACCGACGCGGAGGTAGTCGGAAGGGGTCGTCATGTCGCCGACCTGAGCAACGAGCGTGCCAAAGGGTCAAGCATGATTTTTCAATGATCGCGTGTCCAACGTCGACGGACGTCCGTCGACAGCACGCCGAACGCTTGACGTCCCAAACGGTCAAGGGGCCGACTCCGTTGGCGCGCGAAAAAATGCCGACGCGATAGCCGACCTCCATGTTCCCGACCCTCTACAAGATGCAGACGCCGATGGGCGAGCTGCCGTACAACACCTGGGGCCTGTTGCTCACGGTGGCCTTCTTCGCGGCCGCGCTCGTGGTGCATCGTCGCTCGGCCCGCGTGGGCATTGATCCCGACAAGATGGTGGGGCTCTACGTCATCGCCATCGTGGCCGGCCTCGCGGGCGCGCGGCTGCTCCACTACCTCGGAGCCAAAGGCACGGAGTTCTACGACAACCCCATGGTCTATTTTGACCTGTCGAAGGGTGGTTTCGCAGTGCTCGGCGGGGTGATCGGGGCGGCGCTCCTCGGCATCCTGTACGGTTTCGTGCGGGGCATCCCCGTGCTCAAGATGGCCGATGTGGTTGCACCCGCGGTGATCCTCGGCATGAGCATCGGCCGGGTCGGCTGCTTCTTCGCAGGCTGTTGTCACGGCCGGTCCGTCGACCTCCCGGAAGGTGCTCTGGCCCTCCTGCCTGAGGCGTTCACCGGCGGGCAGCTCTGGTTCGTGGCCGGTCCCCCGTTCCTCGTTGAGCTCACGCGACATGGCGTCGGCACGAACAACCAGATCGTCCTTGCCACCCAGGTGTACGACGCTGTGGTGCTGGGCGGGCTCTTCGCCATCCTGAGCTGGCTCTGGCATCGACGGCTCTTTGACGGGCAAGTGTCCGGCACCGCGATGGTGCTGTACGGCATCTGGAGGCCCATCGTGGAGAGCCTCCGGGGCGACGAGATCCGCGGTACCGACCACTTCGGCGCGCTCACGACCTCCCAGGTGGCGTCGATTGGCGTCCTCGTGGCGGGCCTCCTGTTGCTCGTCGTTCGTTTCCGCTTCGGCGTGGCGAAGGAGACGCCGTTCGCACCGAGCGAAGAGGATCTCACCAGCGGCTCGGCGCCTCGAATCTAGCGGCCGGCGTACTGGTCGAGCCAGGCCTCGATGTGGGGGAAGACCTCAGTACTGGCACGCTCGCCTAGGCCCAGGTCGACGTGGCCGTAGCCGGGAATGACGGCGAAGCTCCGGGGCCCACCCATGGCATCCACGTAGGCGCGTACCCACTCGGGTCGACCGATCTCATCGGCCGACCCTGCGATGCCCAGGGTGGGGGTGGTGACGGCACCAAATGCCCGCAACCAGTCGCGCTGACCATCCGCGCTCTCGAAACGCTCGTGCTGGATCATCCGAGCGAAATGCTGCATCTCCTCGCGGGACATGGGGGAGACGATGGCGCCCAGGAGCTTCCGCTCGGTCTCGTCGGAGAGGTTCTCGGCGTTGTAGATTCGGTCCTGCAGGCCGCCGGGGGTGAGCGGTCCCAGCGCGGCCGCGGCGTCGGCCGCCACCGGGGTCTCGAACCACCAGAGCGATGCCCCCCCGGCGGCGAAACCTGCCCCGGCCAGTCGGACGAGCGGCGCGTCGCGTTCGAAGGTGCCTGGGCTGCCCACCACGATGAGGGCCGAGAGGTTCCCCGCCCCCCCCTCTGCCGCGTAGATGCCGCCCACCATGCCGCCCATGCTGTGGCCCACGTAGGCCACTTGGCGTTCGCCCGTCACCTGCTGAACATGGTGCACGGCGGCGGCGACGTCGTACCGCCCGTAGTCGTCAACCGTCCAGCCGCTGAGCTGTGGCACGCCATCCGCATCACGACGCGCCAGCCCGTGCCCACGGAGGTCGAGCAACCAGACGTCGTAACCACGGTCCACGAGCCATCGCGCCAGCGAATGCTCCGCGTCGAGGTCCCAGAACCGGTGGTTGCTGGCGATCCCGTGGACAAGCAGCACCGGTGAGCCCCGGCCTGGGTGGTGGTGCAAGGCGACCGTCGCGCCGTCCGCAGTTTCGAGCCAGGTGTTCGTGGCGAGCGGGCAGGTATCGACAGCGTCGGTCTCGGGTGCACAAGCGAGCGCAAGCAAACTGAGCATCGGCGAAGGCCGCCGTGTATTTCGTGCCCCCGTCACAGGCGAGTGGGGTGCCTCTGCCGCAACCGCTGCGATCGCGGTAGGGGCGGTCTACTCGCGGTCTGCCTTCCATGTTGCTCTGGGTCTCGCTCGCCCTTGCCTACACTCTGGACGACGCCTGGTCGGCCACTGAGTCGCGTGGCCTCGACGCGGCCATGATCGAGGAGCTGTACCGCATGAGCGCGACCGCACGCGTCGCCGCGTGGTCTCTGCTGGCGCCAAAATTTGTGCTCCGTGGCAGCTACACGCGCAACGACGAGGAGATCACCTTCGATCCGAACGCGCTCATTCCCGAGGAATTCGCCTCGATTGTCGAGCCCAGCGACCCGCTGGTGATGCGCAAGCTCACCTACCTCGACGCGAGTATGTCGGTCGTGCAACCCCTGTTCTCTCCCCGCGGCGTCGCCACGGTCGTCGCGGCGGGGCAAGGCTCCCGCGCGGCCGCCGAGGACCGCGACGCGCAGCGCTCGATGCTCCGTGCGGGCGTGGCGGGCGCCTTCTGGGGCGTCGTCGTCGCGCGTGAGGCAGTCGAGATCTCTCGGGCCGCCGTGACCAGCGCCGAGAGACACCTGGAGCTGGCGCACCGGCAGGTCACTCTGGGCAGCGCGTCGCGCCAGACGGAGCTCCAGGCGGAGCTGGCCTTGTCCCGAGCTCGTCGCGACCTCGCATCGGCCGAGGAGGGTCGCACGATCGCGGAGAGTGCCTTGCGCGGCCTGACCGGGTGGCCCAAGGACGCCGCGCTCGAGGCCTCCGCCCCGCGTGCTTTGCCTTTCGAGGGAGCGGAAGTGGCAGTGGCTGCTTCACTAGACCACCGTCCCGAGATTCGCGCCGCGCGCTTCCGAGAGGCCGCGGCGCGGTCGGGGAACTGGGCGCAGAGCCTTTCCTGGCTGCCAGACATCGACGGCCGCTTCACCTACGCGTGGACGGAGAACACGAGCGCGTTCAATGACAAGTCGGAGTTCTGGATGGTCGTGGTCGAGAGCGAGTGGGTGCTCTGGGATGGTGGCTACAGGCTATCTGAGCAGCTGCGCACTGGATCGCAGGCTCGTTTGGCCACTCTTGCCCGGCGAGATGCCGAGGCTGACGCCGAGCAGGACGTGCGTGCCGCCTTTGTGGCTGCCGAGTGTGCGGGTGCGGCACACGACGCCGCTCAACGCGAGGTCGTACTTGCGGAAGAGAACGCGCGGCTGGCGGACGTCGCGTTCGACGCGGGCTCGATCACCTTCCTTGACCTCGAGGATGCGCGCCTCGGTCTCGCAGCTGCACGCTTCGCCGAGCTCCAGACCCGGGCCCAGCGAGAACTGGCCATCGTGGAGTTGCTCGACGTGACGGGCGGCCTGTAGCCGTCGCCACGCAGCTTGGCCTGCTCGGCGGCGTGGCGTACGCTGCCCGGGTCCATGTCCCACCCGTTGGTCCACGTTGCCGTCGCGGAGCTGCGCCAGGTGGCGCGCGACGTGAACACCCTGCTGCTCACGGTGCTGTTTCCGCTTTTCCTGTTCCCCGGCGCGGTCTGGGGGATGACGCAAGTCGATGCCCTCCGCGCGGGCTGGGAGGAGCGCCTGCGACCGCCCGTGAGCGTGACGGGTGACGCCCTCCAGCCGCTCCCGGTCGACGTGATCGCGGCCCCTAGCGAGCGCGCCGTCGCCCGACTCACCTGGCGACCCAGTGAGGTTGAAATCGCCTATTTCGCCTCAAACCCGGAATCGGTCATCGCCCGGGATCGCCTCGTCGCCGCCTTCGATCACCCATGGCCCGTTGACGTGCACGACGTTGCCCCCCCGGACGAGGCCCTTGCCGTGGTCGTCGCCCGGATTGTCCCCCTCGTCCTTGTGGTATTGAGCCTTTTCGCCTCGATGTACCCGGCGGTTGAGGCGGTAGTGGCGGACCGTGAGCGGGGGACCCAGGAGACGAGTCTCAGCACCGCCGCGCCGCGGTGGGTGTTCCTTGCCGGCAAGCTCGTAGCGGTCGCTGCCATCACGATCTTTGCTGTCGCCGCCTCGGTGCTGAGCGCCGCTGCCACGCTCGTGCACGTCGCCGTGCTCGTGGGCGTCGACATTGCTCTCGATCCTCTTCGTTTATTGGCGATATTTCCTCTGGCGGTCTTGACCGCCCTTTACGGTGCTTGCGTGTCGCTGTTGGCGGCGGCGCCCACCCGCTCGTTCAAGCAAGCGCAGAACACCGCCTCGGCGGCGGTCACAGCGGTGATGATGCTCGCGCTCGTGGGGGTGCTCCCGCGCGCGGAACTCGATTCCGGGCTCGGCTGGCTCCCCGTGTCCAACGCCGTCCTCGTGATGCGAGCCTGGCTCGAGGGTGACTCGCCGTGGGGTTGGTCCGCCGTGGCGGTCGTCGAGCTCGTGGCGCTCGGCGCGGGCTCCGTCGTCCTGGCCACCCGCTGGCTGCGGCCGGGGAGTCTCGCATGATCGAGGTCGAGGGGCTCACGCGTCGCTTCCACGACCGAGAGTTGGGCATGGTCACGGCGGTCGACGGCGTGAGTTTCCGCGCGGGCCCGGGCGAGATCGTTGCTCTGCTCGGGCCGAACGGCGCGGGCAAGACCACCACGATGCGCATGCTCGCCACCCTCATCGCCCCTGACGGGGGCTCGGCGCGGGTGAACGGTCACGATGTTCGGAACGCTGCTCCCGACGTGCGGCGGTCGATTGGTTACCTGTCGGCGAACACCGGTCTCTATGGGAGGCTCACGGCCCGCGAGGTGCTCGAGTACGTCGCCCGATTGCAGGGCTGTCTAGACGCAGCTGATCGGGCGGATGCGCTTGTCCGGCGATTCGAGATTGAGCGTTTCGCCAACGTCACCTGTGATCGGCTTTCAACGGGTATGAAGCAAAAAGTGAACATCGCCCGTGCGCTCGTTCATGACCCGCCGGTGCTGATCTTCGATGAGCCCACTTCCGGGCTGGACGTGCTGGTTGCCCAGCAGCTCTTCGCGGTCCTCGAGGATGCGCGCCGCGCCGGAAAATGCGTCCTTTATAGTACGCACATCATGGGCGAGGCGGAGCGGCTCTGCTCGCGCGTTGTGGTGATTCACCGGGGCCGGGTGCTCGCCGAGACTGGCCTCGGCGAGCTGCGCGCCCGTGCAGGCGATGGTCGGCTCGAGACGGCCTTCATCGACCTGGTGTCGGGGTCCGGCAGCTGATGCTCGCCGGAGAACAGATCCGCGACCTTCTTGTGGTCGTGCGCTTCGAGTTGCTTCAGCACTTGCGGGATCCCGCCACGATCGTGCTCATGCTTGTCGTGCCGCTCGTCGTGTACCCGCTGGCCGGGTGGGCGGGGCACCGCGCATTTGCCAGCATGGAGGCCGAGGCGGCCGCCAGCGTATTCACCGTCGCCGTGGAGCCCATGTTCGACCTGCCGCCGAACCTGGCCGCCACCTCGCTGTCGCCGTCCGCGGCGGTCGTCGCGGCGGGTGAGGTGGACGTTGCTGCGCGTGTCGAGGGCGGCCGCGTGGAGCTCTGGTGGGACAGTCGCTCACCCGATTCGGCCGACGCTCGGGCCCGCCTCAAGGAGGCGATCGCCGACTTCCGCCGCTCTCAGGACGCACTCCGGGTCACCACCCGGGACCAGGAGACGGCGGCGCAGGCCGCCAGGAGCCGGGCTGCCCGCTTCGCCCCCCTCTTGCTCTTGTTCACGCTCTTGTCGGGAGCGCTGTACACCGCCCTCGATGTGGTCACCGGCGAGCGAGAGCGCGGGACGCTCGAGACCCTGATGGTATCGACACGGACCCGTGCCACGGTCGCCGCCGCGAAGTTTGTCGTCGTCACGACGTTCAGCTTGATCTCTGCGGGCGTGTCGCTCGGTCTTGGGGCGGTGAGCCTTGCGCTCCTGGGCGGGCTCGAGCTCGGGTTTGGCCAGTTCGTCGGCACCGCGATTCTGCTCGTTCCCCTCGCTGTGCTCGTGGCAGCGTTGGTGACCCTCGCGGCGGCGTGGGCACCCGATTTCAAGTCGGGACAGGTACTTGCGCTCCCCGTCATGTTCGTGCCGATGCTCCCGGCGTCGGTCGCCGCGCTGCCCGGTTTCCCGCTCACCGCGCTCACCGCTTTGGTGCCCCTGGCCGGGGCCTCGCTCGCAATCCGGGCCGTCCTGGAAAACACCGGTTCCGTCTCGCTGGTGGCCCTCGCACTCGCCTCGACCACCGCCTACGCTGCCGCCGGCGTGTGGGCGACCTCCCGCTTGCTCGGCCGCGAGGCGGTCTTGGTCGGCGCCCGGGGCCCGGGGGAGCGGCGCGCCCGGGGCGACTACCGCGTCGATGCCATGGTCACGTTCGCCTTGGCCGCGCTGGCGCTGTGGTTCCTCGGACAGGCCGCGCAGTCCCGGCATCTGCTCGGAGGCTTGGCCTTCACCCAGCTGGGGCTGTTCTTGCCGGTCGCGTTCTTGGTGCCCTGGTGGCTCGGCTTGCCGGTGAGAGACACGCTCCAGCTACGATGGCCCGCGCCCTCGGAGCTTGCCCGCGGCGTCATCGTGGGACTGTGCCTCCCCGGGCTGGCATTGACGGTGGGGCAGTTGCAGGCATGGGTGCTCGACACGCCTTCGGGCCTGCTTGCGGGCCTCCTCGATCCCGCTACGCCCATCGGGTTGAGCCTTCTCACTCTGGCGATCCTACCCGGCGTCTGCGAGGAAATCTTGTTCCGCGGCACCTTCCTCGGCCTTTGGCACCGCCCTGATCGGCGCTGGCAGGCGGTCGTGGCCACCGCACTGGCCTTTGGCGCCCTGCACGCGAGCATCTTCCGTCTCGCGCCAACGGCGGCCCTGGGGCTGGTGCTCGGGACGCTCGCCCTACGATCCCGCAGCGTCGTGCCCGGCATGATCGCGCATGTGCTCAACAACGGCCTGGCCGTGCTCGCTGGGTACGGCGTGGTGGCGTTGGAGCCGGGCCCGCTGGCCTGGGTGGGGGCTTGCGTGGCAATTTTTCTTGGGCTTCTTCGAGCTTAACCGCGCTCGGCGCGACGCCCGCGGCCCGCGAGGTCGCGGAGCACCTCGCCCACGGGCTTGTCCTCGTACAGCATCGCGTACACCTGCTCGGTGATGGGCATCTCGACCGCCTCACGCTGGGCAAGTTGCCACGCACTCCGCGCGGTCACCACCCCCTCGGCCACCTGCCCGAGTTCGTCCAGGACCTCGGCGAGGGGGCGCCCTTTACCGAGGCCGAGGCCGACGCGACGATTGCGGCTCAGGTCGCCCGTGCAGGTGAGCACGAGGTCGCCGAGTCCCGCGAGTCCCATCATGGTGAGCGGGTTCGCGCCGCGCTTCATCGCCACCCGGGAGATTTCGGCGAGGCCGCGCGTGATGAGTGCGGCCCGAGCGTTGGTGCCGAGCCCGGCGCCGTCCGACACGCCGCAGGCAATCGCCATCACGTTCTTGAGCGCCGCCCCGAGCTCGACGCCGACGACGTCGTCGGTGTCGTACACCCGGAAGTAGCCGCCGTGGAGCGCCTCGGCGGCCGCGTGATTGGCCACGGCGCTGCGGCTTGCCACGACGACGGCCGTCGGCATCCCCAAGGCCACCTCGCGGGCGAACGATGGGCCGCCAAGCGTCACCAGCGGTTGACCGGGAGCGAGACCGTGAATCAGGATCTCGTCCATGGTGTACAGGGTGTCGAACTCGATGCCCTTCGTCGCGCACACAACCGGGGCGGCGCGCGGCAGGTGCCGGGCGAGATCCGGAAGCACGGAACGGAGCGCCGTCGATGGCACTGCTTCGATGCACACCTCGGTCTCGTCGAGGGCGTGCGACATGTCGCCGGTCACGACAAGGTTTCCGGGGAATTCGATCCCCGGCAAATACCGGCGGTTCTGGCGCTCCGCTTGCATCACGGCCGCCCGGTCTGCGTTGTGATCCCACAGCCGGGCGCGGTGCCCCACGCGGGCGGCTTGCATCGCCAGGGCGCTGCCCCACGATCCGGCCCCGATGATGGCGACGTTCACGTGGCCTCCCAGTCCGCAAAGAAGGAAATTCGACGGGTGTCCACGGAGGCCGGGCGCGCTCGGGGTCGGGCCCATTCGCGGAGCTCCTTGAGCCGATCGTCCATGGTGACCGCGAGCGGGACGCTGTCGCGGGCCACCCGGACGAGGTCGTCCTGACGAAGCTCCCTCTCGGCCGAGAAGGCCATGAACATCGCCGCGATTATCAGCTGTTCGAGCTCCGCCCCCGAGAACTTCTCGGTCTCCTCCGCGATGTGAAGGAGGTCGAATTGGTCGGGCTCCCGGCCCCGGCGGCGCACGTGGATGTCGAGGATCTCCAGGCGCTCGTGGATGTTGGGAAGGTCGACGAAGAAAATCTCGTCGAATCGTCCCTTGCGCAACAGCTCGGGCGGCAACGCACGCACCTCGTTGGCCGTGGCCACCACGAAGACGGGCTTCGTCTTTTCCTGCATCCACGTCAGGAAGGCGCCGAAGACCCGCCCGCCACCCTGGTCCTGCAGGAACGCCTTCTCGATCTCGTCGATCCACAGGACCGCCGGCGCGATCGACTCGGCGATCCGGATGGTGTCGCGCAGCCCTTCCTCGGCGCGTCCCGTGAACAGGGCGGCGACGTCCAGGCGAAGCAAGGGCACGCGCCATAGATCCGCCACCGCCTTGGCCGATAGAGATTTCCCGCAACCCTGCACGCCGAGGAGGAAGAGCCCCTTGGGTTCCGGAAGTCCGAAGGCGCGCGCTCGGTCGCTGAAGCCCGCCTGTCGCTGACGAAGCCAGTCCTTGAGGTTGCCCAGGCCTCCGATATCGCCCGCGCCCACCTCGGGGCGGATGAACTCCAGGAAGCGCGAGCGACGCAGGAGCCGCGCTTTCTCGTCGATGAGGAGCGCAAGATCGGGGGCCCCAAAGCGTTTGCCATCCACCAGCACCCGCGCATACGCCCGCTTGATCTCTTTCTCAGTGAGCCCCAGCGAGGCGGTCACGAAGGCTTCGAATAAATCGGCTTTCAAATCAATTTTTTGTGACTGAAGCAACACGGCGAGTACCCGGGCGACCTCCTTGCGGGTGGGGAGCGGCACGTCGAGCACAGCGAAGTCCTTCTCCAGCTCCGCGGGGATGACAAGCGTGGATGAGAGGACGAGAATCGCCTGGCGCCGAGCCCCGAGCTCCGGCTCGAGGTCACGCAGCCGCCGGGTGACGGAGATGTCGCCAATACTGGTGTGCAGGTCTTCGAACACGAAGAGTGCGGGTCCCTCGATGCTCGCGATGCGCTCGAGCGCCGCCGCGGGATCCCGTGTCGCTTCGGCATCGGCGAGGTCGGCGCCGCGGATCCCGGTGGTGTGCCGCCAGCGGTAGTAGGCGAGTCCGTTCTGCGCGCACATGCGCTCGATGCCGCGTTCAACCCTCTCTTCTTCGGGCGAAAGCGCGTACAGCAAGGAGTAGCGCGCCGCGAGCATGTGAGGGATGCGCGCGAGGACCTCGTCCATGGGCCAATGGTATCGCGCCGGATAGTTGCCGCCGGTGCGGATCGGTGTGGTCATCTCGGGAGCGGGCGGTGTCCAGCCCACGCACACGACGGTGCATCTCATCTGCGCGGCACGGGAAGCGGGTTGGGCGGTGCGCATCGTCGAGCCCACGGATTTCGACATCGATGAACGCGGTCGGGTGCAACTCCGCGCGTTCGTGCTGGACGAGTTGCCGCCGAATCGCGATTTGATTGTGGCGCGCCTCCGCGCTCGCGATCTCGACCGGCGACAACTCGAGGCCTCCTCCCTCGATGTGCTCGTGCTCCGCGTCAACCCGCTCGACACGGCGGTGGTGGCGATGGCGCAGCTCGTCGTCGCCGCGGGCGTCACCGTGGTCAACGACCCCGGCGCGCTGGTGCGCACCACGCACAAGTCCTGGCTCGCCTCGTTGCCCCCGGAGGTGCCTCGGCCCCGGGGCATCGTCACCCGCTCTCGCGCCGCGGCCGAGCGATTCGCCTCCGGCGTCACCGGTGGCCTCGTCCTCAAGCCCGCGCGTTCGAGCGGGGGTCGGGGCGTGCAACTCCTCCGCGGCCGCGCCGCTCGCCGCGGTCTCGAGGGCGCCTTCGCCGCCGCCGCCGATGCGGGCGACGGGTACGTGGTCGTGCAAGCCTACCTCGTCGAGGCATCCATGGGCGAGAAACGCCTGCTATGGCTCGATGGGGAGATCATCGGCGGCTACCTCCGGCGTCGCGCGCCCGGCGAGTTCCGGCACAACTTGAAGCTCGGCGCCGAGCCCGCGCCCTGCGACGTGACCCGTGCCGAGCGCGAGGCCGTGGCGGCGCTGACGCCCTACTTGCTGCGGGAGCGCATCTGGTTGGCGGGCATCGACGTGATTGGCGCGCGGATCGTGGAGGTCAACGTGTTGAACCCCGGCGGCGCGCACTTTACGAGCGCATTCAGCGGGCGCGAAGTGGGTCCGAGGCTGGTCGAGAGCCTCGCCCGGCGCGCCCACGCCGCCACGCCCATCGAGGTGCCTGCGAAATGAGCAAGAAGAAGAACTCTGATCCCGACGACGACTTCGACCGGGAGGATTTTGCCGAGCTGCGCACCCTCACGCGCAAGCAAGTGCTCGACATGATTCGACGGGGCGAGTCATTGGAAGACGCCGACCTCCGCGGGCTCGATCTCTCAGGGGTCAGCTTCGACGGGGCCAATCTCACCAACGCGAAGCTCGGGGAGACGAACCTGCAACGGGCCTCCTTCAAGGGCGCCACGCTCGTTGGGGCCAGCTTCTGGAACGCCAACCTGAGAGAGGCCAGCCTCGAGGGCGCAAACCTGGAAGAGGCCGACTTCGACTACTGCAACCTCGACGCGGTCACCTTCAAAGACGCCAAGGTGAAGAAGGCGATCTTCCCCGTGAAGCGCCTCCCGGTTGAGCATGTCCAGCGTTCGGTGCGCACCGGCGAACGGGTGCGCATGGAACCCATGCGGCACGAAGACGAAGATTGACGGAACCGTGGCCCACGGGGGATTGTCGGGCCAGTAGGCTCATCACGCGTGGACATTCTCTTCGCCGCCCTGGGGTTCCGCTCGGCCGCCGCGCTGCGGCTCGGGGCTAGCTCTACCGACAGCGAACTGGTGTCGCGTTTCCTGGCCGGGGAGCGCGCGGCGTTCGACGAGATCGTGGTCCGTTACCAGTCGCGCATCTACTCGCTCTGCCTGAGGTGGCTGGGCGACGCGGAGGTGGCCGAGGAAACCGCGCAGGATGTGTTCGTCGCGGCGTTTCGAGCGCTGGGCGCGTTTCGCGGGGAGTGCAGCTTCTCCACGTGGATCTTCCGCATCGCCGTGAACCACTGCCGGAACGTGCGCCTTCACCGCAATCGGCGCGGTTACGGTCGGCACGAGGTGATCGACGCGCCCCGTGGCGACGACGACGAGCTCCCCGGTCGGCAGGTCGCCGATGAGGCCGATCCGGGCTCCGATCGCGGTGTTCACCAGCGTGAGGCTGGGTCGCTGGTGCAGGCGGCCCTCGCCGAACTGGACGACGAGCATCGGCAGGTGCTGATCCTCCGCGACGTGGAAGACCTGGCCTACGAGGAGATCGCCGACATCCTCGACTTGCCGCGTGGCACCGTGAAGAGTCGAATCCACCGGGCACGCGCCGAGCTTGCCAACCGCCTGGCCCGTCGGGTACGCGCTGCGGACGTGCTCTGATGGACACCTTCTTCGCCCGCAACCGCCTCAGCGCCTACCTCGACGGCGAGTTGAGCGCGGCCGAGGCTCGAGAAGTGGAGGCGGCGGTTGCGCGCGATGCTGGCCTGCGGGCAGAGCTCGAGGAGATGCGCGGCGCCATCGAGCTCTTGCGCGCCGAGGGGCTGGTCAGTGCGCCGGTTGGCTTCGCCGGGCGCGTACGCGAACGGGTTGACGCGGAGCCCATGCGCGTGGGTTGGCGCCTCTGGGTCACGCAGATCCGTCCCGAGGCGATCATGCTTGCCGCTGCCGCCTTGCTCGTGGTTGTCTACGTGGGACACCGGCGCGAGAATCCGCCCCCCGCGATCCCCGGCACGGAGGCGGTCGCCACTGGCGGCGCGTTTGGCGGCGACGAGGGCGGCATCGACGGCTCTCTGGAGGCCGCGCCCGCCCCCGAAGTTCAGGCGGCGTCATCGCCCTCCCAGGAGCATGACGCCGTGGCGAGTGGGTCGACCCTGTCCAACGATGGCGTGCTGGGCAACGAGGTCCCGGGCGCGGGGCAGGCTGAGCCTCCCAAGACACAGTCGCTCGCGGAGCGGCTACCCAAGCCGAAGTCCGCGAACCACGGCGAGACCGTGGAGCCTTGGCAGCCGGAGTGGGAGAAGGAGGCCGTGGAGCAGGCGCCCGAGGCGATGCCTCAAGAGATCAACTTCTACGCGCCTGCCCCTTTCCGCTACCGGGTGACGGCGCGCGACGGCCGTGCCCTGAAGACCCTCGCGGCGATCGCCGCGGAGCTGGGCGGCGAGCTGCAGGATTCCCGTGGTCGGCCGGTGGCGGCATGGAGCCTGGAGGAGGGCGACTCGCGCTCGGTGCGCGTGGCTGTGCCCGCCTACAACGCCGCTGCCCTCGCGGCGCGTCTTCGTGAGGTGGGCGAGGTCGAGACGATCGTCCAGAAGGACACCCTGCTCGCCGATCCCAACGCCGACGTGCCCGTGCAGGTGGAGCTGCTCTACTGAGGCGTCGGCGTGACGGCCGGCGCGGTGGTGGAGATCGGGGTGGTGGAGATGACCGGCACCGCCTTGGTTGGCGCGCTCTCGCCGGTGCTCCAATGCGTTCCGATCCACCCGACGAGCCAGCCCTCGAGCGCCGGCTCGGCGCTCAGCATCTTCATGCCGCGGCCCCCGGCTTCCAGGAGTCGGAACTCGTGCTGCCCCTGCGCAGACCCGTCCAGGATCGCCGCTGATTTTGCGCCGTAGGTGTCGTCGGCCGCTGCCACCAGCAGCAACGTGCGTGGGCCGTAGCGCTTCACGGCGTCGGAGGTGATGACGCCCTTGTAGTCGAGGCCGGGTGAGAGCATCGCCACGATCACGACGGCGCTCTCGTCGAGCGCGGCGTTGATGACGAGGTTTGCGCCGAGCTCAGCGCCTACGACCGCCAGGCGGGTGATCTTCTCCGCTTCGAGGCGATCGATGGCCGCCCGCACGTCGCCCACCATCGCCGCGTAGTCCGCGGGCGTTGGCGGCGACTGCGCCAGGGGCGCGGAGGCACCGTGGCCCCGGAGGTCGACGGCGATCACGGCCACGCCGTCGCCGTAGAGCTTGTCGGCGATCGAGAGCCAGTCCTCCTTGTTTCGACCGCCCTGATGTACCAGGACCACACCGTACTTGGCGGCCTTCGGCAGGCCGAGGCTCGCGGAGAGCACGTGACCGTCGGCGCTCGTGAGCGTGACGGTATTGAAGCTCGACTTGGCCGGCGCGCCGGCGAGTGCGAGCGAGACAAGGAAGGCAAACACGCTCGGCATCAACTCTCCAACGCCCGGAGGGTAGCAAGAAGTTCCTGGAGGTCGAGACCTTCGCCCAGCGCGGCCTCGGCGATCGTCTCATCGGCGCCGACCGCGCAGGATGGACAATGGGGCAGCCCTCGTGCGGCAAAAATGGATTGGACGCGCGGGTGCCGCGAGTGTGCCGCGTGAACCGTCATGTCACCGCGAAAGGGCCCTGGGTCGAGGCGCGCGCGGGCGGCGAGCAGCCGGTCATCCAGCCGGTCCCCTGCCCCGACGAGCGCGGCGGTCTCGTCGCGGAGGGCGCGGGCGGCGAGCGGTTCGATCAGCACGACCACGCGCCGCGAGATCCACGCGCGTCCCTCCCGTGCCCACTCGCTGGCTCTCGCCCTCATGGCGCGCTCCTATCGTGGGCCCCGCAGCGGTTGACGCGGCCCCGGCACGGTCATAGTACGATGCCGACCGTGGGGGTGTCGTGCCGCCCGGTGTTCTTTGACGTCAACCCAAGATCCTACTGAGATCGATACTTTCTGGATGCGGAGGGCGCTTGCTCTCGCCGCAGAGGCGGCCCTTGTCGGTGAGGTTCCGATCGGCGCCGTGATCGTCTGCGAAGGCCAAGAGGTCGCCGCCGAGCGCAACACGCGTGAGCGAGATTTCGACCCCTGTGGCCACGCCGAGCTGATCGCGATCAGGGCGGCCGCCCAGCTTCGCCGCGACTGGCGACTCTCCGGCTGCACGCTCTACGTGACGCTCGAACCCTGCGCCATGTGCGCGGGCGCCATCGTCCTCGCGCGATTGCCCCGCGTCGTCTACGCGGCGCCCGACCCCAAGGGCGGCTTCTGCGGCACGCTGGGCGACCTCAGCCACCACCCCGGCCTCAACCATCACTTCGAAGTGGTGCCGGGGGTGCTCAAACAGGAGTCTGCAGCCATGCTGCGAGACTTCTTCCGTCGACTCAGAACCAAGGATCGCTAGACTTTTTGGGAGAGGTGGCCGAGTGGTTGAAGGCGACAGACTCGAAATCTGTTTTAGGGCTTCCCTAACGTGGGTTCGAATCCCGCCCTGTCCGCCATCCCCGATTCAACGTGCATTTCGCGCGCGGCGGTGATGGTCGGGTCCCATGACTCCAGCCCCGTGAACCCCGCCAGGACCGAAAGGTAGCAACGGTAGCGCGGGCTGGGGGGTGTGGGGTGCCCGGCCATCACCCCCGCGCGCGATCTACTTTCCGGCTAGGGTTTCTCATGTCCGAAGGCTACCTCGCCATCGCGCGCAAGTGGCGCCCGCTCACGCTCGAGGAGATCGCGGGCCAGTCGCACGTCACCCGCACGCTGGGCAACGCGCTGAAATCCGGCAGGATCCACCATGCCTTCCTGTTCACCGGGGCGCGGGGCGTGGGCAAGACGACCGCCGCCCGTGCATTCGCGCGTTCGCTGAACTGCGTGCAGGGACCGTCGCTGGCGCCCTGCGGGGCCTGCGGCCCCTGCCGGGAAATTCCTCTCGGCAACTGCACCGACGTCATCGAGATCGACGCCGCGAGCAACAACTCCGTGAACGACGTGCGGGAGCTGCGCGACGGCGTTCGCTACGTTCCGAACTTCGCGCGATTCAAGGTCTACATCCTCGACGAGGTCCACATGCTCTCGACGAGCGCGTTTAACGCCCTCTTAAAAACTCTCGAAGAGCCGCCCGCTCACGTCGTCTTCATCATGGCGACGACCGAGGCCCAGAAAATTCCGAATACGATCCTCTCTCGGTGTCAGCGATTTGAT
>SXON01000055.1 GCA_005778355.1 Pseudomonadota bacterium | reverse complement strand
GGACGCCGATGCCGATGCCGATGCCGACCCGGTCACCTACACGGGCAACGTGCTGTGCCGTTTCTGGATCGACAGCGGTCGCGAAGAGTACGATTTCGACGCCGAGGGCGAGTTCACGCTCACCGTCGCGACGGACAGCTCCATCAACGGCCAGGCCAACTGCGTATACGAGCACTGGGACTTCGAGATGGAAGGCGAGCTCGAGGGCGAGGCGCGCGGCGAGAACATCGGTTTCACCTGGATGGGCGGTATCCGAGAGTGGAACACCGAGGTCCCGGTCGACATGCGCGGCGTGGCCGACGGATCGAGCCTCGAAGCCGACGGCGGCGACGCCAGCGACTGGTACGAGGTCGAGGTGAGGTTCGAGGGGAAGGCGAGGTAGGGACTAGAATAGGCCGGCTGGACGCTTCACCACGACCGCCGCTCGCCCCTTGGCGAAGCGCAGGTCAAGCTCGTCGCCGGCCTTCAGCGTCTTGGCGTCGGTGACGGGATGCCCGGCGTGCAGGGCGATGGCGTAGCCCCGGTCGAGCACCTTCAGGGGGGACAGGGCGTCGAGCTGACGACACAGCGCGGCGAGGCGCTCGCGACGACGTTCCTGGCGACGCGCCATCGCGTTGCGCAGGCGATCCCCGAGCTCCACCTGGCGCTGCCGGTAACGCTCGATGCGCTGGCGGGGGTGTTGCAGGCGCACCCGAGCGAGCCGGTCGCGGAGCACGCGCACCCGGCGTTGCATCGCGGTGACGAGGCGCTCGTGGCGCTCGTCGACCCACACCGAGAGCGCGTCGCGCTCGGGGGTGACGATCTCCGCCGCGTTGGACGGGGTGGCGGCGCGCACGTCGGCGGCAAAGTCACAGAGCGTGATGTCGACCTCGTGCCCAACACAAGACACGGTGGGGATGCGCGAGGCCGCCACGGCGCGGACCACGATCTCCTCGTTGAAGCAGAAGAGGTCTTCCGCCGATCCACCGCCGCGACCCACGAGGATCACGTCGACCTTGGCGTGATCGTTGAGCAGCTTCACGGCGGCCACGATCTCTTGCGCGGCGCCGTCGCCCTGCACGCGACAGGGGGCGAGGTACACGGGCAGGCCCGGCCAGCGGCCCTGCATCACGCGGAGGATGTCGTGGAGCGCGGCCCCGGTGGGGCTCGTCACCACGCCGACGGCGCGGGGGTACTGCGGCAAGGGGCGCTTCTTCGCGGGGTCGAAGAGGCCCTCGGCGGCGAGCTTCTGGCGGAGCTCCTCGAGCTTTCGCGCCAGCTCGCCGGCGCCGGTGTACTCCAGGCGCCGCACCTTGAGCGAGAAGCTGCCGCGCGGAGCGTACACGTCGATGCCACCGCGCAGGAGCACCACGTCGCCGTCTTTCGGGCGCTGCCGCACGCTGCGGTTGGCCCCCGCGAACATGGCGCAATTGAGCACCGCGTCGTCTTCCTGGTCTTTCAGCGAGAAGTACCAGTGACCACTGGCGGCCACCTTGAAGCCGCCGATCTCGCCTTCCACCCACACGTCGTCGAACTCGCCGCTCAGCACGTCGTTGATCTCGCCGACGAGCCCGGCGACGGTGTACTTCTCAGTCTCCACGGGGCCCACCCAGCACCACCACGCTGTAACCGACGGCGAGGACCGTCCCCGGGTTGTGGTAGCCGTGGCGCTGGTCGCCGGGGAAGCTCAGCACGTCGCCCGCCTCCCCGTGCAGGCGCTCGCCGGTCACGGTCACCTCGATGGCACCCGTCTCCACCGCCAGGTACTCGCGCGTGCCGGCCGTGTGGGGCACACCCGCGAAACGCCCACCCGGCGGCAGCTCCACCCGCTCGATCTCGGTGCCAGGGACTGGGTCGGGGAGCAGCCGCCGCACCGTGGCCGTGCCCGGGTGGCGCTCAGGAAGACTCGCGCGGGCGTGCACCCGCGCGCCGCGACGAGGGGGCGCCAGGAGCTCCTCCAGCGACACGCCGAGCGCCCCGGCCACCGCCCCGAGCACCTGGAGGGTAGGGTTGGCCTCGCCGCTCTCGAGGTTAGCCCAGGTGGCGCGGGGGATCCCGGCCAGCTTGGCGAGCTGGGCCTGGCTGGCCCCCCGCGACTGTCGCAATTGGCGGAGATTGCGGGCGAGGTGGGTGGCGGGGGAAGACACCGGGCGATCTATCCCACCGCGATCACCACCTCGAACTCGCTCCCGCCCCCCGCCCGCGGACAGTAGCTCGCGTCGCCCCCGTGGTGCCGGGCGATCTCGCGGACCAGCGCGAGGCCAAGGCCCACGCCGCCATGGGCGCCCTCGTCGTGACCGGCAGGCCGGTAGAAGGGCTCGAAGATACGCTCTCGGTCGGCCTCGGGAACACCGGGTCCCCGGTCGAGCACGGTGATGCGCACTCGCCCCGGCTCGGCACGGACGAAGATCGACTCGGCCCCCTCCGCGTGCCGCCTTGCATTGTCGAGCAGGTTGCGGACCAGGCGGCGGATCATGCGCGGGTCGACGGTGGCCTCGGCCGGCTGGCCGTCGAAGCTGACACTCGCACGCGACGCCTCCTCGCGCGCGATCTCCGCGATGTCGACTGCCTCCCGGGGGCCGGGCTCCGGGCGCGCGGACAGGCGGCTCGCCAGCAACAAGTCACCCACGAGGGCATCCAGCTCCTCGATGTCGCGCGTGGCCTCGGCCGCAGCGCCGGTCCGCTCCGGGGAACCATCGTCCATCAGTTCCACGGCCATGCGCAGGCGGGCCAGCGGGGAACGCAACTCGTGCGAGGCGCTCGCCAACATGCGGCGTTGTCCCTCGATGAGGCCCTGCACGCGGTCGGCGGAGTGGTTGAAGCCGCGCATCAGGTCGGCCACCTCGTCGTTGCCGTACACACACGCGCGGGCCGCGAGATCGCCCTCGCCCCAGCGATTGACCACGCCGCCGAGGTGGTCGAGCCGCCGCGTGATGCGACGCGCCACTGGGTAGAGCAGGATCGAGGCCACGCCGGCCATGATCGCGAGGCCCGCGGCGAGGCGAAGGTGGTGCTCGGGACCGTGCTCCGCCCACATCTCCCGGGGCGGCGGCCAGTCCGTGTGGTTCGACATCGCGCGCCCGAACAGGCCCGCGCAGGCCACCGAACACACCACCACGCCCACGAAGGCGAGGTGAATCTGCCAGTAGAGCCGACGTCTGTGTTTCATCGGGTGAACAGGTAGCCGGAGCCGCGGATCGTCTGGATGCGACGTGGGTTCTTGGGGTCGGGCTCGACGGCGGAGCGGATGCGCGACACGTGCACGTCGATGCTTCGGTCGAAGGCCTCGAGCTCGAGGCCCCGGACGCGCTCCATGATCTGGTTGCGGGTGAGCACGCGTCCCGCGCTCTCCGCCAGCACACGCAGGATCTCGAACTGGTGGGCGGTGAGCGGCCGTGTTTCCCCGGAGAGGCGCACCACGCGCGCGGCGAGGTCGATCTCGAGCTCCTCGAAACGAAGCACCTCTTCGACCACCGGCTGGTTGCGACGCAAGACCGCCCGGATGCGGGCGAGCAACTCTCGGGGGTTGAAGGGCTTCGGGAGGTAGTCGTCGGCGCCCATCTCGAGGCCCACGATGCGGTCGGTCTCGTCGCCTCGGGCGGTGAGCATCAGCACCGGCACGCGGCTCGACTGTCGCAATTGGCGGAGCACCTCGAAGCCTTCGAGGTCGGGCAACATCACGTCGAGCACCACCGCGTCGAAGCCTCCCCCGCGGGCGCGGGAGAGGCCGGTGCGACCGTCGGGCGCGCGCTCCACCTCGACCCCACGCTGGCCAAGCCAGGTGGCGAGCATCGCCGCGAGGCGATCATCGTCGTCGACGAGGAGCACGCGCTCAGCCATGGCGCCCACCTATCGGTGGAACTTCTCCGCGGCCTCTGCGAGCTCGGCGCGCTGGTCGGGAGTGAGCGCCTGCGCGATCTCCACCACGCCGCCGAGCACGAGTCGGCTGGCCTCGTCGGCGAGCGCCAGGCCCTCCCTGCGGATCGACTCCACCTCGGCGGCGTCGACGTTCTCGGCGGTGAGCGCGGCGCGCAGGTCCTGGTGCAAGGATTCCTTGTCGTCCTTGAGCGCGAAGAGCTCCGGGGCGAGGCGGTCGAGCACCGCGTCGACCTTGGCCTCCTGCTCGGGCGTCGCGTCGATCTTGTCGAGGATGAAGCCCTTGCCCTTCTCCATGTGCTCGCGCACGTCCTCGGCGCTCTGGGGCGCATCGTGACCGCCGCAGCCGTGGCCCATCCCGCCGTGACCGAAGCCGTGGCCGCCGGCGTAGGCGATGGCGGTGGGGATGGCCACCATCCCACCCACGAGGAAGGCCACGCCGAAGAGGCGACGCAGGCCGCGACGCTTGCCGTGGTGGTGGTGGGCGCCGCGCCCGTGGCAACGCTCGTTCTTGGGGGTGGACTCGGGGGCGGGGGTGTCAGTGGGTTCGGACATCTTGATTCTCCTGGGAAAGCGGGGACGGCCCCGCACCCACATCTTCCGCACCGCCTGTTTCGCCTCTCTTGCGCCCAGGTGAAGTTGTGTGAAGCCCCGGCAGGCGGCATAGGCACCGTGCCATGCACCCCGCCGCCACCCCCGCCTTCTGGCACGAGCGCTGGACCAGCAACCAGATCGGGTTCCACCAGCAAAAGCACAACCCGTTGCTCGAAACACACTGGTCCATCGCCGAGGGTAGGGTGCTCGTGCCCCTGTGCGGCGCCTCGCGCGACCTCGCGTGGCTCGCCAGCCGGGGGCACGAGGTGGTGGGCGTGGAACTCTCCGAGCTTGCTTGCGCCAAGTTCTTCGAGGAGCACGGGCTCGAGCCGGTGCGCCAGGGCAACCGCTGGTCGGCGGGCCAAGTGACCCTGGTGCAGGGCGACTTCTTCGCTTTCGACGAGCCCGGGAGCTTCGACGCGGTGTACGACCGCGCCGCGCTGATCGCGCTGCCGCCCGACGTGCGCCCCCGCTATGTCGAGCACGTGCGCCGGCAACTCGCGCGGCCACGGGGGCTGGTGATCAGCTTCGAGTACGACCAGCAGAAGCGCGACGGCCCGCCCTTCGCGGTGATGGCCGACGAGGTGCGGCGGCTCTGGCCGGAGGCGGTGGAATGCGCGCGCGAGGTCGTGGATGACGAGCGCTGGCGCGAGCTCGGCGGCGTGTCGGAAGTGGCGTGGACGCTCAGCGACGGCGGGTGAGCTTCGCCGCGACCAGGCGGCCC
Organism: Pseudomonadota bacterium; assembly: GCA_005778355.1. GTDB lineage: Bacteria > Myxococcota_A > UBA796 > UBA796 > SXON01 > SXON01. The sequence goes on along the minus strand of SXON01000055.1, from coordinate 3,260 downwards.
GTTGTCAGAAACCGCCGCCGGGCACGAGGTAGACGGCGCCGGGCGTCAGCGTCTCGTTGATGGAGTAGTCCCAGGCCCCCTGGGCGGCGATGGCCACGTCGTCATTGCCGTCGCCGTCCATGTCGCCCGCGCCGGCGCAGGCGGTGCCCGCCCAGTCCTGGCTCTGCCCGGCTAGCAAGGCGCCGTGGGTCGCGCGGGTGATCTCGCCGGAGAAGGGGCCATGAAGCAGGTAGGCGGCACCCGTGCTGCCGTGCGCGCGGTCGCTCACGAGGATGTCGGCCCAGCCGTCAGCGTCCGCGTCGCCGGCCGAGGCCACGCAGTAGCCCACGATGCCGTCGGGGTCGTCGCCGGTGAATCGCGCCGCCGCGTCGACCAGATGCTCGATCCCGCTGAGCGGCGACGTCACGACGAAGGCCTCTCCCGACGGGCCGCCGCTCTGGAAACCCACGAGCAGGTCGTCGCGGCCGTCGGCATCCACGTCGCCCGCGGAGCCCACGATGTAGGTCGTGCCGGACGCGGTGCTCTCGTCGCCCTCGTTGTCGATCTCCGCGTCGCGGTCGTCGCGCGAGCGGACGCCCGCGAAGGGGCCGGAGAAGAGGTACACCGAGCCCACCGTCGCGTTCGTGTAGGCTCCCACGGCCACGTCGGACACGCCATCGCCGTCGAGGTCGCCGCCCGCAGAGTAGTGGTACAACTGCGGCATGCCATCGAACTGGATGGTCGCGTCCGCGTCGTTACCCGTGAACGCTCCGGTCACCGGCCCGGCGAACACCCGGACGCGGGCGGCCACAAGACCCTCGTCGCCCCGCTCCTGCTCGAGGAAACTGATGTCCATGCTGCCGTCCCCCGTGAGGTCAGTGCCCCCTCCCACCTGACTTCGCGTCAGGGCGGAGATTCCGGACGCCTCGATGACGGCGATCGCGGCGTCGAGCCCCTGTGTACCGGCCACCACGCGGCCGAGAAGGTAGACTGCCCCCCCAGGGTCAGCGACGCCAGCGGGGCCACGGATCGCACTGGACAGCACGTCGCCCGCGCCATCGCCGTCGCCATCTCCCGCGCAAGCGACCGCAAACCCCGCCCCGAGGTCCTCCGGGGGAGCCAGCGTGGCCCACGACGATACGAGGGAATCGGGTACCGGCTCGCCGCCGACGATCACGTGGACGGCGCCAGGCCCATCGCTTTCGTACTCGCCCACTTGGGAGTCGGGCAACCCAACCAGAAGGTCATCCACGCCGTCCCCGCTGATGTCGCAGCCGCCCGCGAGGGCGGGATAGTATTCCACGTGCTCGCTGGCGATCGTGGCCGCCACGTCGTCCAGCAGCAGCTCCCCGGACAGCCGGCACTCGGCGGCCTGCCCGTCGCAGTCGTCGTCGAGACCGTTGTTGCAGGACTCCGTCGCCGCGGGGTTCACGCCGGGCTCGGCGTCGTCGCAGTCGGAGGCGTCCGCGAGGTAGCCCTCGGGCGCCTCGCAGCTCGCTGTGCTCGACGCAGCGTCGCCGTACCCGTCGCCGTCCGCGTCCGGGTGCCAGGTCGCCGCGCCGATGGCGTCGTCCTCGTCGGTGCTGCCGTCGCAGTCGTCGTCGATGTCGTTGCACGTCTCCACCGCGCCGGGGTTCACCGCGGGGTCGTCCGGGGCGCAATCGTCGGCGTCTGCCCAGCCGTCGCCGTCGCTGTCCGGAGGCGGGGCGGAGTCGATGGCGCTGTCGCTGTCGTGCGCCGTGTCCGGGGACCCGGTGTCGCCCGTGTCCGGGGCCTTCTCGCCCTCATCGACCGGGCAACCGGCCAGCACCAGCGCGAGCCAGCCGAGGAGCGTCATCACGCGACCAGCCAGTTGATCTGGAGGTAGCTGCCGGATGCAGTCTGGGTGCCGAGATCGAGCGTGTCCCAGCAGGTGAACACGTACCGCCGCCACTGGGCCACGTGCGGACGATTCCCCGCCCGCTCCAGCGAGTCGACGGTCGAGCCGGCCTCCAGGCAGAGCTCGGACCACAGCGCCGTCAAGCTCATCGACGGGTCGAGCACCGCGAGCTTGATGTCGCCCCAGTCGCTGTAGACCGCAGGTTGGGTACCGCCGGAGTAGTTCCCGCCGATGGGAATCCGCTTGTACGCCACGACATAGTCCCCATTCTCGAGCCGGAAGAACGACGCCATCTGGAGGTGCTGGCCCGTCTCCTCGTAGGTGGCGGTGGCCGCGGCGATGGCGGTGAAGACGTCGTCGGTGGTCAGCAGGTTGAGGTCGTTCTCTGTCCCGGTGTCGGCGATATCGTCCGGCACGAGGATCTCGAGCGCGCGAGAGCCGGTGGCGATGGTCGCACCCGGGACCGGCACCTGCCGCGCCGAGCCGGTGGTATTACAGTCGACCGAGGCGGTGCCCCCGATGTCGTACTCCGCGGAGAGGGCCATCGTGCTGGTATCGACCACGATCATCTTCAGCGACAGGTCGCCGGCGTTCTTCCCGTTCCGCCAGATCCCCACCGCGATGCCCCCAGGCACGTGCACGAGGAAATGGTCGTTGATCGAGTAGTACTCCCCGGTGGCCGTGGGGTCGTTGTAGAACAGCGCGGTGTTGTCGGTCTCCGAGTACACCTTCACCACGGCGGTCGGCGTCACCACGGCGCCGCCACCGCGGGCGTCGGCGGGATCGACCTGCAGGAGCCACAGCTCGGCGTCCGCCGCGACGGAGTGCGACATCCAGTGCGACCCCTCCGCGTACACGTGCGCCCGGTCGGTGGCGCTCCCGCCCGCCGTGACGAGATCCACCTGCGACCACGACACGCCGGTGAGCACGGCGGCGTCGCCACTCGCCGCCGAGAAGCCGGAGAGATCGAGCGCGCCGGTGTGCACGTCGCCGTCGTACACCATCGAGATCACGATCTGCGCGTCGGTCTCGGCCTCGAGGTCGGGCACCACGTACACCCACATGCCCTCGGCGCCCCCGGCGGGGCCGGTGATGGCCCCGGCGATGGCCACGCCCGAGCTGTCGGTCACCGGGGCCAGCTCGTGGTCCACGAACCAGCGCGACCGGAATGGGCCGAGCCGCACGGCGACCTCGCTACGCGTACCGCGCGGAGAACTCGAGCAGCACCTCGCCACGCGCGACGCCGCTCGTGCTCTTGTAGAGGATCCCCAGCCGCGCGCCTTCCTTGTTGGCGCCCGTGTCGCCGTTGTTGGCGTTGGTGGGGTCGAAGTCGAAGAACACCTTCGACACGGTGGTGATGGCGCCCACGCCGGTGCCCGTGGTGATGCTGAGCGCGGCGTTC
>SXON01000054.1 GCA_005778355.1 Pseudomonadota bacterium | reverse complement strand
TATCGATGGTTCACCCAGCCTTCGATCTCGCCGAGACGCACCCGCATCCAACCCATGCCGTCCTGCTCGAGCTCCACCACGCCCGTCGCGTCGGCGAGCAGCTTGCCGACCAGCGGCGCGTTGGCGTCGGCCCGCGCGCGAGCATTGAGCACGTCGGGGGCGGCGACATCGACCACGCGCCAGGTCTGGACCGTGGGAGCGCTGGCAAGAGCCAGCAGCGTGAGCAGCAACATGCGTCCTCGGTGCCATTGATAACCACGGTGAAACGTATTCGTCGCCGCCGCCGCGGATCGTTGCCGCAAGGGATCATGTCCGGCAGTCACATACCCGGCGCCTACTCCCCAACAAACCTCACCCGCGCGTTCTGCATGTCGGCCACGTAGAACCCGCCGTCCACCGGCAGGATGTCCGCCGGCCACGACAGCTGGGCGTCGAGCGCGGGCCCGCCGTCGCCCGAGGAGCCGCCCTCACTCGTCCCGGCCAGCACCCCATCCTGGTCGAGGATCTCGTGGCTGCCGGAGCTGGCCGCGATCCAACCGTCAGCGGTTGGGACCGCCGACCATGGGTAGCTCAAGCCCTCGGCAATGACCGCGAACTCTAGGCTTTCCTCGCTGAACTCGATGATACGTCCAGAAAATGTATCAGTGGCGAGAACCCGCCCGTGGCCGCAACGTACGCGCTGCGGGCCACCGAGCCCCTCCAGCACCGTCTCGATGGTGCCGTCGACCACCCGGCGAATGGCCCCGTTGAGCGTGTCGGCGATCCAGATGGCGCCGGTGCTGTCGAAGCAAAAACCCTGTGCCTGGTCAAGCGTGGCCTCGAGCGCCGGGCCCCCGTCGCCGGTGTAGCCCTCCTCGCCGGTGCCCACGACCACCTGTATCAGTCCCGATGTATCAACTTGTATCAGTCGGGACTCGTGCGCTGGCAAAACGTACAGCAACCCGTCGGGGCCGTAGGCGGCGTCGACCGGGTTCTCGAGGTCGGTGGCCAGCGCGTCGGCGCCCGGCGTGCTGAACTCGTGGCCGCCACTGCCCACGAGCGTGGTGAGTAGTCCGTCGTCCAGCCGCCGCACCCGCATGTTGTTGTAGTCCACGATCACCAGCCGCCCATCAGGGTCGAGCAGGACAGCGCTCGGCAAGTACAGCCACGACAGGGGCGCCGGCAAGCCCTCGCCGTTGAAACCCAGGTCGCCCGTGCCCGCGACGGTGCAGATCGTGCCGGGCCCGCAGGCGTCGGGCTCGGCACAAGCGAGCAGGGCGACGAGGAGCAGGCCTACCGGTAGACGACGCGGATCGCGTGGTTGTAGGTGTCGGCGATGTACACGTTGCCCACGCTATCCACGGCCACGCCGTAGGGCTTGTTGAGCCGCGCCTCGGTGGCCGGCCCACCGTCGCCCGTGTAGTCGGGCTCGGTGCAGATGCCCGCGAAGGTACGCATGGTGCCGTCGGGATCGACCACCCGCACGCAGGAGTTCTCGGTGTCGGCGATGTAGAGCTCGCCGTCGATGCCGAGCGCGATGTCGGTGGGCGAGAAGACCGTCGCCGAGGTGGCCGGCCCGCCGTCGCCCGAGAAGCCGGGGCTCCCATTCCCCGCGAAGGTGCTGATGGTGTCGGTGGCGAGGTCGATCACCCGGATGCGCTGGTTGAGCGTGTCGGCCACGTAGAGCTTCTGGTCGGGGGAGATCTCCAGTCGCCCCGCCGGTGCCGCCGCCTGGCCCTTCGGGTTGTAGAAGGCGGCCAGCGACACGTCGCCCCCGTCGCCGGCGTAGGCGGCATCGCCCGTGCCCGCGTAGGCATGGATGATGCCGTCGGGGGTGACCGTGCGGATACGCTGGTTGGCGGTGTCGGAGATGTACATCACCCCGTCGGCATCGACCACGGCGCTGCTCGGCAGGTCGAGCTTGGCCACCAGCGCGTCGCCCTCGTCGCCCGCGTAGCTGCGCGTGCCGTCGCCCGCGACGTAGGTCATCGTGCTCGTCGCCAGGTCGATCCGCTCCACGCGGCTGTTGTGCCAGGCCGCGAGCAAGATGGTGCCGTCGTTGTCCCACGAGAGCCCGGTAGGGTGGTTGAACATCGCCGTCCGTGCCTCGCCCTCGGGGCCGTCGCCCAGGAGGCCGTTGCCCGCGATCGTGGTGATCGTGCCATCCGGGTCGACGCAGCGCACCCGGTGGTTGTTCCAGTCGAGAAGGTAGGCCGTCCCATCGTCGGCGAGGAGGAGGTCCTGCGGCAGGTAAAGGTACGATTCCGTGGCCGCGATCTCGTCCTGGCCGAGGGCGGCGAGACCGTCTTTCCCGGCGAAGGTGCAGATGGTACCGGACGCCTCGTCACACGTGAACTCGGCGGTGTCGCCGCTGTCGCTGGCCGCTGGACAAGCAAGGAGGAAAGCAAGGATCATCGGGCCACCCGGCGGATACGATGGTTGAAGGAGTCTGCGATGTAGAGGTTGCCGTCGAGATCGAGCTCCACCCCCATCGGCGTGTAGAGCTGGGCCTCGGCCGCCGGTCCCTCGTCGCCGTCGTCGCCGACGTCGCCGTTGCCGGCCACCGTCTCGATGATCCCGGTGGCGAGGTCGACCGCGCGGACGCGGTGGTTGTCGCTGTCGGCAATCCAGAGGAAGCCGTCTTCCACCTCGATGTCCATCGGGTAGTTGAGACTCGCCTCCGTGGCGGGGCCGCCGTCGCCGGCGAAGGCGCCGGTGCCGTTCCCCGCCACGCTGGTGACGATACCGGTGTCGAGATCGAGCGCGCGGATCCGGTGGTTCTCGGTGTCGGCGATGTAGAGCAGGTTGCCATCCACCGCGATGGCGCCGCCCGGACGGGGGTTGGTGCCGCTGGGGAAGGCGAAGTTGGCGTCGGTGGCCACGCCGTCGTCGCCCGCGTAGCCCTTGGTGCCGTTGCCCGCGACGGTGCTGATGCGGAAGTCGCTGGTGAGCGCGCGGACACGCTCGTTGCGCATGTCGAGGATGTAGAGCGTGCCGTCGGCCTCGTCGTAGGCTACCGCCTTGGGCTGGTTGAAGAGGGCGTTGTCGGCTGTCTCCTCGTCGTCGCCGGCGTAGCCCGGGGTGTCGCCACAGTGCACGTACACGAGCCCCGTCGCCGGGTCGTAGGCGCGCAGCTTGTGAGTGTGCCAGGAGGCATCGATGAACAGTCCACTCGGCAAGTAAACGCCGTCGGTGGGGTGGTTGAGGTTGACGGTGGTACCGGGCGCCCCGGGCTGCTCGCGGTCGGACAAGTCGGGGGGGCCGTCGCCCACGAAGCTGGTGCCCATCACCGTGGCGAAGGTGCCGTCGTCTTCCAGGGCGCGCAGCCGATGGTTGTTCCAGTCGTGCACGATGGGCTTGCCGTACTCGGAGAACTCGATGTCGATGGGGAAGTACATCCAGCTCTCACGCCGGTCGAGACCGTCCCCGTTGAAGCCCGCCTGCGCCGTGCCGGCGTAGGTGCAGATGTTGCCCACCACGGACTCGTCGCAGTAGGAAATCTCGGCTTCTGCCGTATCTTCTGTATCGGCAGGACAACCGAATAGTGCCAAAAAAAGCATGCTTACTCCAAGGTCGGGACGGCCGCGGGGCCAGTATATACGATGGCGCCCTGGATGAGGGGCTGCGAGGAAACGTGACCACCTACCGCCCAGGTTCCACCGTCGGGGTCGACCCACGCGGCATGGAGGTCCTGGTAGGTCGGCTTCTCGCGCGGATCGGCGGTCCAGCCGTCGCCATCCCGGAAATACACGCTGCCGGTGGCGCCGACGGCCACGGGCTTGTCGCCGCCGTAGACGCCGGTGAGCTGCAACGCGTAGTCGGGGGACTCGTCGGACCAGACCATGCCGGTTGAGGAGAGAGCAAGGATCGTGCCGCTAATGTCGCCGCCCACCGCGAAACCCTCGTGGATGGTAAAGAGGTTTACATAGGCGACGGTGTCGATGTAGGTCCATGTCGTGCCGTCCCAGTGCATCGACACGCCGCCGGTGCCCACCGCCCAGACGTCGGCTTCCCCGCTGCCCCAGACCTTGTACAGCGCGTACTGCGACGCGATCTCCGGGGGAAGCTCAACTGCTGTCCACTCGCGACCATCGTAGTGGTAGGCGGTCGCCGCGTCGCTCGGCACCTCGGTGTTCCCGCCGACCACCCACGCGGAGCCGTCGCCCGCTCCCCATGCCCCGAAGAAGGTCACCGTCTCGTCGAGCACCCACGACTCCAGTGTCGCGGTGGCGCGGTCGAGGCGGAAGACGCGCCCCTTGGCGCCCGCGATCCACAGCCGATCCTCGTCACCCGACACCCACCAGAGGTCACCGCTGCCGAGCCCCTCGACAGGCGTCCATGCTCCACCGGAGAGGTGGTAAGCCATCGGCCCCGAACCGGCGTCGGCGCCCACCACGTAGAGGTCAAGGGCGCTGTCGCCCCAGATCGAGGTGACGGCGCCGGGCAGGTTCTCGGCCACGTCTTGCCAGGGGGCAAGATCCAGGGCGGTGTCGGCGGAATCTGCGGAGTCGGGAGGGTCGGGGCAGGCGAGCAGGTAGAGCACGGCGGCCAGTGTAGTCGGTCGATCGCGCGGGGTATACTGGCGACATGCCCGCCGCCGCGCGCCGCCTGCTCAGCTACGCCGAGTACCTTGCCGCCGAGGAACGGTCGGACATCAAGCACGAGTACATCGAGGGGCACGTGGTCGCGATGGCCCGCGGCACGATGGCGCATGCGTCGCTTTGCACGAACCTCGCGGTCCTCGTTGGCGCCGCGCTCCGTGGCCGGCCTTGCCGACCGTTCACCGAGAGCCAGCGCATCCGCATCCCGGCCACCGACCTCTCCACCTACCCCGACCTTTCCATCGTCTGCGGGCCTCGCATGCCCGACGAGCTCGATCGGCACGCCGCCACCAACCCCACCGTGCTGGTAGAAGTGCTCTCGCCGGGCACCGCCGCCTACGACCGCGGCGAGAAGTTCGACCACTACAAGCGACTCCCCAGCCTGCGCGAGTACGTGCTCGTGGAGTCGTCGCGCATGCACGTCGACGTGTACCGGCTCGACGAGCGGGGCGAGTGGGTGTACCGCGGCTACGGGCCCGGCGACACCGTGCCGCTCAGCTCGGTGGGGATCGGCATCGAGATCGCAGCGCTGTACGAGGGCTGGGAGGCCGACTCCGAAGCCCGACTACCCACGCCCCAGCGGGGCTGATCGCATGCGCCTCTTCATCGCCAACCGCGGCGCGATCGCGGTGCGCGTGGCCCCGGCGGCGCGGGAGATCGGGTGGTCGCCTCGGGGC
>SXON01000053.1 GCA_005778355.1 Pseudomonadota bacterium | reverse complement strand
TCCACGCGGACGCCGCACACGACCCCGGTGATGAGCCCGGCGTTGGGGTTGAGCGTGGCCTGCGCGAAGAAGTCCCGAAAGTTGGTCTTCCTTGCGATGTGCTCGGCGAGCCCCGCCTCGTCGTAGCCGGTGAGCCAGCGAATCACCTCGTCGAGCTCCGCCTGCGAGCGGCCCTTCTTCTCGACCTTCGCCACGTACATCGGGTACACCGAGGCGAAGCTCATCTCGAAGACGCGGCTCAAGGGCGACCCCAGCCGTTCGCTTGGACGAAGGCGAACACCCGGGCACGGATGTCCTCGCGGATCTCGCGGACCCGCCCGACCGATTGACCCTTGGGATCGGGCAGCGGCCAGTCGTCGCGCCGCAAGCCGGGGACGACGGGGCACTCGTCGCCACAGCCCATGGTGACGAGCCACTGGGCGCCCTCGGCCAGCGCCTGGGTGAGTCGCTGGGGTTTCTGCCCCGAGAGCTCGATCCCCACCTCGCGCATGGCGAGGACCACCTCCGGGTGCACCCGCTCGCCCGGGTTGGTGCCCGCCGAGATCGCCTCGGCGAGCGCCGGGTTGGCCAGCGCGTTGAAGAACGCGGCAGACATCTGGGAGCGACCCGCGTTGTGAACGCAGGCGAAGATGACGACGATGCTCATTCAACCCTGTGGCGCGTCAACGGCCCTATGCGCGGGTACCGGGCGACCGCAAGCATCGCCGTGCATCCAAATTCGCCGGCTCGCGTCTACATCTACGTGGGCCGCCACAACCCCGGCCCCTCGAGGAACCGATGCCCGACACCGATTGCTGCACCCCCACCTGCTGTGCTCCCAGCGACCCCGCCGAGGCGATCCGTCAGGAGGTCCGTGCCCGCTACGGCGCCATCGCCCGCGAGGAATCGAGCTGTTGCGGCCCTTCCTGCTGCTCGGAGGCCGTGGCCACCGACGCGAGCGTGCTCGGCTACTCGCCGACAGACCAGGCCAACGCCCCCGAAGGCGCCAACCTCGGCCTCGGCTGCGGCAACCCGCAGGCGATCGCTGCGCTCAAGTCCGGAGAGCGGGTGCTCGACCTCGGGAGCGGCGCCGGCTTCGACGCCTTCCTCGCGGCGCGGGCGGTGGGCCCGGCCGGCTCGGTCGTGGGCGTCGACATGACGCCCGACATGCTCGCCCGCGCCCGGGCGAATGCAGCCAAGACGGGCGTCACGAACGTGGAGTTTCGCCTTGGCGAAATCGAGCACCTGCCCTTGCCCGACAGCTCGGTCGACGTGATCATCTCCAACTGCGTGGTCAACCTCTCCCCCGACAAGCCGGCCGTGTACCGCGAGGCCTTCCGCGTGCTCCGCCCCGGCGGGCGCGTGGCCATCGCCGACGTGCTCGCCCGCGAGCGGCTCTCGCCGGAACACCGAGCCGACCTGGCGCTCCTCGTGGGCTGCATCGGCGGGGCCGCCACGGTGGCCGAGGTGGAGGGCTGGCTCGCCGCCGCCGGTTTCATCGACGTGGTCATTCGCGAGAAGCCAGGCTCCGCCGCGCTCGTCGACTCGTGGGCGCCCGGTCACCCCGCCGCGCGCAAGGTGATGTCGGCCACGGTCGAGGCGCGTCGGCCGTGACCGATCCGGTCGCGACCTTCGAGGGCGAGCTCCGCCGCTTCGTCGCCCGACGCGTGCCCGGTCCCGACGCAGACGACGTGCTCCAGGACACGCTCCTGCGCATCCACCTCGGGGTCGCCTCGCTTCGCTCGCGCGAGCGACTCGCGCCGTGGGTGTACCGCGTGGCCAAGAGCGCGATCGTGGATCACCACCGGCGGCGACGACCCGCGGCGCCCGTCGACGAACCCGACGGCGACGACCCGAGCGGCGACACGCGCGAGATGCTCGCCGCCTGCCTCACCCCGTTTATGGCGTCGCTCCCCGCCGAGCAGGCCGAGGCGCTGCGCCTCACCGACCTTGGTGGGCTCTCGCAGGTCGACGCCGCGGCGCGGCTCGGGGTGCCGCTGCCCACGCTCAAGTCGCGGGTGCAGCGTGGGCGTCGCAAGCTCCGCGAGGAACTCGAGGCCTGCTGCGCGCTCGCCCGTGACGGTCGCGGCCGGGTGGTCGAGGCCACCCCCCGCTGTGGCTGCGGGTAGCCGTCCCCGATAGCCCCGCCCCGTGCAGAAGCTCCTCGACGGCATTCGCGACTTCCACCATCGCGTGCGGCCCGGCTACCGCGAGCGCTTCGCCCACCTCGCGCTCGGGCAATCGCCGGACTGCTTGTTCGTGGCCTGCGCCGACAGCCGCGTGGTCCCCAACCTCTTCGCGTCGACCGATCCCGGCGACCTGTTCGTGATTCGCAACGTGGGCAACATCGTCCCCCGCCACGACGCGGGCGACGGCGCGGCCGGGGCCGGCGTGGAGTTCGCCACCATCTCGCTGGGCGTGCGCGACATCGTGGTCTGCGGCCACAGTAGCTGCGGCGCGATGCAGGCCCTGGCCGACGGGGTCGTGCCCCCGGGCGCGCCCAACCTCGACCGCTGGTTGTCCCACGCGCGCGACTCGTTGTCGCGACTCCAAGCGGAGGACCGGATCGACCCCGCGCTCGACCCGGTCGACCGGCTGTCGCAGGCCCACGTGCTCCAGCAGCTCGATCACCTCCGCGGCTACACGCCGGTGGCCGAGCGGCTCGCGCTGGGCACGATTCGCCTGCACGGCTGGTGGTTCGACCTACACCACGCCGAGGTGCAGGCCTACGATGCCGAGCGCGGCTGCTTCCGCCCCCTGGTCGACCAACTCGGGTAGCAAGCGCATAGGGGGGGTGCGATGCCCAGCACCGCCGACACGCTCGCCACGCTGCCCTTCTTCGCCCGCGTGCCCCGCCACGAGATCGACCGCGCTGCCGCGGCCTTCTTGCCTCACGTCCTGGCGCCCGGCGAGACGTTCTGGGTGGAGGGCACGCCCGTGGCCTCGCTCGCCCTGCTCGTGGTGGGCGAGCTCTCCGTGCAGGTGGGCACCAGCGAGGTGGCGCGGCTCCGTGCCCCCGAGCTGGTGGGCGAGGCCAGCGCCTTCTTCCCGGGACAGCTCCGCGCCGCCACGCTCAAGGCCACGCGCCCCTCGGCGCTCTTGATCCTCGACACGCGGGGCCTACAATCGCTCTGGACCGCCCGCAGTCGTGTGTACGACGCGCTCCTCGACGTGGCGCTGGTGGCGCTCGCCCGGCGGGTGGAAGCCACCAACCGGCGCCTCTCCGACGTGGCGGCCGGGGCCTTTGCCGCCCCCCAGCGCAAGGAGCCCGGCGCCATCGCGCGGCTCTGGCGCAGTTTCCGGCCCGGGGGCCCCGCCGGACCCTGTCCCCCGCTGGAGCCCTTGCTGCGGCAACAGGCCGGTCTCGACGACCTCGCCCCCGACGCGGCCGCCGCCCTCGCCGCGAGCTTCGTCGCCGAGCCGATGGAGGAGGGGCAGGTGATCGTGCTGGAAGGTGAGCCCGGCTGGTGCGGCTACATCGTGGCCGAGGGCACCATCGAGGTGCTGCGCAACGTTCGCGGCGACCGCGCGGAGCTGCTCGCGAAGCTCGGGGCCGGGCGACAGTTCGGCATGAACACGCTGGTGATCCCCGGCTCGCGCACCGCCTCCTGCGTGGCGGCCACCGCCGGCTGGCTCTACCGCCTCGACCGCGAGCCTCACGAGGGGCTGTCGGGCCCGGCTCGTCGCGCGTGGCGAGAGAGCATCCTCGCCGTCTTGTCGAGCCAGATCCGGACGGCCAACGGGGCGCTGGATCGGGCGCTCCGCAAGAGTGGCCAGAAGCTCGAGGGCGACGGTTTCCAATCGCTGCTCCAGGCCTCCGGTTTCCTCGAGACGGGCCCGTCTGAAAGCGCCCTCGAACGGGTGCAGTTCGTGGTCGACGAGGACATGAAGCGGAACCCGCGCAACCAGGGTCGGCGTGGCTAGAACCGGGCCCCACCCTCGATCGACAAGCCGCCCGGCGCCCCGGGGACGGTGATGCCCCCGGCCGTGGCGCCCACGTACCAGTGGCTGGCCTCGTAGCGGTAGCTCAGCATCGGCGCGACCGACACCACGCCCGCGCGCAGGCGGTGATGCTCGCCCATCTTCCAGCTGACGCCCAGCTCGCTGCCGGCCGCCGTGAGCGGGAATCCGACGACGGTCACGTTGTCGTCGCTGTAGCCGTCCGGCGTGACCAGCCCGGCCACCAGCGGGACCGCGCAGTCGAACCACACCTTGTCGCTGCCTGCCTCCAATGCGATGCCGGCTGCGAAGCCGCCCAGCGTCTCGCTCCCCGCCACGCTGCCGATGGCCACGGCGCCAAAAGGCGCGAAGCGGAACTTCTCCTTGTCCACCGCGAGGTAACGCGCGCCGAGGCTGGCCCCACCGGCGCCGACCAGGGGCGAGGCCTGGCCCACGCTGAAGAAGTTGGCCCGGAGTCCGAGGCGATCCGTGGGCGCCAGCGCCGCATCGAGCGTCACGAAGCTCACATCCTCGGAGCTCCCCATGAGCATCCCGCCGGAGGCCCCCACGCTCATGCTGCCCCTGTCGGCCGCAGCGGCGCCGGGAAACACGTACCCGGCAGAGATCTCATTGGCAGAAGCGAGGGAAACAAGAAGAGAAAGCATCGTTGACTCCGGTGCCCAGGGCTCATTGCAACCGGCGTGCCAACCGCCGACGTTGACCGACAAAGGCGGATTTTGTCCCGTTGACGCATCGCTCATCGAGCCAGCACCGCGACAGCGAGGCCGCGATTACGCTTGCTCCACCATGTCCATCACCGACCCCTACGGCGTTCTCGGGGTGGCGCGCACCGCCACGGCCGAGGAGATCCGCACCGCGTACCGCAAACTCGCGAGGAAGTACCACCCCGACATCAACCCCGGCGACAAGGCGGCCGAGGACCAGTTCAAGCAGGTGGCCGCCGCCTACGACGTGCTCAGTGACGAGCAGAAGCGCAAGAACTTCGACGAGTTCGGCGCCGACTCGCTGCTGAGCGGCTTCGACCCGGAGCAGGCCCGCGCCTACAAGCGCTGGCAGGACGCACGCGCCCACGCGCCGCCGCCGCGTGGGCACGAGGAAGGCTTCGACTGGAACCTCGAGGACCTCCTCGGGCAGCTTGGCGGTCGCGACCCCTTCCGTGGTGGCCCCCGGCGCGGCGCCGACGCCACCGGCGAGGTGGAGCTCGACTTCATGCAGGCCCTGCACGGCGCCGAGGTGAGCCTCACCATCCCCGGCATCGCGACACCACTGCGTGTTCGTATCCCGCCCGGGGCCGACGATGGCTCGCAGATCACGCTGCGCGGGCAGGGCGCACCAGGGCCGGGTGGCGGGCCGCCGGGCGACGTGATCATCCGCACCCGTGTGCGTCCCCACCCACTCTACCGGCGGGAGGGCCTCGACCTCGTACTCGACCTCCCGGTCACCCTCTCCGAGGCGTACAATGGCGGCGCGGTCGACGTTCCCACCCCGGGAGGCCCCGTGAAGCTGAAGATTCCCCCGCGCACGCAGTGCGGCGCCAGGCTGCGACTCCGCGGCAAGGGCGTGTCTCGCGGCGGCCAGGTGGGCGACCTCTTCGCGGTCGTCTGGCTGCGTCTCCCCGAGGCCGACGACGACGCCCTCGGCGAGGCCTTGCGCGCCGCCGACGCGCTCTACACCCGCCCCGTGCGGGAAGGGATGGACCGATGATCGTCCGCCGCGAGGTGATCCTATCTGTCCTCCAGGGCGACGAGGCCCTGTTCGACCTGATGCGCGAGGAGGGGCTCTTGCCCTGGGACGACGAGGCGCTCGTGGCCGAGCACGCCGAGACCGCGCGCGTCGTGTACACGCTGGTGCACGAGCTCGAGGTGAACTGGGCCGGCGTGGAGGTGATCCTCCACATGCGCGACGACCTCGTCACCACCCGGCGGCAACTCGCGATGCTGGCCACGAGGATGCGGGAGGGGCGGTAGCGGCGCCCGCTGTCAGAAGCCGCCGCCGGACACGAGGTAGACGGCGCCGGGGTTCTGGGTCTCGTTGATGGAGTAGTCCCACGAGCCCTGCGCGGCGATGGCCACGTCGTCGTTGCCGTCGCCGTCCATGTCGCCGGCGCCAGTGCAGGCGGTGCCGACGAGGTCATGCTGTACCCCGTCGCCGACCAGCAAGGCGCCGTGGGTCGCGCGGGAGATCTCGCCGGAGAAGGGGCCGTGGAGGAGATAGGCGGCCCCGGTGGTGGTGTGCGCGGCGTCGCTCACGAGGATGTCGGCCCAGCCGTCGGCGTCGGCGTCGCCGGCCGAGGCCACGCATCCGCCGAGGCCACCGTCCGGGTCGTCGCCGGTGAAGCGCGCCGCGGCGTCGAGCAGGTGCTCGATGCCCCCGAGCGGCGCAGTGACGATGAAGGCCTCGCCCGCCGAGCCGCCAAAGGAGAACCCCACGAGCAGGTCGTCGAGCCCATCCGCGTCGACGTCGCCCGCGGCGCCCACGACGTGGCTTGTGCCGGACGCCCTGCTCTCGTCGCCCTCGCTGTCGATCTCCGCGTCGCGGTCGTCGCGCGAGCGGAGCCCGGCGAAGGGGCCGGAGAAGAGGTACACCGCGCCCACCGTCGCGTCCGTGTAGGCGCCCACAGCCACGTCGGCCACCCCGTCACCGTCGAGATCGCCGCCCGCGGAGTAGTGGTACAACTGCGGCATGCCGTCAAACTCGATGGTGGCGGTCGCGTCGTCGCCGACCAGCGAACCGGACACCGGCCCGGCGAACACCCGGACGCGGGTGGCCTCGATGCCCTCGTCGCCGCGCTCCTTCTCGAGGAAGCTAATGTCCGGGGCCCCGTCGCCGGAGAGGTCCGTGGCCCCGCCCACCTGGTACCCGATGGTTGTAACCCCGCTGATCCCCTCCACCACGGCCACCGCGGCGTCGAGCCCCTGCGTGCCCGCCTCGACGCGGCCGAACAGGTAGACTGCGCCCCGCATGCTGCCATCCGCGTCGGGGCCGTCGCTCGCGCTCAGCACCAGGTCGCCCGCTCCATCCCCGTCGCCGTCGCCCGCGCAGGCGACCCCGTGGCCAGCGTAGAGGTCTGCCGTCGCCGCCAACATCGCCCACGCGTCGGAAAGGGTACCGGGCGCCGGTAGCCCGCCCGCGATGACGTACAGCGCGCCGGGCCCATCCCACTCGTACTCGCCCACCTGCGTCACGGGCAACCCGACCAAAAGATCGTCCGCCCCGTCGCGACTGACGTCACAGCCGCCCGCGAGGGCGGGATAGTATTCCACGTGCTCGCTGGCGATCGTGGCCGCCACGTCGTCCAGCAGCAGCTCCCCGGACAGCCGGCACTCGGCGGCCTGCCCGTCGCAGTCGTCGTCGAGGCCGTTGTTGCAGGACTCCGTCGCCGCCGGGTTCACGCCGGGCTCGGCGTCGTCGCAGTCGGAGGCGTCGGCGAGGTAGCCCTCGGGCGCCTCGCAGCTCGCTGTGCTCGACGCGGCGTCGCCGTACCCGTCGCCGTCCGCGTCCGGGTGCCAGGTCGCCGCGCCGATGGCGTCGTCCTCGTCGGCGCTGCCGTCGCAGTCGTCGTCGATGTCGTTGCACGTCTCCACTGCGCTGGGGTTCACCGCGGGGTCGTCCGGGGCGCAATCGTCGGCGTCTGCCCAGCCGTCGCCGTCGCTGTCAGGCGGTGGGACGGAGTCTACCGCGCTGTCGTCCCCCGTGTCCGCCGAGGCCGTGGCGCCGGTGTCCGGCGTGTCCTTGTCCTCCGCGGCAGGGCAGGCGACCAGCACCAGCGCCAGCCAGCCGAGGCGCCCCATCACGCCACCAGCCAGTTGATCTGGAGGTAAGTGCCAGCTGGCGCGAGGTTGAGCGGATCGACATTGTAGGTATCCCAGCAGGTGAAAACGTAGCGGCGCCACTGCGCCACGTGCGGGCGATTCCCCGCGCGAGCCGCCCCGTCCACCGAGCTGCCCGCCTCGAGCAAGAGCTCCGACCACAGCACCGTCGTGCTCATCGAGGAGTCCAGCACCGCGAGCATCACGTCGCCCCAGTCGGACACCTTCGCGTAGATGCCGCCCCCTCCAGAGTAGTTCGCGGTGATCGGGATCCGCTTGTAAGCCACCACGTAGTCCCCATTCTCGAGCCGGAAGAACGACCCCATCTGCAGGTGCTGGTCGGTCTCGAAGTACGTGGCGGTGGCCGCCACGATGGCGGTGAAGCCATCGTCCGTGGTCAGGAGGTTGAGGTTGTTCTGGGTGCCCGTGTCCCCGATCTGGTCCGGCACGAGGACCTCCAGCGCGCGGGAGCCGGTCGCGATGGTCGTGCCCGGCACCGGCACCTGCCGCGCCGAGCCGGTGGTATTACACTCGACCGAGGCGCTACCCCCGATGTCGTACTCCGCCGAGAGGGCCATGGTGGTGGTGTCGACCACGATCATCTTCAACGACAGGTCGCCCGCGTTCTCGCCCGTCCGCCAGATCCCCACCGCGATGCCCCCGGGCACGTGCACGAGGAAGTGGTCGTTGATCGAGTAGTACTCCCCGGTGCTCGACGGGTCGTTGTAGAACAGCGCGGTGCTGTCGGACTCCGAGTACACCTTCACGGCCGCGGACGGCGTGACCACCGCGCCGCCACCCCGGGCGTCGGCCGGGTCGACCTGCAGGAGCCACAGTTCCGCGTCGGCCTCGATGGAGTGCGACATCCAGTGCGACCCCTCGGCGTACACGTGCGCCCGGTCGGTCGCGCTCCCGCCCGCCGCCGCCAGGTCGACCTGCGACCAGGCCACGCCGGTGAGCACGGCCGCGTCGCCGCTCGCCGAGGCGAAGCCGGAGAGATCGAGCGCGCCGGTGTACACGTCGCCGTCGTGCACCATCGAGATCACGACCTGCGCGTCGGTCTCGGCCTCGAGGTCGGGCACCACGTACACCCACAAGCCCTCCGCGCCACCGGCGGGGCCGGTGATGGCCCCGGCGATGGCGACGCCCGAGCCGTCGGTCACCGGGGCCAGCTCGTGGTCGACGAACCAGCGCGACCGGAATGGGCCGAGCCGCACGGCGCGCGCCCTACGCGTACCGCGCGGAGAACTCGAGCAGCACCTCGCCGCGCGCCACGCCGCCGGTGCTCTTGTACAGGATCCCCAGCCGCGCGCCTTCCTTGTTGGCGCCCGTGTCGCCGTTGTTGGCGTTGGTGGGGTCGAAGTCGAAGAACACCTTCGACACGGTGGTGATGGCGCCCACGCCGGTGCCCGTGGTGATGCTGAGCGCGGCGTTC
>SXON01000052.1 GCA_005778355.1 Pseudomonadota bacterium | reverse complement strand
CGGTGGCCCTGCTGAACGCCCTGCGCTTCGGCGATCCCAGCCCCGAGAAGACCAAGCGCCTGGTCAAGGGCGTGGTGTCCGGCATCGGCGGCTACGGCAACTGCATGGGCATCCCGACGGTGGGTGGCGAAACGCGCTTCGACGAGAGCTACGACGGCAACTGCCTCGTCAACGCATTCTGCGCGGGCATCGTGCATCGCGACCGGATCTTCCTCGGCACCGTGGGCGACGCCGGCAACAAGGTGTTCTACGTGGGCGCGGGCACCGGTCGCGACGGCATCCACGGCGCCACGATGGCGAGCGCCAGCTTCGACGACGACAGCGACGAGAAGCGCCCGACCGTGCAGGTGGGCGACCCCTTCCAGGAGAAGCTCCTCCTCGAGGCCTGCCTCGAGCTCATGTCGATGGACGTGCTCGTGGGCATCCAGGACATGGGCGCCGCGGGCCTCACCTCGTCGAGCGTGGAGATGGCGGGGCGCGCCGGGGCCGGGCTCTTGCTCGCGCTCGACCAGGTGCCCACCCGCGAGCGCGAGATGACGCCCTACGAGCTCTTGCTCTCCGAGAGCCAGGAGCGGATGTTGCTCGTGATCAAGCCCGGTCACGAGGCCAAGGTGTTCGAGGTCTTCGAGAAGTGGGACCTTCGCTGCGCCGAGGTGGGTACTGTCACCGCGGACGCCACCTGGCGTTGCACCTGGCACGGCACGGAGGTGGCCGCGATCCCGGTCGCGATTCTCACCGACGCGGCACCGAAATACGACCGTCCCCGGCTGGCGCGCCCCGCCTCGCCGCCGGTCCCGGCGCTGCCGCCCGTCGATCACTCGGCGGCGCTCCTGCGTCTCCTGTCCGATCCCGACGTGAGCGACAAACGCTGGATCTGGCGCCAGTACGACCACCAGGTGGGCACCGACACCGAGATCGGCCCTGGACTCGACGCGGCGCTCCTGCGCGTGAAGGGGACCGACAAACACCTTGCTTTCGTGGCCGATAGCAACGGTCACCACGTGTACGCCAACCCGCGAGCGGGCACGGCGGGACAGGTGGCGGAGTGCGTGCGGAACCTCGCCTGCGTGGGCGCCGACCCCATCGGGCTCAGCGACTGCATGAACTTCGGCAACCCGCGTAAGCCCGAGGTGATGTGGGAGTTCTCCGAGAGCGTGGACGGCATGGCGGAGGCCTGTCGCGAGCTCGGTGTGCCCGTCGTGAGCGGCAACGTCTCGCTCTACAACGAGACGGGCGACAGCGCGATCCTGCCCACGCCGGGGCTGGCGATGGTTGGCCTGCTTCAAGGCCCCTCGCCGCGCCTACGTGGCCGCTTCGCCGCCGGTCGAACCGTCGCGCTGCTCGGCGGGGAGGGGACTCACCTCGGGGCCAGCCTCTTCATCCGGGCGATCCACGGGCTGCGCAAGACGGGCGACGCGCCCCCGGTCGACTTCGCCGCCGAGCGCGCACTGGGTGCCGCCTTGCGACGCCTGGTGCGCGAGGGGCTGGTCGAGCTGGCGCACGACCTGGCCGATGGCGGCCTCGCCGTGGCGCTGGCGGAGTGTGCGCTCGAAGTGGGCGGGCGCTTCGATGTCGCGACAAACAGCGAGGCGCTCTTCGGGGAAGACCACGGGCGTGCGATCATCGCCTTCGACCCAGCGCGCGAGGCCGACGTGCTCGCGGCCTGCGAGGGGGTGCCTTACCGGCGCCTCGGGACGACCGGTGGCGACCGGCTGGTGATGGGCGACATCGACCTCGGCGTGGTCCAGCTCCACGAGGCCTGGGGCGACACCTTCCCCCGGTGGGTGGATGGGTAGCCTCCGCCACGAGTGCGGCGTGTTTGGCGTCGTCGGTGATGCCGACGCGGCGCGGATCACCTACCTGGGTCTGCACGCCTTGCAGCACCGCGGGCAGGAGGGCGCGGGGATCGTGGCGAGGCAGGGGGGCGTGCTTCGAGAATTGAAGGGCCTCGGGCTTGTTCACGAGGTCTTCGACGAGCCCGCCATTCGCAGCCTCCCCGGCGACGCGGCGATCGGGCACGTGCGCTACAGCACCGCGGGGGGCAACACCCTCGCCAACGTGCAGCCCTTCCTCGTGCAGTGGCGAGAGGGCCAGCTCGCGGTGTGCCACAACGGCACGCTCACCAATGCCGGCCTGCTCCGCGACGAGCTGGAGGCGAAGGGCGCCATCTTCGGCCGCAGCTCCGACACCGAGGTGATCCTCCACCTCGTGGCGGCGAGCGACCAGAAGACCCTCATCAACCGGCTGGTCGACGCGCTCGGCCGCGTGGAGGGCGCCTGGTGTGTGCTCGCGCTCGCCGGCGACAAGCTCGTGGCCGCCCGCGACCCCTGGGGCTTCCGCCCGCTGGTGCTCGGGCGCCGGGGCGACGCGTGGATCGTGGCCAGCGAGAGCTGCGCCATCGAGTTCGTCCAGGGCACCGTGGTGCGGGAAGTGGAGCCGGGGGAGATGTTGATCCTCGACGAAGACGGCGTCACGGCGCTTCGTCCCTTCCCGCGCAAACCGCGGCGTGCCTGCATTTTCGAGCACGTCTACTTCGCGCGTCCCGACACGACATTGTTTGGACGGGAAGTGTACCCCTCCCGGGTTCGCATGGGCCAGGTCCTGGCGCGCGAGTACCCGGCCCGTGCCGACGTGGTCATCGGGGTGCCGGACAGCGGGACGCCCGCCGCGCTGGGCTACGCCGAAGAGAGCGGGATTCCCTACGGGATCGGGCTCCTGCGCTCGCACTATGTCGGTCGCACCTTCATCGAGCCCACCCAGCGCATCCGCGACTTCGGCGTTCGCCTCAAGCTGCAGCCGAACAAGAGCGTCGTGAGCGGGAAGCGCGTGGTGGTCGTGGACGACAGCATCGTGCGAGGCACCACCTCCCAAAAAATCGTCCGCATGCTCCGCCAGGCGGGGGCGGTGGAGGTGCACTTGCGCATCTCCTCGCCGCCGATGACCGGCCCTTGCCATTACGGCATCGACACGCCCGACCGGGAAGACCTGCTCGCGCACCGCTTCGATCTGCCCCGCATCAGAGCCTTCCTCGACGCCGACAGCGTGGCGTACCTGTCGATCGAGCAACTGCGGGAGGCGGTCCACGAGGAGGGATCGCGTACCTGCGACGCCTGCTTCACCGGCAACTACCCGATCCAGCCAGCGCAGCGTGGTGGCGACGGGCAGCTCACCCTGTTCTAGGGCCGGTCGCGCGGCTCTGGTATAGTGCCCGGCCAGGAAGACGGATGGGCAGGATCGTCGGCATCGACCTCGGCACGACCAACACCGCGGTGGCGGTGATCCAGGACGGCCGACCGCGCGTGATCGAGGATGATCGCGGGTACAAGGTCTTGCCCTCCGTCGTGAGCGCACGAGGCGAGGGGCGCTTCATCGTTGGCCAGGCCGCGCACAACCTGATCCTGACTCACCCCGACCGCACCGTGTACGCCACGAAACGCCTCATCGGCCGCCGCTGGGACAGCCCCGAGGTGCAGCGAGCGCGTGAGCGCGTGCAGTACCAGGTGCGCGAAGCCCCCGACGGCGGCGTCCAGGTGAAGGTGGGCGACGAGTGGATGTCGCCCGCCGAGGTGGCCGCAGTCGTGCTCCAGGTGGCGCGCACCATCACCGAGCGCGCCATCGGCGAGCCGGTCGACGAGGCGGTGATCACCGTCCCCGCGCACTTCAACCACCAGCAGCGGGCCCAGACCATGGAGGCGGCCCGCCTCGCGGGGCTCAAGTGCGACCGTCTGCTCAACGAGCCCACGGCCGCGGCGCTTGCCTACGGGCACAAGAAGAACCTCGAGCGCACCGTTTGTATCTTCGACCTCGGTGGCGGAACCTTCGACGTGACGGTGCTCAAGCTGAGCAGCGGCGTGTATGAGGTGCTCGCGACGCGTGGCGACACCTACCTCGGCGGAGAGGACTTCGACTACCGGTTGGTCGATCACCTGTGCGACGCCTTCCAGGCGAAGTCGGGCCAGAACGTGCGCAACGATCGCAACGCGCTGCAGCGTCTGAAGGACGCCGCGGAACGTGCCAAGTGCGACCTGTCGTTCTCCGACCGCACCACCGTGGTGATTCCGCACATCCTGTCGGGCCACAACCTCGAGACGGTGCTCACGCGCACCACGCTGGAGTCGCTCACGGGCGACCTGGTGTCGCGATGCATCGACATCACCCGGAGCGCGGTCGTCGACGCGAGCCTGCAACTCTCCGACATCGACGAGGTGGTACTCGTCGGCGGTCAAACACGCATGCCGCGCGTGCGGGAGGCCGTGTCCGGCTTGTTCGGCCGCGAGCCCTCTCGGAGCGTGCACCCCGAGGAGGCGGTCGCCATCGGGGCCGCCGTTCATGCCTCGAACCTGGCCGACCCGACGGCGCAGCAGACGGTCCTGCTCGACGTCACCCCCTTCGACCTCGGTATCGACGCGATCGGCGGGATGTTCTCAGTCGTGGTGCCCAAGAACTCGAGAGTGCCTGCGGCGGAGTCGCGCACCTTCGCGACGGTGCACGAGAACCAGACCTCGGTGCGCGTCACCGTCCGCCAGGGTCAGAGCCGCGTGGCGTCGGAGAACGAGTTCCTCGGCGAGTTCGTGCTCGACGGGCTGACGCCGGCGCCGCGGATGCAGACCAAGGTCGACGTCACCTTCAAGCTCGACAGCAACGGCATGTTGCAGGTGACGGCGGTCGACCGCGCGAGCGGCGAGAAGCGCAACATCAGCGTGCGCAACTATGCCGACCGTGCGCGTGCCCCCCACATGCCCTCCGAAGACGAGGCTCGGGGCGACCGTGACGCGCGCGTGCAGCGTGACGCCCAGGCCGCGCTGGCGGCCGTAGCCACGCCAACTGCGGGTGCGGGCGCGAAGTCGAAGCTGGGGATCCTGGCGGCGATCTTCGGAGGCAAGAAGAAGGCCCAGCCGGTTGCTGCGACCATCGCCACGCCAGCCCCGGCCGTCTCGCCGCCGAGCTTGTCGAGCGGTCCCGCGCCCGCGATCGACATGTCCGCAGTGGCCCGCGACGCCATCGTGGAGGAGGGTGTCGACCCGGAGGAATTGGCGCAGTTCGAGCCGATGCCCTCGCCCGCCGAAGACGACGAAGACGACGCGACGGCTGCGGCGATCGCCGAGGAAGAAGACCTCTACGGTCGCGACGAGAGCGCGACCTTCGGGCTCGGCGGCACGCGGGAGCCCGGCCGCGGTGTGGCGCCCCGGCCGAACTTCGGGGCGGACAAGACCGCCGGCGAGGACGATCTCGACGCCAGCGAGCTCTTCGCCGGCCTCGGCGAGGAGGAGTCCTCCGACGATCCCATCACTGAGGCCGGTGCGCGTGCGCCGAGCCTCGACGGTTTTGGTGGCGACCAGTTCGGCAGCGACCCCTTCGGCGGCAGCGATCCCTTGGGCGGTGGTGACCCCTTCGGCGCGAGCGACCCTTTCCGCGCCGGGCCGACCATCGCGCCGACGGTCGCCGATCCCTTCGGGGCGACGCCACCCGCGCCAACCGCCAAGCTGCCCGAACCGGCGCCCGAGCCCGAACCGGTGCGTGCCACGTTCGCGCCTCCCGACAACGCGACGATCGCGCCGGCCGCGAGCGGACTTCTGTTCGAGGGCATGCTGGGCGACGGCCCGCCCACCGCCGAGACCACTCCCGACGACGCGCCCCTTCTCGGTTCGCTGCCCCCCGCCACGCCGCGCGTAGCGGCGCCCATGGTGATCCCCGACAACCCCGAGATCGATCCCTTCGACACCTCCAGCGCCGCGGCGCTCTCCGCCGACATCTTTGCCGGCGCCTTCGACGACGGCGGCGAGCTCGGCGGCTCCTCCGCTCCCGCAGGGGCCACGGGTGGCGACACCGGGAGCGTCTTCGACGAGTCCCCCACCAACTCCGGGGTCAAGGTGGCTGCTCCGCCTTTGCCGACGCCTCGGTCCGATGTGCCCGCGGCGCCGGCGCCCACCATGCCCCTGCAGGCGGTGCCTGCGTCGCTCGTCGCGGCGCCGGTCGTGCCTGCGGCGGTCGTGCCATCACTGGAGCCGGCGGCCGAGCCGAAGAAGCGGAAGCCCGCCCGTCTCAAGCTGCACTACCGTGAGAAAGACGCGTTTGTCGCCGAGTACCGCGACAACCTTCGCCGTGGCGGTACCTTCATCAAGACCGAGAAGCCGCTGGCCGTGGGACGCGAGTGTGTGTTCGAGATCGATGCCCCCGGTCTCGTTGAGCCGCTCCTGTTCGAGGGCGTGGTGACGATGATCAACGCGGGCGACAACGGGGAGACGCCCGGGATGTCGGTGGACTACCGCATGGACGCGGCCACCTTGCGCCGCGTGGAACAGGCTCTCGATCGGCTCTGAGGCGCGGGGATCGGCCCGGGTTAGCACCGCGGCGCGATGCGCCAGCCCGATCCGGAGAACCCCGACGACCTGAGCCTCGATCGACTCGCGGGCGACTGGCAGATCTACCAGTTCAGGCGTGGGCACCGCTTCTCCGCCGACGACCTGTTCACGGCCTGGGTGGCCAGCCGGGCTCGCCCCGAGGCGCGCGTGTACGCCGACATTGGCGCGGGCATTGGCTCGGTTGGCCTCCTCACCCTGTGGCGGCTCTCCAGCGAGAGCACGCTCACCGCGGTGGAGGCCCAGGAAGCGAGTCACCAGCTGATGCGCAAGACGGTCGAGCACAACGCTCTCACGTCGCGTGTGCACTGCCGGCTGGGTGACCTGCGCGACACGGACTCGATGCCCGAGCGCGACCACTTCGAGTTGGTGACCGGCTCGCCTCCCTACATCCCGCTCGGCAAGGGTGTCGTCTCGCCGATCGAGCAGCGCGCTGGCGCGCGCATGGAACTGCGCGGCAGCATCTACGACTACGCCGAGACGGCAGCGCGAATCATGCGACCGGACGGCACCTTCGTGGTGTGCTTCGCCGCGGCCGACCCCCGCGGAGAGGACGCCATCGCCCGCGCGGGGCTCAGCCTGCGCGCGCGGCAGGACATCATCTTCCGGGGCGGCCAGGCCCCGCTCGTCACCGTGCTGGTGGCGACGCGCGTGCCCGGCCCCTGCGACCGCCGCGAGCCCTTCGCGATCCGGGGCCCAGACGGCGAGTGGACCGAGGCCTACTTCGCGATGCGTCGCGAGATGGGGACGGACGTGTACCTGGCGCCGCAGGCCACCTAGACCCGGGCGAAATCGGCGCGGGACGCGGGCAAGAGGCCAAGTTCGGCGCCGGCGTCGAGCACGGCCTGCACGCCGAGCACGCCGTCGTCACCCATGTCGAGGGTGTCGGCGTTGGCGTACATCGCGAGGTACTGGTCGAGCCGGGCGCGATCGCGGAGCGTGACCCCCCGGGCCAGCAGCCAGTCCATCGCCGCCTCGCGGTGGTCGAGGGCGTGAGCGATGCTGTCGCGGACCACGGTGTCGACCAGCGCTACCGTGTCGCGACCGAGGTCGCGCCGGATAACGTTGCCCCCGAGCGGGAGGGGAAGCGCGGTGCGTCGTGCCCAGCCCTCGCCGATGTCGAGCCGGGCCACGCAGCCCTCGTCGGCGTAGGTGAGCCTGCCCTCGTGGATCAGCAAGGCGGCGTCGACGTCGCCGCGCCGCAGGGCCTCGAAGGTGCGCGCATAGGGCACGATGGGGACGACAACGGGCTCGAACTCGCCGATGAGCGCGCGGAGCACGAGGTAGGCGGTGGTGGTGGTGCCGGGAACGGCGATGCGCAGCCCGGCGAGGGGGCGATCGGCGGCGCCGGCGAGCTGCACCACCACGGGACCGTAGCCCCGTCCCACGCTCGCACCGTGTCGCGACAGCACATAGGCGTGGGCCACGCGCGGGTAATGGGCGATGGAGATCGCGTTGACGTCGGCGCCGTCGCCGCTCGCCATGCGGTTCAGCGCGTCGGTGTCGGCGGTCTCGACGTCGAAGGTCAGGCCCCGGGTATCGACCAGCCCCTCGATGAGCGCCCGGAACATGAAGAGGTCATCGGGGTCGGGCGAGATCGCCGCGCGAACACGCATCCGCACGCGCCCTAGTCGCTGCCGAGGTCGGGCGCTAGCTCCTCGACATCGACAGAGTCGCCCACCAAGCGGGCGTTGGCGTGGCGCAGCCGCTGACCGAGGACCCTCAAGAGCTTCCACAACAAGATGGTGCCAAGTCCCGGCTCTGCCAGGCAAAAGTCCCGTAGCGCCTCGTTGCTGATGCTCACGGCGCTGCCAAAGGTGGCGGCCTGCACGGTGGCGGAGCGGGGGAGACGGTCGACCAGGGCCAGCTCGCCGAAGTGCTCGTTCTGGCCGAGCCGTGCGAGCTCCACGCCGCCTGCGAGCACCAGCACCTCGCCCTCGGTGACGATGTACATGCTGGCGCCCGGCTCGCCCTCGACCACGAGCGTGTCGCCCGGGGCGAACCAGTGCTCCTGCATGATGCGCGCCACCTGCAGGCGCGCCGCGTAGGGCATGTCTTCGAAGAGAAAGAGGTGCTCGAGCGTGCGGGCGCGCACGACCGCCTCGTCGGTGCGGGGGCTGCCAAGCGGCTCCACGACGATGGTGGTGATGTTGTCGGGCCCGCCGCGATCGAGCGCGGCCTCCACCAGCTTCTCGGAGGCGTTCTTCGGGTCGCCCTCGCCGATGAACTGGAGCATGCGCTCCGGCGACACCACGTCGGAGCAGCCGTCGCTGCACAGGAGGATGCGGTCGCCCGGCAACAGATCGAAGGAACCGAGCGAGGGCTGCACCGTGGGGTACAGGCCAAGCGCGCGTGTGATGACGTGCCGGTGTCGCGACGCGCGCGCCTCGGCCCAGGTCATCTTTCCACTTCGAACCAGCTCGTTGACCATCGAGTGGTCTTCCGTCAGCTGGCGAATCTCGCCCTCGCGCACGAGGTAGGCCCGCGAGTCGCCCACGTGCACGACGAAGGCGGCACCGCCGCCGATGGCCACCGCCACCAGCGTCGTCGTCATGCCCTTCTTGTTCTGGGACTCCGCCGACTCGTAGATACGGCGCGTGGCGAGCTGGCTGATCGCGTCGAGCTCGGTGAGCACCGCGTTGCGGGTGTCGATGCTGCGCTCACGGGCGTAGTCGTCGAGCCTGTTCTTGAGGTCGCCGGCGCGGGAGGCGAAGGTCTCCACGCACATCGCGCTCGCAACCTCCCCGCAGGCTCGGCCGCCGACACCGTCGGCCACGAGGAACAGGCCGCTCTCGGGCAAGGCCAGGTGGTTGTCTTCGTTGTGCTCGCGCTTCTTGCCGACGTCGGTGAGCGCGGCCCAGCGGGGATTCATCGCCCGCTGCTTATCACGGCCCCTGGGCGCCGTGGAGGAAGAGGGCGATCACCCCGTCGAGAACGGGGGCGAGGGGCAGGTCGGGGGCGCCGCTCCATGCAAGCAGGGCGGTGAAGGTGTTGAGCAGGAAGATGTCGGCCAAGAGGGCCGCCGGCAGGGGCGACTCGATCTCGCCGAGCGCGAGCGCACGGGCGAAGCGGAGCTCCAGCGCCAGGCGGATGGGTTCGCGCTCGCCGGAGGTGAAGGTACGGGTGACGGAGCGCAGGGCGTGGAGCCCCACGTGCACGAAGATCCGCGGGTCGCCCTGCCAGCGAGCCGCTGTGTGCTCCACGACGGAGCGCAGCGTGGTGACGATCTGCACGTGGTCGGGCAGGGCGTCGATGTGGCGCACCAGATCGGCCACCGCCTCGGCATAGGCCACCGCGAGTACATCGTCCTTCGTGGGGAAGTGGAAGTAGAAGCTCCCACGACTCACGCCCGCCAGGGCGACGATGTCTTCGATGCGACAATCCTCCACGCCGTCGCGACGGAACACTTCGAGCGCGGCGAGGTACACGCGGCGCCGCGTTTCCTCGCGTTGCTGGTCGCGTCGGGTAGAGCCGGTTGACACGTTCTTTACTTAACCAGCTCGCCCGACTTCTCCAAGCGCCCTCGCGACGCCTCCACCGGATAACGCAAGGCATTCTTGGCAAGTTTCGCCTCGACGGCGGCGGCCAGGTCGATGCCCTGCTTGTCGCAGAGGTTCAGGAGGCAGATGAGCACGTCGGCGGCTTCTTCGCCCACCATGGGCACGCGGCTGGCGACCGGTGGCTGCGGACCGGAGTCGCTCGACCACAGGTAGAGCGCCAGGAGCTCGTTCGCCTCGACGGACAGCGCCATCGCGAGGTTGCGCGGGTTGTGGTACTGCCCCCAGTCGCGGGCCTCGTTGAAGGCACGAACCGCCTCGCGAAGCGTCGCGAGCGTGGTGGACGCGTCGGCGTAGCTCAAGCGCCATCCCGCTGGAAGCAGACGGCGTGCTCGGGCCGCACGCGGTCGAGGCCCTCGTCCCAGCGCTCGACGGTGGCGCGGGCCACGCGGCGCATCCCCGCGCTCGCGGCGGCCGCGCTGAGCGGCGACAGGCTGTCGATCGCCTTGCCCCCCACGTTGCCGTCGCCGGTGACCACCACGAGGCGACCCCCGGGTAGGAGCGCCCGCGCCGTGACGCGTACCCACTTGGCGGTGTCGGCTCGCCACTCGGCCACGGCCTCGGCACGGTCGGCACGGAAGGAGCGGCGGCTGCCGATCTCCTCGCGCGGCGCGTCGCCCTGGTCGAGCCCGAGCCAGGCCATGCGGAGCTGCTGCAAGGGCACATAGTCGTAGACCCCGGGGTACGGGGGCGAGCTGAGCGCGATGCCGAAGTGGTCTTTCTCGCGCTGCTCGCGGGCGTCCTGGCGGTGCACCCGGGCACGCACGCCGGCGGCCACGGCCTCGGCCGGGACCGCGCCCGCCAGGGCCTCGAGCTGCCGCGCGAACTCCCGGGCCCGCTTGTGGAACAACGTGGCTGCCGTCCCCGCCGGACGACGCTCCTCCGAGCGCCGGTTCGACGTGTCGGATTCGCGTTGGCTCGTCTTCACCACGATGCTCGAGAAGATGGCCTTGAGCAAAGGGTCGTTCCCGATCTCGCGGCGCAGGGCGTTCATCTCGACGAGCACATGCGGCTCGTACCAGTCGAACAGCACCTCGGGCACGTCGGGACGAGCCAGGGCTCCGACCGCGTAGTTACGCTCGGCCGCCAGGCCTTCGGCTCGGGCCACCTCGGCGGCCTTGCGCGCCGCTGATCGCAACGCGGTGCGCTCCTCCTCGGTGGCGAGCGTGGTGCGGGCGCGGGCGACCAGCGCCGCGACCGCGGACACGTCGGTGCCGAGGGCCTCGCGACCGGCGAGCAGGGCCTCGACGAGCACGGTGCCGCCGCCGCAGAAGGGGTCGAGCACCGGCCCTGGCGACAGGGTCAAGAGCATTGCGGCGGCATCGGGGTGCAGCCCCGCCGGGTAGGTGTGGAAGCCGTGGGTGGCCCGTTCCACCCGCTCCCGGTGACGCAACGCGGCTTCGAGCACCCGAGACACCGCGTCGTCGCCGTCGCGCAGCGCGTCGCCCGCGCGTTGCGACAGGGGCTGTCGGAGTCCGAGGGGCTCCGCCCACTCGGGGGCGCTCTTGCGGGCACGTCGTTCGCTGCGTCGCTCGGCCATGGGGGCAGGCGGCTAACCGGGTTAGGCGCGCGGCATGGAAATCAACGTCTCTTCCGTCATTCGCCACCCCCTTGAGCGCGTATTTCGGGCCTACCGCGACGAGTTGGCCCGAGTGGCGCCGTACCTCGGCAACGTGAAGGAGATCCGCGTGGAGAAACGGGAGGAGGGCGAGGGCGTGGTGAAGCTTCACAACGTGTGGGTGGGCAAGGGCGAGGTCCCGCGCTTCGCCCAGGGCATCCTCAAGCCCGAGGCCCTGTGCTGGGACGACTTCGCCGACTGGTATTCCAGCGACAAGCACTGCAACTGGCGGCTGAAAACTAGGGTTTTCACCGACGCGGTCAATGCATACGGGGAGAACCGCCTCTCCGCAGAGGGCGGCGGCACCCGGGTGACGCTGAAGGGCACTCTCGACATCAACCTCAAGGAGATCCCCGGCGTTCCCAAGATCCTCGCGGGCACCCTGAAGCCCCAGATCGAGGGCTTCATCGTGGCGCTGATCAAGCCCAACCTCGAGCAGACCAACTCCGCGATCGGCCGCTACCTCGACGCGAACCCCTAGGCTCGGGCACCGGGCGACGACGCGGCGTAGAGCGTGGCGCCGTCGTCACTCGCCCACGCGGCGCCGGAGGCGAAGCAGGGATCGAGCGCGTCGAGGACGACGTGTTCGCCCACCCCGGCACGCGTGGCCAGCGAGGGGAGGCTCGTCGGGCCGGCCCGAAGCAAGTCGAGGAGGCTGGCGGCCAGGGGCGACAAGCCCGCGGGGGTCGTGTCGAGCCCTCTGATGGCGGCCATCACCGCGCCCGGCGCGCCGCGCGAGCGCCGCCAGAGGTCGGCGGCGGCGCCCGGATCGCGACCCGAGGCGCGAAGCAGGAAGGCGATGTCGCTCTCGGCCAGGAGTGACGGGCGGATGTGCACCGCGCCCCTCCGCGCCAGCGCTCGCACCGGCGAACGAGCGCGCACCAGCACCAGCGATGAGTCGGCGGCGCGGTCGAGCGCGCTGCCGATGTCGGCGGTCGCGAGGCCGTCTGCGTCGATCACGATCACGCCGGCGTCACGATGAGCCACCAGGACCCGAGCGGCCTCGAAGAGCGAGAGCTCAGTCACCTCGGCCCCCTCCCGGCGGGCGGCCCGGGCCGCCTCGTCGATCAGCGTGCGCCGCCCCGAGCCCGGCGGGCCGTACACCACCACCAGGCCGCCCTCACCGCGCACCGCCTCGACGATCGCGCGTCGCAAACGTTCGCGCTCGTCGAGCATGCCCACCACCGGCGTGCGCACGGTCGTCATGAGGGCCATCTGCGCGCTGCGGGCCACGTCGGCCGCTGATCGAGGCCGCGCCTCGGGCGACCAGGCGAGGGCGCTCTGCACCAGCTCGTCGAGACCCACCGGGAGGTCGGGGCGGACGCTCCCCGGTGGCAGGGGGAGGTTGGTCGCGGCCGACCAGCCCAGCTGGGCGGCGGTGCCGCGATCGTAGGGGGGCCGGCCGGTGGTCATCGCATACAACATCGCGCCGAGCCCGTACACGTCGCTCGCGACGGTGGCGTTCTCGCCGCGAAGGCGCTCCGGCGCCACCCACCCGAGCGCGCCGTTGGGGCCGCGCACGTCGGCGCCGACGTCGAGCACGTGGGGCCGACCGTCGGGCTCCACGAGCACGTTGGCTGGGCTCAAGTCGCCGTGAATGACCCCGCTGTCGTGGATGGCCTGCACCGCGCCGGCGAGGCGGGTGAAGGTGTCGACGATCTCGGGGAGGCTCCGACCATGCGCCCACGAGGTGATGCGCTGGCCCTCCGCATAGGCCCGCACCATCCAGCGCCCGCCCGGGTCGGCCAGCACGAGCCGGGGCACGCTGGGATGCGACACCGCCCCCAGCGCCGCGATCTCCGCGTGGAGGGAGCGTCCCGGGACCGACAACTTGAGCGCGACGAGGCCCTGCGGACCGTCCGCAAGCCAGACCTCGCCCGCGGCCCCCGTGCCGAGACGACGCACACGCGTGAATGCGGAGGGCTCCATGTGTCGTACACCCGGATAATCCGACCGGAGGAGTCCAGCCGATGCTCAGCGCCCTGCTCATGATTGTCCACCCCGTGCTCGCCAACGAGCTCGTCGTCCCCTCGCTCTCCGAGGTCGCGGTCGATCCCGTGAGCGAGGACGCGGCCGGCAAGAAGAAGGACAAGGACAAGGACGGCAAAGACAAGGACAAAGACAAGGACAAGGACGGCAAGGACAAGGACAAGGACAAGGACGAGAAGAAGACCAAGATCGCAGGCTTCACCATCGAGCCCTACGTGTCGCCCGGCGGCGGTGTGCAGATCGACACCTCGGGCGGCACCGCGGTCACTGCGGGCGCCGACGTCGGCGTCATCTACACAAAAAAAGAGCTTGAAGGCAACTTGTACGTGGGTGGCGCCTACATCACCGGCGAGGGGGTCGAAGGTTTCGACGTGCACCTCGGCAACACGCTGGCCTACCGGGCCGAGTACTGGGGTGCTGGTGGCGGCCTCGCGATCACCTACAACGGGCAAACCAACACCAACACCGGCAAGGACATCCTCGCTCCCGCGCTCGGTGCCCAGATCCCGGTCGACATCAAGGTGGGCCCGAAGAAGTACTACGGCACGGCGGGCGTCACGCCGTCCTGGTACTTCGACGACAGCCGCAAGCCCGACGCCGGCGAGGTGCCGCTGGGCGACGAGTTCGAGTGGCGCGTGGGCGCTGGCCTGAAGATCGGCGACTTCAAGGGCGAGATCGGGTACAGCACGCTGTACACCTCGGCGGGCACCTACAGCACGCCGGTGCTGACGGTCGGCTACAACCCGTAGGGACTCAGGGCAACGCGAGCATCGCGTCGAGCGGGCGCTTCGCAGCGAGGCGGAGCGCCTCATCCATCTCGAGCCGCGGCTGCAGGTCGCGCAACGCCAGGTACATCTTCTCGAGCGTGTTCCGCTTCATGTGCGGGCACTCGTTGCACGAGCAAGACTCGTCCTGGCCGGGGAGCGGGATGAGCTCCTTCTCGGGCGCCGCCTTCTTCATCTGGTGGAGAATGCCGGGCTCGGTGGCCACGATGAAGGTGGGGGCGTCGGTGTTCTTCACGTAGTCGAGCAGCGCGCTGGTGCTGCCGATGAAGTGAGCGTGCTGCAACAGCGTGGGTTCGCACTCGGGGTGGGCGACCACGCGGGCGCGCGGGTGCTTCGACACGAGCTCGATGAGCTTGCGCTCGGAGAAGGTCTCGTGGACGATGCAGGTGCCGGGCCACAGGATCATGTCGCGACTGGTTTGCTTGGCGACGTAGGCGCCGAGGTTGCGGTCGGGCGCGAAGATGATGCGCTCGTTCTCGGGGATGGATCGCACCACGCGCTCGGCGTTGGACGAGGTGCAGATGATGTCGGAGATGGCCTTCACGGCGGCCGAGCAGTTGATGTAGGACACGACCTTCGCGCCGGGGTGCTTGTCCTTGAGGCGCTGGAGCATCGGCGCGGGACAGGCATCGGCGAGCGAGCAGCCGGCTGCCATGTCGGGGATCAGCACGATGCGCTCGGGGTTGAGGATCTTCGCGGTTTCCGCCATGAAGTGCACGCCGCAGAAGAGGATCACGTCGGCGCTGGTCTTCTGCGCGGCGCGCGCGAGCTGCAAGGAGTCGCCGATGTAGTCGGCGACGTCCTGGATGTCGGGCTCCTGGTAGTAGTGCGCGAGGATCACCGCGTTGCGTGCTTTGCGGAGATCCTCGATGGCGCCGAGGAGGTCGTGCGGAAGGCCGGGGGTCATGCCGCCTGAGCTAACCCCGGTGAATCAGAGGCAAAGGGGGGTCGGAGGGTTGGCGTTACGGTCGTAGTTCCTGGTGTAGCAGTAGTCATACCGGACCGAACCTCCGGGGCAGGTGACGTTTTGGTTCGCCGCGAGCGGCGTCGCGGTAAGCGCCGTGCTGGTTGCGACGGGCGTGACGGTGAGCGACCCCTCCACCAGCCCCGTTCCGGCCGACGTGGAGTGCTTCAACCAGTTGAAGCGAGGCCAGCCAAAGTTGGCATCCACGCAGTATGTTTCCAGGAAGAAGTTGGCGTTGGGATTGGCGGCCGTGTCGACGGGCCGGACATGCAGCGTGCCCTGGCCCACGGTTGACGTGCGAGTGGCCTTGTCGAAAGCCGACGACTTGAGGTCGTACACGCCCGGGAGGAGGTTCACGGCCCGCCCGCCCGTGGGTGGCACGTGCGGCCCAGGTGCGGCAGCGGGACATGCCTTGGGGTTGCTGGTCGGGGTGCCGTTGATGTCGCACTTCTGAACGAAAAACGATTTCGAGCCCGCGTAGCTCACGGTGTTCTCCATGTCGTTGTCGGGCGTTCCCGGCGGCGTTGCAGGGTTGAACGTGCCGTCGAGGTGGACCGGGGCTCCTCGACAGCTAAAGGCGAGAGGTTCGGCATCGCTCATCGGCATCACCGTCCATTCCACCACGCCCGAGGCGAGCGTCGAGCCAAGGAACTGGGGCCAGCTGAAACCGGCGCTGCCGCAGAAGTACTCCTCGTTGTTCCCTTTCGGCGTGGAGGTCGCGGTCAGCGGCAGGCCGTCGGACGCGATGACAAAACCCACCCCACTGTGGTCGGGACGGCGAGCGACGATATCATAGGTACCGTCGTGGTTTTCCAGGGCCCCAATCGGCCAGGGCTCGGTTGTTCCAGATGAGTTCCTCCAATACCCGTCGGTGCTCCCTGCGGGCACGACGGTTTCCATGTACTTCTGGACGTCTGCGGCGGACGCGGTGGTCGGCGGGCAGTTTGCCGGGTCGATGCATTGGCCCTTGTCGATGCAGTCTTCCTTGCAGTCCGTAGTGCAGGCAGTGAAAAGTAGTGTGGCCCAGTTCATGGTGATCCTCCGATGGCGGCGCGAGCATAGGCCAAGCACTCGCTCGTCGCAAGCAGCTCGAGGCGAATCGCCGCGTGCGCGCTTGGCATGGAGGCGGCATCCACGGCTGTGCCGATCAGGTCGATGGCCGCCTCGGCGGGGAAGCGCGAGGCGACGAGAGCCACGGCCTGCATGCGCTGCCGCGGAGGCAACTCGCTGCGCGCCCGCAGCAGGCATTCCCGCGCGCTCTCGACGTCGCCCTCGCCCGCAGCCACGAGGAGCGCGTGCGGCAGGATCGCTCGGCCACTGCGCCCGTCCAGGTTCTCGGGGCGCGCCGCCTCGCGACAATGGCGCGCTACGGCCTCGGCCTCCCCGGCGCGCCACGCACGCGCTGCGGCGGTGAGGCAGAGGTTGTGATGCGCGTTGCCCGGGCCGACGAATCGCGAAGCCGCAATGGCCTCCACTAGGTCTGGATCCGGGAGATCCAGACGATACCGTAGGATCGAGCGGAGAACGACACCATCGCGTTCGAGGGCCGGCCGTCGCGCCTCCGCCGCGAGGGAGACGAGGGCTTCGGCTGCGTGCCCCGCGCCCTGGTAGTCGAAGAGCTCGAGCAGGCTGATCCCGCGATTGTGCAGGGCTGCGAGCAGGCGGCGGGGCGTCCGGTCGAGCGAGGCGGCGCGCCCGTGACACTCAGCGGCCTCCGCGAAGCGCCCCGACTCGTACAGCCAGAGCCCGCGCCAGGTGAGGCACCTGGCGCGATCCGCGTCGCTCTGCGCGCTCGCCTCGAGGTCGTCGAGCAGGAGAGCCGGGTCGGACTGTCGCCCGGCGATCGCGCAGCGAACGAGCAGCGCTGCCCGCTGCCACCAGAGCTCCCGGTGGCCGTCGGTGACCGCTCGGCTCGCGGTGGCGAACGCGGTCGTCCAGTCTCCGGCCGTGGCCGCGTCGCGGGCGCGCAGGAGATCGAGAGCGCCGGGGGACCCGCCGGGGGTCTCGGCCAGCCAGGCCGCTTCTCGACGCGCCTCCGGACTCCCCTCGGCAAGCGCGAGGGACACCAGCGCAGGCACCAGGCGACACGCCACGGCTGCGTTCGCGCCAGTCCGCGCCGCCCTGAGCACCACCGCCAGCGTCGCCAGGGCGCGGCCGAGTCGACCGGCCTGAGCCTCGAACTCCGCCGCGTCGAGCGCACTCTCGGCCGCGGACTCCAGCTCCCCGCACTCGAGGTAGTGCTGGGCCCGCGCGCGGCGGTCGGTGGTGGTCTGGGCGAGGCGGCGGTGGATGGCGGAGACACGGTCCTCGGGCCACCACTCCATGGCCATCGGCACCGCGCGAGCAGCGATAAGCCCGTCGCCTGCGCGGCGGACGAGCCCCAGCCGCTCCAGTTCCTCGAGCTCCATCGCGACCTCCCACTCCGCCAGTCCCGTTGCGCTCGTGAGGGTCGCCAGGTCCGTGCTTCCCGCGAGGACAACCCAGCCGAGGAGGTCGGCGAGCGGCTCCGCCAGGTTGGGGTCGGCGTGGGGCGCGGCACCGGCGGGCAGGGGGGCAAAGTCCTGGGCGAGTTCCTCGAGCGCCGTCCGGGTGAGACGGAGCTTGCCGCCCGCCACCTCGGCCCGACCTGCAGCCACCCAGGCGGAGGTTTCCTGCTCGACGGTCCGGGCGTGCCCGCGGGTTCTTGACATCAAGAGCGCCGCGCCATCCTCCGGTAGGTGCACGAACATCTCGGGGCCGAGGAGGAGTTGCGCGAGCTCTGACTTCGTGAGCGCCCCGAGCTGGTGGGCGCCCTGCGCGTCGAGGACACGGATGACGACGCCATCGGCTCGGCACATGTCGACGATCTTGGCACTCCACAGGTCGATCGTGGAGTTGTCGTCCATCAGGATGACGGTCCCACCGACTAGGCTGGCACGGACCGACGCGATGATGCTGTCCATGCCGCTGGCCCGCGCGGTAGGGTCGACAGCGAAAGCGGCGAGGCTCTGGAGGGGTCGCTGACCGGGCGACAGCACCACGGCCCTCCGGCCCTGACCGCGGAGGAGGTCCGCGAGGTGGGTGAGAAGTCGCGTGCGGCCCGCGCCCGGCGGCCCCCAGATGTCGCACCCCTTCCCACGAGCGACGTCGTCCAGGACGGCGCCGATGACATCCTGTCGGCCTACGAAGGCAAGCGCCGGGGCGGGTGGCCGGGCCTGCCCCAGGATCGCGGAAAGGCGCCCGAGAACCAGACCCGCGTTGGCCGGTCGAGCCTCGGGTCGCTCCCGCATCAACTCGCGAACCAGCTCGGCCAACTCCGGCGGCCCGGCCGACAGCTCCCCGGGCGGCTCCTCCTGGTCGGTGCGATGCAGCCACCGGCGAACGAAGGCGGCCTGCGACGGTGGTTCACCGCCGAGCGCCTCGTAGATCATCATGCCCAATGCATACAGGTCGGCCCGCGCATCCACCCGGCGGCCCGCGAACTGTTCGGGCGCCATGTATCGTGGGGTGCCGACGACGCCCCCGTGCTCCGTCACGGTGGCGGCAAGCTCACGGCCGCGCGCGAGGCCGAAGTCGAGGAGCACCACGCGGCCGCTTGGCTCCACCAGCACGTTCCCGGGCTTCAAATCGCGATGCACGATCCCAAGGGCGTGGACGCGAGCCAACACTTCGCACAGCTCCAGGGCGGCAAACGCCACCAGGCGCCAATCGCGGGGACCGTGGCCCGATCCCGGGAACCTCGCTCCATACACCCTCTCCATCGCGATGTACGGTTCCCCCGCGAACTCGCCGACATCGTGCAGGCGCACGACACCAGGGATCTGGAGCATACGAAGGGCCCCGATCTCTCGTCGGACGCGGGCGCGGTGGGCCGTGGAGACGACGCGAATCGTCTTTAGGGCGATCCGATCCCCCGTGCGCAGGTCGACGGCGTCCCAGACGTTACCGCTGCCACCCGAGTCGAGAAGCCCACAGATCCCGTATCGCTGATCGATGACGCGGATGTACTCTCCGCTCAAGGCCGCACGAGACCCATGGAACCTCCGATCGGCGTCCCGTCGGCGAAGAACTGGACGCCGACCCAGAACTCGTTGACCATCCAGCCGGCCGCAGGGAACGGTTGTGGGTCCACGCGCACGTGGGTCAGGCTCGGAGTGATGGGCACTGAGAGGGGCACCAGGCCGATCGCGCGAGCGAGCTTTGCGCTGAAGGTACCTGCGTTCGCGGGCCTCACCGCGAATGTCATGTCGAGTTGTTTGAAAGTGCCCCCGGCGCCGAGCGAGAGACGGAATTCCGCGGGGGCACTGAACTTGAAGCGGTTCGGCGCCACGGCCATGAGCCCGACGATCCACGGGACGCGAAAACCAAGGTTGTTGTCGTTGGGCACCAGACGCCGCACCGCGATGGTGTTGGGGCCGCTGAAACTGGGCGTGTTGTCGCCGTCGTCGGCGTGTCGAGCGGCCACCATCAGCGCGAAGTCATTTGACGAAGGCGGCGTCCATGCAATCCGCAGGTACTTCTCCTGGCCCGACGAGAGCGTGGTGACAGGCGAGCTACCCGGGATCGGTGTGAAATCGGTGGGGAAGGTGCCCCCAGCGAGCAGGGGTGCGTACCAGCCTACGGTGTGGACCTTGTAGGCGACGGCGCCGACGCCTCGGTTGCCCACGCGCGCGTAGAGGTAGTTGGTCACCCCGCCTTTCGGCTTCTGGTGTGCGGTCTGCCCGTCGGCTGCGTGGCGATTCCACACCTTCGCCTTCCACCACCACGACGAGCTGTAGGTGTACTCGCCCGAGCGGCCGTCCTGGACGTACACGTCGGTGTCGGGGGGCGAGCCGGGGAGGTGGTAGCCGTAGGTGCCTCCTCCCGCGCGGAAACAGCCTTGTTTCTCGAATGCCCAGCGGACGGGCTTGTGGTAGGCGCCGGGGGCCAGCCCAAGCGCCGGCCACGGCGTGGCGTCCTGCAATTCCATCCCCTCCTCGAAGGCCTCGGCGTGGGCAGGAACGTTGAGGCCAGCGAGGCCGGCGATGCTCCCCACTGCGAGCCACGTCGTCACCCGGGCGGCCTCGAGCCGCCGGGCGCTCGAACTGGAGTCACCGCCCAGCGAGCGGTAGAGCCGGTGGAGGGTCGACGACATCGACTGCTCGCCGAGGTAGGGGTCGTAGATGCCCACACGTGCCTGGTCGGGGCTGCCCCACCCCGCGTCCAACGCACTGGCGCTACCCGTGCCGGGGACGAGATCGTGGTGTCTGGGGAGGGCGGAGATGCCATCCGGAGGCAGGTGGCCTCCGGTCCAAGGGTAGGTGAGCCCGCTCGTGTAGCCGGAGAGCGCATGGGCGAAAACGGAGGCGATGCCGTCGCCGAAGGAGTGGGCGAAGTCGAGGTAGGCGGTGTCGAGCTGGTTGAGCAGCGTGACGTGCCCAGCCACCTCGTGCCATGCAAGGTGCCCGTCGGCGGCGCTCCAGAGGGTGCCGGGGTTCAGCGCCCCGGGGTCGAGGAAGTCGAACACGATTTGGTTCGCACCGAGCGTGTTCGGCCCCGACGGCTTGGGCTGCGTCTCGGCCAGGGCGGCCGTGCTCGCGAGCGTCACAGGGAGCGGCCAGTTGCCATTCGCGGCGGTCTGGTGCACGAAGAGCCCGGCGACGCCGAGGCCGATCTCCTCGAGCCGCTCCAGGCAGTGGTTCACGTGGTAGTAGGCGCTTACATAGCCGAAGTCCGACGTTCGGGCGGTGAAATCGAAATCACCGGTGGTGCTCGTCGGCGGCGCATCGTAGCCGGTCTGGACGGCCTTGACTCGCGTTCCCTTGAGACTCCACTCGCCGAGAACTGGCGGGTCGACCGCAAAGGGCGTGACGAGCTCCTTGGCGGGGTTGAGGGCGGCGTCGCTCGACCTGATTCCCAGGCTGACATCCCCCGTCATGCAGACCGGGTCCCACGCGAAGGCGCGAGCCGTGGCCCCGGCGCCGAGGGGCTCCAGCCCGCTGAGCCGCTGGTCGCGGACGCGCACGCCGAGCCGGTAGATGCCGAGGGGCCGCCCTCCTGGACCGGTGACCTGGCACGTGAGCAAGAGGACCACCTCGTCGGGCGCCTGGGGATCGGTCGACTGCCCAGCGACGTCACGCAAGATCGCCTCGACCGCGTGTTGGCTTCGGAGCGCCGGTGCCCAGCAGCCCAGCGTGTCGGGTGCGAGTCGAAGCCCATGACCGAGCGGGTGCAGGCCGATACCGGGGCACGGGGGGAAGCTCCCGAGCGCGAAGGCGAGCGGCGAGGCGAGCGCGTCGTCGACCTGCGCCTGGGTGGGACTCGGCCCGACTGAG
This sequence comes from Pseudomonadota bacterium, assembly GCA_005778355.1. Taxonomy (GTDB): domain Bacteria; phylum Myxococcota_A; class UBA796; order UBA796; family SXON01; genus SXON01. Next base: position 14,725 of record SXON01000052.1, on the reverse strand, counting down.
CGCCGGGCTCGACGGCTCGCCCCCAGGACGTGATACTCCCCCTCCGGCGTGTCGGGGCGCATGCGAACGGCGATGCCGCCCCGGGTGGAGGCGAGGCCGTACCTGCTGCGGGTGAGATTGACCGTGACTCCCTGCGGCAGGAGGGCGAGCTTGGCGACGCGCCACTCGGGGCCGAGGGCAGCGCTGAAGGTATTGTCGATCAGCACAGGCGATGCCGGGCATTCCGACGGGTCTAGGCCAAATTTGTCCGCGCGCTGCCGGAGATACTGCGATGCCGCGTGGGCGGGGGTTGGGGCGTGGAGCACCAGGGCCTCACCATGAATCACGGCGCGCACCAGGCCTTGCTCGTCGAGCCGCACGCGGTCGCGCGGCCCCCAGGTAAAAGCGTCCATCACGTGAATGTAATGCGGCGCACCGCCGGGTGACGGTGCGCCGTCGCGACCTGGTTGCAGACGCCTACGAGGAGGCGAACACGAAGGGGTAGGTGATGATGGCGATCCCACCGCCCTTCAGCTCGGGGAACTGCATCTGCAGGAACTTGTTGGTCATGCAGCTCTCGGTGGGCGGGTGGCCGAGGGTGGAGCGCGACACCGTGGCGCTGGAAACGGCGCCGTCGGCGGCGATCACGAAGCGGATGCTCACCTTGCCGTTGAGTTGGGGCTGCTTCTGCAGCTCCCGACTGTAGCAGTAGCGCAGGTAGGTGAGATGTTGCTTCACGACCTTGTCGACGTCGGACTTGTCGATGCCGCCCATCATCGTGGGTGTGCCCTCGATTTGAAGCTTGGCCTCGGTCTTCTTGAGCTGGAAGTCGCCGCCCCACTCCTTGCCGTCGCCCTTGCGACGATCACCGTTGCCCCAGGGCGCGGTGCCATCGCCGCTCGCCACGCCGATGCCGGTGCAATCGGCCGAGAGGCAGCGACCGGCGGTGAGCCCACCGGCCCCGGGGGCCTGCGTGCCATGCGTGCCGATGAGGTTCTTGATGCCGGCCGCCGTCGCGGCGCTCAAGGTGTTCTCGGCGAGGGCCTCGATACCGCCGAAGATCTCCTCGACCTTGTCGCGCGCCACCTGCTCGTTCGGGTTGCCAGGACGCGGCTCGCGAGCGGGTTTCACATCCTTGGGGCCCTCACCGCCCCCGGCCTTGGGCTTGCCCTGCTCGGGCGCGGGCGCCGACTGGGGCTCGGGCTTGGGCCGGTACAGCTCGAGATCGACGATTCGCGTGATGGCGTCGTTGCGGCTGGTTTCCGGCGGCGGGGGGACGTAGGCGGCCACGATGCCGAGCACGGTGGCGAGGAAGCCCATGGTCGCGGCGATGAGCACCATCGGCACGTCGACGTCGCTGGTGACGGGCACCGGGAGTCGTCGTGAACGCCAAGTGGTGCGCGCGACGAAGAGGCTCTGGCCCACCTCGAAGACCATCACCTCGTCGTCATCGAGGCGCACGCGGCCTGCCTCGGCGCGTGCGTGCATGTCGGTGCGATTGTCACCGTGGTCGATGAAACCGGCCCAATGGGGGCTCAGTTGGGCCACCCAGCCCTGTCCGTCGTGGGAGAAAACCGGGAAGTGGTCCTCCGGCAAGAGATCGACGGGCACGACAAAGTCGTCGGCCATGCCGATGCGGACGGTGTCGCCGCGCCGGTAGTGCCGCACATCGACGATGTTCTCGCCGAAGACTTGCGCGACCTCGAGCACCTGGCCGGCGCTGCGATCGGTTGGGGGGCTCCCCTGGGGGCGGAGCAAGAAGGCGAGCGCAGATTCGCTCGTGTCGGGGCTTTCATCGTGGGCAAGGGCGTGCATCAGCACCTCCGCGGAGCACAGACACGCGCCGAGGCGAACGGTTCGTGAGGCGCGTGCAAAGCCGCTGTGGGGTGAGTGTCAACGCGCGGGGCGTTAGTCGCCGTGGCGTGATCACCTGGACTCCAGCCGGCGCCGTGGAGCGCCCTCGCGCCCTGCAAGTGCGCCTCCAACGTAGCTATCCAGGGAGAGTGCGCGCCGGGGCGCCCGTGCCCACCCGCACGATGAGCACCGAGGAAGTGCGGCAGAATCTCCGGTTCTTCACCGAGGCGAGCACCCGGGGCCGCCCGGTGGAGAGCGTCGTCTTCTCGGGCGTGGGTGCCGCCTCCCGCGACGACCTTCGCGAGCTGTGCGACTTCGCGCGCGAACGCGGCGTTCGCCGCATCACGTTGCACGCGGGCGTGGAAGACCTCGAGGGTCTCGACGCCGGGCGCGTGCCGGTCGACGCGCTGGTGCTCCCGCTCCAGGCCGGCGAGTCGGGTTCGAACCTCGCCGCGGGCGCCCGCGTGCTCGCCCGGGCGCGCGAAATCGGCCTCGCGACGGTGGCCAACACGGAGTTGGCGGGCTCGGCGCTGGCGGTGCTCCCTGGCGCCGCACGGGTGGCCCAGGCCAACGGCGCCGGTGGCATCACGTTCACCTACCCGTTTCCCGTGGACGGCGGCAGCGCGTCGATGGCGCCGCCGCCCGCGCGGGCCCTCGCCGCCTTGCGCGCGGTCGTCCCGGGGCTGGCGGCGGCCGGGCTGCGCGTGGCGATCCGCGGTCTGCCCGCGTGCCTGCTCGCCGAACTGGCGGGGCACGGGGGCAAGACGGGCAATCGCTGGTATGTCGACGCCGACCACCAGGCCGAGAAGGCGCTGTTGTTCTTCCCCGACGTGGTGCGTTTCCACAAGGTGGACGACTGCCGTTTCTGCGCGCGCAACGAGTCCTGCGACGGCTGGTTCGCCAATTACCTGCGGCGTCCCGGCTTCGGGAGACTGCAGCCACTCGAGGCCTGATGCGCGCGTGCTTCGCACGAGGCGGCGCCCTCGGCGACTTCGTGCTGACCATGCCGGTGCTCAAGGCGCTCTGCGCCGATGGACACGAGGTCCACGTGGCCTGCAACCCGCGCTTCCGGCCACTGGTCAACCTCTGCGGCCCCGTGGCCCGGCTCTGGGACATCGACGCTGCAGAGTCGGCGTGGATGCTCGGAGGCGACGACCCCGTGGGCTTCAACCTGGCGGTGTGTTTCACCGAGGGGAGGGGAGCTGCGTTTCCGTGTCGCGACACTCGCTGGGTGGCAGCGCGACCCCCGCCCGGCACGCCCGCGTGGGCCCACTTCGCCTCGGTGTACCCCTGCGACCCCGCCTGGCGCATCGAGGGCCCGCGCGAGGGCGTGGTGATCGCACCGGGCGCGTCTTCTGCCCAGAAGACACCACCACTCGACTGGTGGGTCGAACTGCATCGTGCGCTGCCCGGTTCGCGACTCGTGGGCGGCCCTCTCGAGGCCTGGGCCAGCGATCGTCCCGAGCTTCCGGGGCTTGTGACGCTGGCGCGCACCACCGCGATCTGGATCGGTCCCGACACCGGGCCCACCCACCTTGCCGCCCGTTGCGGAGCGCGCGTCGTCTCGGTCGCGACAACGGACCAGTGGATTCCGCTCGGGAGCACGCTCGTGCCGATGTCCTCGACCGTTGACGATGTCCTGGAGGTCCTGGATTTTCCCGTCCCTGGCAAGCGACGTAGCGGCGAGGGGGGCCCACCCGGTTAGGCCCGCCCCCCTCGCGAGGTCCTGCATGAGCATCTTCGAGCAACTGTCGTCTTACGACCACGAGCAGATCGTGTTCTGTCGCGACGACGCGGTGGGACTGAAGGCGATCATCGCCGTCCACAACACCACCCTGGGCCCGGCCCTCGGCGGCACGCGCATGCTCGACTACCCGAGCGAGGCCGACGCGGTGCGCGACGTGCTTCGTCTCTCCCGGGGCATGACGTACAAGGCGGCGGTGGCCGGTCTCGACCTCGGCGGCGGCAAGGCGGTCATCATTGGCGATCCCGCCATGAAGACCGAGGCGATGTTCCGGGCGTTCGGCCGCTTCGTCGACAGCCTGGGCGGTCGCTACGTCACCGCGGAAGACATGAACACCACCGTGGAAGACATGGGGAACATCCGGCGGGAAACCCGCTGGGTCACCGGCTCGGAGGCGGCCCATGGCGGCTCGGGCGACCCATCGCCGGTCACCGCCTGGGGGTGTTTCCACGGCATCCGCGCCTGCCTCGAGGTCACCTACGGCAGCCCCGACCTGTCGGGCCGGACCGTCGCCATCCAGGGCGTGGGCAACGTGGGCTGGTGGCTCGCCAAGTACCTGCACGAGCAGGGCGCGAAGCTGCTCTACGCCGACGTGTCGGGCAAGCGCCTGTCGCGCGCGATGGAGGCCTTCGGCGGCAGCGTGCTCGAGGGGGACGAGTTCTACCGCGCCGAGTGCGACGTGCTCGCGCCCTGTGCGATCGGCGGCATCATCAACCCGCGCACCATCCCCATGTTGCGCGCGCCGATCATCGCGGGCGGCGCCAACAACCAGCTCGACGACGAGAAGCGCGACGGCGAGGCCCTCGCCACCCGGGGCATCAACTACGCGCCCGACTACGTGATCAACGCCGGCGGCCTCATCAACGTGTACAGCGAGCTCAAGGGTTACGGTCGCGACAAGGCGATGCAAGACGCCGCCAACATCTTCGACACCGTCAAGCGCGTGATCAACAAGGCCAAGGTGGAGGGGATCACCACCGCCATGGCCGCGAACCGCGTGGCCGAGGAGCGCATCGCGGCGGTGCACCACCTCAAGCGCGTGTGGCTGGCGCCTCGCTAGTCGCCTAGTCGCAGGGCTCGCCGACGTTCTCGCCGTCGGCCTGGCGAACGTAGAGGTCGAAGTCGAGGGCGTCGCCCGCAGTGGGCATGCTCCCCGGGCAGCCGTCCTCGAAGTAGACCACGTGGAACCCGGGCTCAAAGACCGGGATCTCGGGTGCGTCACCCGGCGGCGGCTCAGCGTCGTCTGGGGGCGTGGGCGACCAGGTCTCTTCGGTGTAGAGCACCCAGCCCCCCTGGGCGCCGCCCCACACCTCGTCGATGGCGGGGTCGAAGAACTCGTCGCCACCGCTATCCGCGTAGAGCACTGGCATGGCGAGCCAGGCGCTCTCCAGCGTCGGTTCGAGCGACTCGGGCGGCGCCGCGAACAGGTCGAGCTGGTAGCGAGCCGGGAAGGTGGTCGCGATGCGGAGCGCCGGGCCGAGGTCGATGTCCTCGTCTTCGTCGAGTCCCTCCCACATGATGCCGGCGATGATCGGCTCCTCGGGGAGCTCCTCGCCGGCGTCCTCGTAGCGGACGAGACCCGAGATCGTGAAGACCGGCTCTCCCGGGTAGCTGCCATCGACGAGCCCGTCGCCGCAGCCGAGCAGGACGAGCAGGCTAGCGAAGCCAGACAGTCGCATCGAGGCTCCCCCGGGGGACGGCGGTAGTGACGAGCTGCTCGGCGCTGTGGCCGGGAAAGGTGTAGATGTCCCAGCCCGCTTCGAAGCCGAGGCTGAGACGGGAGGCAAGGGCGATCTCGGCGCGCGCGACCGGGCCGACGTGGCCAGCGAGGGCCTGTCGCGACGGCGCCTCGCCATCGGTGACGAAGTCCTGCCAGGCGGCATCGAGGCCGCCGCCGAGGCCAAGCCCCAGCGAGGTGGGTCCAAGGTCGAACATGCGCAGCGCCGTGACCTCCCCACCGGCCAGGGAGGTCTCGGTGCTCAAGTAGTCATTGGTCGCGACGGCGCGACTGTACCGTCCCCGGGCGAAGACACTGAGCCAGGGCAGGTCGGCGCGCAGTCCCAGGGTGCCGAGCCCGGCGATGCCGAGCGCCTCGTCGAGCGGCCCGTGGACACCGCCGCCGGCCACCACCCCGACCGCCGTGTAGAGCGACTGTGTCTCGCCGCGCCGGGCCGACTGGCCGTAGGGCAAAGAACGAAGGCTGGCCCCGGCGAGGAGCGTGTCCTCGCCGCTGCGGATGATCACGCTGCCCTCGTCGACCCGGTCGGGCAGGCGGCGCCGCACCCGGTACTCGCCCTCCGGCAGGGCGAGGCGCCCACCCGCCGCCACCTCCACCTCGGCCACCAGGCGTGTCTCCGCGAGGTCGAGGAGCACGTAGACGCCAGGGTCCTGGAGCAACAATCGACCGGTGCGCCGGGCCCCCGCGAGCGTGGTGAGCACGAGGTCGGCCTGCCCCTGGAGGTCGAAGGCGAAGGATGGGTGCTGCACCACGGGCGCGCGGCTGGTGGTGGCCACCGTCCGGCCCTGCGCGTAGCGCCAGGCCTCCTGCAAGGACACGCGGGCGTCGCCGGAGCTGTCGGCCGCGCCCGCCAGGCCCGCGAGGAGATGGTGCGTGAAGACGCCGCCCTGGAGACGCTCGGATTCCTGGGCATCCTCGCCCGCGCCGGTCGCGGTGATCACCGCGAAGCCTTCCACCAGCCCCTCGCTGCCCGGCGCGATGGGGAAGGGCGTGGTGGGTGCGGCGCCCTTTGCGCGCAGGATGTCGCCCGACTCGCAGGCGTCGACGACGAGGAGGCGAAGGTCGGCGGGGAGCGCCGCCACCGCCTCGCGCAGCTCCCGGGTGGGCAGCTCGGTGCGCAAAAGGTGAAGTGCCTGGCCGTCGGCGTGGCCGCTGTAGTAGACGACCACCATCGAGCGCTCGCCGGGCCGCGACTCGCGACGCAGCCGATCACCGAGCTGGTCGAAGACCTCGCGCACGTCGTCGCTGTCGCGACCTTGAACCAGCGTGAGGTTCGCCGCCGGGACGCCACCCAGGGTGACGAGCAGCTCACCCATGCGACGGGCATCGCTCTCGGCGTAGCGGAGGTCGAGATCGGTGGCGAGCCCGCGGTTGGCGCCGACCATGACCGCGTAGCGACGCTCCCCCGCCTCGGCGGCGAGGGCCAGCAAGAGAGCGATCAACGGCCGTCCTTGCGGAGCCGAAGCTCGGCCTGGGCGCAGCCGGGGATGCGCCGCCCCGACGCGGCCACGATGTCGGGCCACGCCAGGGGACCGTCGCAACGCAGGCAGATGAGTCGCTCGTCGCCGGGCGTGTCGTCGAGGGCCACGGCGGCGTCGAGTTGACGTCCCTCGGGGGCGGGCTCGACGGGGACCGTGCCCGACCCCTCGGCGGGCCACACCGGGTACACGCTGCCCGCCTCGTCGATCCCCAGCACCACGAGGTGCCCGGAGGAGCGGCTGGCGAAGCGGAAACCGAGCCGGTCTCCCGGTGCAACGAGGCTTCCCTCGGCGAGGCGCTCGGCGCCCCCGGGGGCGTCGCGGTACACCTCCAGGCGCAGGTCGGTGCCTCGGGCGGTGAAGGTGTCGGGCTCGGTGCCATCGCCGGGCGCGGGACCGCCAACCCAGAGCAAAAGCGCCGCGGCCATGGCGAGAGCGGAACCGGCAGCCACCCAGAGCCGACGTCGCGGCAAGGCGACCACCTCGCCTCGGAGGCGGAGAGCGGGGAGGGGAGCGGCGGCGGCGAGGCGCAGGCCCTCGAGTCGCGATTGGCAGGCGGCGCAGGTGGCGAGATGATCGTGGGCATCGGCCTCGCCAAGGGCGACCTGGTGCAGGCCCAGCGGAGAGAGGTGCCCCTCGCGGTCGTAGAGCCCGATCATGCCTGCCCCCTCGCCTCGGCCAATTTCCTCAAGGCCTCCAGGCGGTAGCCCACGGTGCGGGAGGAGAGGCCCACCAGCGTGGCGACGTCGTCGCGGGTGAGCTGGTCGAGGTGGTAGTAGATCGCAATCAAGGCCATCTCCTCGTCGAGGTCGCGCCAGATCTCGCCGAGCAGCGTGCGGGCCTCTTGCGACGGTGGCGTGACGGGCGCCGACCACATCTCGCCGCTCTCCGTCCAGAGGGCGTGGCGGCGCGAGCGGTCGCGCAGTCGGTTGAGGCAGTGGCGCGTGGTGAGCTGGTACAGCCAGGTCGAGGTGCTACTTTCACCTCGGAAGCTCTCGATTTTCTCGATGACTCGCACGAAAACCTCCTGCAGCACGTCGTCGGCCTCGGCCTCCGGGAAGAATCGCCGGATGCGCGCACGGACGAGGCCGCCGTGCGCCCGGTAGAGGGCGTCGATGTCGTGACGGGCGGGTGGCATGCTGTCGCAGGGACGGAATCCGGGGCCCGCTACCACGATCGACACTCTCTCGGAGACATGAGACACGCGGGAGCTGGGCCCCGGGCAAGCGAGTTGGCGTTTTCCGGCGCGGGCCGTGCTTGCGCTACTCGCGCCGCCGCGATGCACGACGCCGCCTGAGCCAGAGGGCGCCGAGAAGGGTGGCCGGGGCGCCGAGGGCCGAGCCGGCGTCGCAACCGCAGGACTCGCCGGACTTGTCGGTGCCGGTGTCGACGTCGGTATCGGCGTCGGTGTCGGCGTCCGTGTCGGTGTCGGTGTCTCCGCTGTCGCTGCCGCCGCCCGTGTCGTCAGCTGCGCTGTCCTCGCTGCCAGTGTCGGGGCGACCGCTGTCGGCGGTGTCTCCCGCGCCCGTGTCCCCACTGTCGCCGGTGTCGACACTGCTCACGAGGTCGCTTCCGTCGCAGTCCTGGTCGATGCCGTCGTCGGACAGCTCGCGGGCGCCGGGGAAGGACGTGGCGTCGGCGTCGTCGCAATCCTCCGGGCTGCTCGCGGCGGCGTAGCCCGCAGGTTCGTCGCAAGCTACGAGTGAAGAGGCCGCGTCGGTGAATCCGTCGGCGTCGGCGTCGGCGTACCAGGTGCCGGCGTCGATGGCCGTGTCGGGGTCGGTGCTGCCGTCGCAGTCGTCGTCTACGCCGTTGCAGCTCTCGGTGGCCGCGGGCGACACGGCCGCGTCGGTGTCGTCGCACTCGGCGCAGGCGGCGTAACCATCACTGTCGGCGTCGGTGTAGCCGGTCGAACCGTCGCAGTTGTAGTCGGTCGGGTCGGTGCAGTCGCTCTCGTCGGCACCCGGGAAGACGTCGCTCCGGGCGCTGTCGCAGTCGCCGGTGTTCGCCGCGAGGGCCTCGCCGACGTCGCCGCAGTCGGCGTCGGTGCTCTCGACGGTGGTCGCTCCGTCGTGGTAGCTGTCGCCGTCGTCGTCGGCGTAGCAGCTCTCGACGCCGTCGCAGTCCTGGTCGACCTCGTCGCCGGTGGTCTCGGTGGCGGCGGGTGAAACGCTCGCGTCGGCGTCGTCGCAGTCGCCGCTGTCGGTGCCGGCGCTGGCCTCGCCCGTGGCGGTGCAGCTGAGGCTCCCACGCGTCGTCGTCTCGTCCGCTCGGTAGCCGTCGCCGTCGCCGTCGATATAGCAAGCCTCGTAGCCGTCGCAATCACCGTCGATCCCGTCGACCGGCATCTCGGTGCCGCCCGGGTAGGCGCTGGCCTCGTCGTCGTCGCAGTCCTCGCAGGCGGCCCAGCCGTCGCTGTCGTCGTCGGCGTAGCCGGTCGAGCCGTCGCAATTGTAGTCGATGGGGTCGGTGCAGTCGGACTCGTCGGCGCCGGGGTGAATGTCCTCCGCGAGGTCGTCGCAGTCGCCGTCGTCGGCCACGTGCCCGGCCGGTGCGTCGCAAGCGGTGGTGTCGCCCGTGGCGTCGCCGTAGCCGTCGCCATCGTCGTCGCTGAACCAGGTGGTGAATGTGGCGCTGTCTGCGCTCGGATCGTCGTCGTCCGCCAGGCCGTCGCAGTCCTCGTCGGCGTCGAGGGCGTCGCACACCTCGGTGCCGTCGGGGTTGATCGAGGCGTCGCGGTCGTCACAATCGTCGGCGTTGGTGGCCTCGCCGGCCTGGGTCTCGCAGCTCACGTCCTCGTAGCTGCCGCCGTAGCCGTCGCCGTCGAAGTCGTTGTAGATCGCCACTTGCCCGGTCACGCTGCCGTCGACATCGTCGGCCAGTCCGTCGCAGTCCTCGTCGGTGTCGAGATCGTCACAGGCCTCGGTGGCACCGGGGTTGATCGCGGCGTTCTCGTCGTCGCAGTCGGTTGAATCGGTGACGTGGCCGCTCAGCACGCCGCACGCGGCCACCGCCTCGCTCGCGTCGCCGTATCCGTCGTCATCGACGTCGGCGTAGATGGTGATGCTGCCGACCACGTCGGGGTCGTCCATGTCGGCGAGGCCGTCGCAGTCCTCGTCGGTGGCGCTTCCGTCGCAAAGCTCGGTGGCCGAGGGGTTGATGTCGTAGTCGGTGTCGAGGCAGTCGGTGTTGTCCAGCACATAGCCGCCGGGAACGTCGCAAGCGTAGCCGTAGACGGCGCTCTCGCCGTAGCCGTCGGCGTCCTCGTCGTCGTAGTAGGGCGAGGTGCCGGTGACGCTCGGGTCGTCGTCGTTGACCAGGCCGTCGCAGTCCTCGTCGGTGTCGAGCGCGTCGCAGGCCTCGGTGCCGGCCGGGGAGATCGCCGCGTCGGCGTCGTTGCAGTCGGTGTCGTCGCTCACGTAGCCCGTGGGCTGGTCGCAGGCGCTCACCGTGTTCGCCGCGTCGCCGTAGCCGTCGCCGTCGTTGTCAGCGAAGAAGGTGCTGGTGCCGGTGGCGCTCGGGTCGTCGTTGTCGGCGGCGCCGCTGCAGTCCTCGTCGGTGTCGTCGTCGTCGCAGACCTCCGTCGCCGCGGGGTTGACCTCGGACCGGTTGGGGGAGCAATCACCCCCCACAGTGGAGTAGTTGCCGTAGGGCGTGCGGCACACGGTGGTGGAGTCGGCGGTGTAGCCGTAGCCGTCGCTGTCGATGTCGCGATAGAAGACCAGCGAAGCCTCGCCCACGCTCGCGTCGCCGTCGTCGCAGTCGTCGGCAGAGAGGGTGCCGTCGCCGTCGATATCGGCGGGCTCGCCGTACCAGGTGTAGATGGCGCCGCCCTCGTTGGCGGCATCGTCGACCGAGAACGCGCCGCCCACGAGATCGTCGTAGCCGTCGCCATTGATGTCGCCGCCGGCCGCCAGCGCGAAGCCAAGGTAGTCACCGCCGTCCTCGCCGAGGAGTCGCTGCTCGGCGATCTCGTCGAGGTCGTCGGCGAGGGTGTACACGTAGATCGACCCGGCATCGCCGACGGGGTCGTCGCTCGCGTAGGCGCCGAGGGCCGGCTCGTCGAGGCCATCGCCATTGAAGTCGCCGGCACCCACCGAGCTACCCAGGTAGTCGTTGCTCGCATCGCCGGTGGCCGACCAGCTCGCGGTGCTGTCGAGTCCAGACGACGTGCCGAGGAAGAGGTAGCCAGCGCCGGCGTTGCTCGATGCGCCGATGGCGGTGGCGAGCACATCGCCGTAGCCGTCGCCGTTGACGTCGCCCGCGCGCGACAGCTTCCGACCAAGGCCATCGCCCGCCGCCGCCCCGTCGCTGCTGATGCTGGCAGTGTCTTCGAGGCCGCTCTCCTGGGCGGTGAAGGCATAGATGCTGCCCGCATTGGAGAGCCCCCCGGGGTCGGCGTTGGGCGCCCCGGCGACGACCTCGTAGTAGTAGTCGTGCGTGACGTCGACGAGGGCCACGGAGAGACCGAAGTAGTCGCCCGAGGCCTCGCCGCTGAGGGTGTCGGAGGCGGTGGTGCTGAGCCCGGTGGCGGAGCCGCGGTAGGTGCGTACCTCGCCGCAGGCACCCCCGCCGCTGCCGGTGGCGTAGGGGGCGCCGACCGCGACGTCGCCATAGCCGGCGCGGTAGATCTGGCCGCCGCCTGCCACGGCGCTGCCGAACTGCTCGCCCGCCGACTCGCCGTCGATGGTGGTGGCGGCGCTGCTGCCGAGCCCGCTGGCGCTGCCCTCGTAGAGGTACACGCGGCCGGCGTTGGCGCCGGCGGTGTCGTGGGTCGGCGACCCGACGATGACGTCGGCGTAGCCGTCGCTGTTGACGTCGCCCGCGCCGGCCACGGCCCCGCCAAAACGGTCGTCGGTGGCCTCCCCGTAGAGCGACACGTCGGCGGTCGTGACGAGCCCGGTGGCCGAGCCGTGGAAGGTGTAGACCGCGCCTGCGTTACTCGCGGCGTAGTCGTTGACCGGCGCCGCCACGACGAGGTCGTCGTAGCCGTCGTTGTCGATGTCGCCCGCGAAGTCGAGGTACATGCCGAGGCGGTTGCTGGTGGTGTCGCCGAGGATGGTCTCGCCGGCGGGACCAGTGGCCATCGCGTCGAAGGCGCCGCCGCGCAGCAGCGTCACCGTGTCGCTGCCTGCCGCGCCGACGAAGGCGTCGGGAAAGCCGTCCGCGTCCACGTCGCCAGCGGCCGCGACCGCGCCGCCGTAGCCGGTGCCCGCATCGCCGCTGAGGGTGACTGCGATGCCGATATTGCCCGTCCCGTCCGTGTCGCCGGAGAACACGTAGGTGAAGTCGAGGCCAGGCGCGCCCACGACCAGGTCGTCCACGCCGTCGGCGTCGAGGTCGCCGGGCGAGGCGAGCGCCCGCCCGAGCTCGGCCCCGGTGCTCCCGCCGTAGTTGTAGTCGGTGATGTTCGAGAGCCCGGCGCCGTCGCTGAGGTACACGGACACACGGCCGTCGGTGTTGGTGGTGTCGTAGGTGCCGACGGCCAGGTCGAGGTCGCCATCGTCGTCGTAGTCGATCACGGCCAGCGCCGCGCCAAGGCCCGACATCGCGTTGGTGGACACCAGCGTGCCCGGCGTCGTCGCAAGCATGCCGGCGCCGGTGCTCCCGTCGTAGATGAAGGCCTCGGTGCCGCCCGGCGCGCTGACGACCAGCTCGGTGTAGCCGTCGCCGTTGAAGTCGCCGGCGGCGAGGCTGGTGCCGAACTCGTCGGCGGTGGTGCCCGCGGCACTGCCGAGCACGCTGAAGCCGCTCGAGGCGCCGCCGAGCAGGTAGACAACGCCATTGTTGCCGTTGTCGCCGGGGCCGCCTACCGCGAAGTCGTCGCGACCGTCGCCGTTGACGTCGCCCATGCCGACAATGCTCGCCCCCCAGCGCGAGCCGAGGTCGAGCGTCGCGTCGGCCGTTGCGCTCGTGGCCACGCCTCCTGATCCGCCCTCGTACACGGTGAGGATGCCGCTGTCGCCGTCGTAGCCGGGCGAACCGACCACGAGCTCGTTGTAGCCATCGCCATCGAGATCGCCCGCGATCGACAGCGCGGCGCCGAACTGGGCGGCCCCGCCGTTGGGGTTGCCGATCGAGGTGGTCGCAGTGGTGGAGACCCCGTCGGCGCTTCCGTGGAACACGTACACGTTGCCGCCGCCGCTCGAGCTGGGCGCGCCGACGGCGAGGTCGTCGTAGCCGTCGCCGTTGACGTCGCCACCGCTGGCGATGGCGGTGCCGAAGCCCTCGCCGCTCTCGCTGCCGGTCCACTCGTGGCCGTCCGGCCGGTAGAGGGGGTCGATGGTGACGGGGAAGCGGGCGCCCTCCACCCGAGCGACAAGCTCGAAACCGTCGCGACCGGCGACGAACCGCACCGGGAGTGCCCGTCCATCGGCGTCCCAGGCGGCGAGCGCGGACGCCGTCCAGTCGCCGAGACGGAGCTTGTCGCCGTCGAGCGAGATCGCCACGTCGGTCGCGACCGCGATGCGCACCTCGTCGCCCTCGGCACGCGCGAGCTCGAAGCCCTGCTCCAGGCCCTCGGCCGTCGAGGCCCACCACTCCACGAGCCCGTGGCCGTGGTCGATCTCCGCGCGTTGCAGGCAGTGGCCCGAGGCGTCGACCGCCCCGTCGTGCTGGCAGGCCCCGAGCGTCGGGCGACCCCCGCCGGCGCTGAGCGACAGTGTCGTGGCGCCGGGGGCGCTCAGGGTGGTGACCCCGGGCCTGATCTCGGCGGCTGAAGCTGGATGACGGGCGACAAGCGCCTCGCCCTCGGCGTGGAACCGGCGGCTGTCGGCGGCAAGTCGTGGCCCCACCACCGACCACCAGCTCTGGGGATCCTGGGCAAGCGGGCGCGACTCGTCCGCTGGCGCGCAGGCAGCGAGGAACAGCAACGAGAGGAAGAGGCGAGAGTGCGGCATCGGGTCCACCTGCGGGCATCAGACACTCGACCGACCGGAGGCGGGCAAGCGGCCCCAGGATATTCCAGCCGGCATGTCAGAACTTGTGCTCTACGGTACGAGGCCCGGCTGGGAGACCCCGGACTTCTCGCCCTTCGTGATCAAGCTGGAAACGTGGTTGCGGCTGGCTGGGGTGGCCTACGAGCGCCAGCGTGGACTCCCGCCGCAGGCGCCCCGCGGCAAGGTGCCGTACGTCCTGGTGGACGGCCAGAAGCTCGGCGACAGCCAGATGATCATCGAGCACCTGGTGCAGACACGGGGCGTGACCCTCGACGAGGGCATGACGCCAATGGAGCGCGCCACCGCGCGCGCGGTGCGACGTATGCTCGAGGAGGGCACCTACTTCGTGGCCCTCCGGACCCGGTGGCTCGAAGACGACGGCTGGGCCATCCAGTACCCCGCGTTCAGCGTGATGGTGCCTGGTTTCCTGGCCCCCCTGGCCCTGCCGTTCATTCGTAGCAGCGTGCGGAAATCAGCGATGGCGCAGGGCATCGGGCGCTACACGCGCGACGAGGTGATGGCGATGGGGGTGTCCGACATCGAGGCCGTTGCGACCATCCTTGGCGACCATCGCTACTTGCTCGGCGAGGCGCCCCGTAGCGTCGATGCCACCGTGTTCGCGTTCTTGTGGGCCATCCAGGGACACCCGGGGAAAACACCGATCCACGACGCGGCGAGAGCGCCGAAGCTCGTGGCCTACGTGGAGCGCATCAAGGGGCAGTACTTTCCTCTTACGGCGGTGGTTCCCTCGTAGCTTGAGGTCGGCCCCACCCGGCCCTGTGTCGCGACACGGGGACCCCCTATCTCCAGGCGATCCCGGTGCCCGGAACTCTGTAGAACGGCCTGCGGCCGACGGGGCCTGTCGCCGCTGGCGTCCCCATCGGCTGCGCTGCGCTCCGCGATGGGGCGCGCCAGGGGCGCCACCCGCCTCCCCGCCTAGGTTCCGGGCACCTGCATCACGTCGGCTTGACCCCGCTGCGATTGGGCCGGGTGG
>SXON01000051.1 GCA_005778355.1 Pseudomonadota bacterium | reverse complement strand
GATGTCTGCCTTCACGCCCGCCCAACGCGACCGCCTGATCGTCGATCACGTGGCGCTCGTGCGCACCATCGCCGGGCGGCTGGCACGTCGCCTCCCCTCGAGCGTGGATGTGGATGAACTCGTGAGCGTGGGTACCGTGGGACTCATCGACGCCATCGACCGCTTCGACCCCGAGCGCGGCGTGCCCTTCAAGTCCTACGCCGAGATTCGGGTTCGCGGTGCGATGGTGGATCACCTGCGCGCGTCGGACTTCGTCCCTCGCGCCGTGCGTCGCAAGTTCGACCGCATCGAGCAAAAGCGCAAGGAACTCTTCCAGAAACACGGGAAAGCCCCCACGCGTGAGCAAATGGCGGTTGCGCTCGAACTCACGGTGAACGAGTACGACGACCTCGTGGGCGACGCCCGCATCTACCAGCTCACCAGCGCCGACACCCCGCTCGACG
Organism: Pseudomonadota bacterium; assembly: GCA_005778355.1. Classification (GTDB taxonomy): domain Bacteria; phylum Myxococcota_A; class UBA796; order UBA796; family SXON01; genus SXON01. Next base: position 5,414 of record SXON01000051.1, on the reverse strand, counting down.
AAGACGGCGGCACCACCATCGGCGACCAGATCGCCGGCGACGCGGTGAACGTGGAAGACGAGTGGATCAAGCAGGAAGTCACCGAGGAGGTGCTCGAAGCCCTCGGCAACCTGCCCGACAAGGAGCGCACGGTGCTCACGCTCTACTACCTCCAGGGCACCAACCTGAAGGAGATTGGCGCGAAGCTGGGTGTCACCGAGTCGCGCGCCTGCCAGCTGGCGAAGCAGGGCATCAACCGGATGAAGGTGCGGCTGCGCGTCTGAGTCGCCCATGCCGCGGCGGCGGCTTGGGCGACTGCGGGGTTGGGGAGAGCGCCACGAGAAGCGTGCTAGCAGCACGCTTCTCGCCGGAGCCCGGAGGCATGCCGGAGGGCGGAGGGCATGGCGCGGTAGGGGAAGGGGCCGGCGAGGCCCCTTCCCCCGGCGCGTCTGAGGCCATAGCTCTAGGTCGATGCAGCCCTACGACTTCGGCCCCGACCGCTTCGACCTCGACGCCCCGGAAGACCGCGAGGTTCTCCGCTTCGTCTTGAGCCAGGCCCTCTACGGCGAGGCCACCGGCGTGTACTGTGGCAAGTCGCTCTACGCGGCGCGCTCGCTCGAGGCGGCCCGTTTCTACGTGCGGCAGGCCCACGAGGAGCTCAACCACCTCGAGCTCTTCGCCCGCATCTTCCGCTCGCTCGACATGACCCCCGCGCCCGCGCACTGGGTGATCAAGCTGCTCAGCGCGCACAACAACTACTACCCGCTGAAGGTGCTGATGGAGCACGCGCTCGGCGAGGGCATGGTGCTCGACATCTTCCGCGACGTGCTGATGCAGACCTTGCCGGAGAACGACCCGCGGGGCGCCGAGATCGCCAAGAAGCTGGCGGTGGTGTGCAAGGAAGAGGAGTCGCACATCGCCTGGGGCGAGAAAGAAACGAAGCGCCTGCTCGCCGAGCACCCCTGGCTGCGCCACCCGTACTACGGCATCCTCGAGATCCAGCTCTTGATCGCGCCGATCGCCACGCGGGCCTTCGCCGCGCGCATCGCCGGCCACCGGGTGCTCCGGCACCTGCCCGCCTTTGTGACACACGTGCAGAAGCGCGTGTGGGCGCAGGGGCAGGAGCTGGGTTTTGTCCCTGCGGAGCGTCCCGGGCTCGGCTACCGCCTGTTCGCGATGGCCTGGGCGGCGGCGCTATTCGTGCGCAGCCAGTTCGCCCGAAGCACGTCGACCCTCGAGAAAACATACATGACGGAGCTTGGTTTCGCCGATGTCCGCTGAATCGCCCCTCTACTTCAAGCAGCTCCTCGCCGGCCGTGACTTCGGGCGCCAGAACCCGGTGTGTGCCCAGATGGAGAACTTCATCTACCTCGTGGGCGACAAGGGCACGCGCGAGTGCGTGGTCATCGATCCCGCGTGGGCGATCGACGACGTGGTGAACGCCGCCGAGGCCGATGGCATGCGCATCGTGGGCGCGCTCGGGACGCACTACCATCCCGACCACATCGGCGGCTCGATGATGGGCTTCAACGTGGAGGGCTTCGCCCGGCTCCTCTCGCGGCACCCGTGTCCGCTCCACGTGCACCGGGCCGACGCCGAGTTCGTCCGCAAGGTGACCGGACTCTCGCCGAGCGACTTGCAGTTGCGCGAGGGCCACGACAAGATCGCCGTCGGGAGCGTGGAGATCGAGTGGTTGCACACGCCGGGACACACGCCCGGTTCCTCGTGTTTCCGCGTGGCGGGCGCGCTGGTTGCGGGCGATACCCTGTTCTGCCAGGGCTGCGGCCGCGTGGATCTCCCCGGGGGCGACAAGAACGAGATGATGCGCACGCTCACGCAGCGCCTCTCGACGATCCCCGACGACACAGTGATGTACCCCGGACACAACTACGGGGGATCCAAGGCTGACTTCGGTTGGTTGCGGAAGAACAACCCGATGATGGACCCGGGGTACTTTCGGAACTTTCGGTAGGGGGCAGGTACACTGCGCACGCTGAACGCCCGCACCACCGCGCGCCCGCTGCTGCTCCCCGGGGCCGGGCTGGCGATGTCGTGCGTGAACGAGACGGCCACTCCCGAGCGCTACGTTGTCACCGAGGACTACGGCGAGGGCCGCGACGAGGACGAGAACGCCGACGGCGCGGTCGACTCGCGCGAGACCCATGCCCACGACAAGGTAGGCAATCGACTTGACGAGCAGCACGACGACGACGCGGACGGCACCACCGACGAGAGGTGGACAAACACCTACGACGCGCACGGAAACGCGCTCACGGAGCGACACGATGCCGATGCCGACGGGATCGACGACGACGCCACGACGTCGGTCTACGACGGCGACGTCACCGAGAAACTCGATTTCCCGTGAGCGAATGTGCCACGGGCACCGGCCCCACGGGAACACCACGCCGCGGAGCTATGCCCCCCGAGATGAGACAACCGCCGGACCATGCCCGGCAAAATGCGACAAGGCCCGCTCCGCAGACGCTCCACGGCCGCTCTGCGGGTGCTGCACTCGCCAGTTCACGGCGTTCGTCCGTTGCGCTACTCGTCGCGGGTGACTGCATGCCTAGCGACTGTCTCATCGAGGGTGACATGGTCGGCGAGGAGTCTCATCCAGGGGGGCATGGTCGAGTCGACGCCTCGGCGCGCCCAAGTTCGCGCCCGTTGGCATCCCAGGCCCGGGCGGCTACAATCCGGGGGTGACCAGCGCTGCCGCCCTCGCTCGAATCACCCATGATCCCGAAGTCATGGGCGGTCGGCCATGCATCCGCGGCATGCGGGTGACGGTGGGAACGCTGGTCGGGCTCCTCGCCTCGGGGCACTCGGTCGACCGGGTCTTGGCGCTTTACCCGTACCTCGAGCGCGAAGACGTGCTGGCCGCCCTCAGCTATGCCGCGTGGCGGGTCGAAGAGGTCGAGGTTCCGCTGCGCGCGTCGTGAAGCTGCTGGTCGACATGAACCTCAGCCCCGAGTGGGTGCCGTTCCTGCTCGGTAGAGGTGTCGACGCCGTGCACTGGTCGGCCGTGGGCGACCCGGGCGCCACCGACCTGGTGCTGATGCAGTGGGCGGCTTCCGCAGGGCGCGTGGTGTTCACGAATGACCTCGACTTCGGAACGCCGCTCGCGACCGGCGGCGCCTCAGGGCCGAGCGTGGTGCAGGTGCGTGCCCTTGACCTCGTGCCCGACGCCATTAGCGACGACGTGGTTCGCTTGCTCAGCGACCATGCAGACGCCCTCGCCGCCGGCGCGATTGTGACGCTCGATGAGACAAGGACGCGCGTTCGCGTGCTGCCCATCCACCGAGGTGGGCGCGCGGGCGGCTGACGGGTGCTTGCCCGGGGACCTAGTCGCGGCGGGTGGTAGTGGAGGGCGCGAGCGCCTCTGCCTGGCGAGCGAGGTGGCGGGCCGCGAGGAGATTGGCGGCGCAGACCACCGCCGAGAGCACCGACACGACGATGTACTCGTCCCACGGGCGCGCGTCCGGCGACGCCGCCGTGAAGAAGGCGAGCATGCCGATCGCGAGTGGCGCCATGTACCAGGCGGGCGCCCAGCGCAGCAGGCGGGCCTGGCGACGCAGCGCGTTCCCGAGAGCGACGGCCTGGGCATCCGCGCTCAGCGCGCGAAGCCCGGTGGGCGGGAGGCCCCATCGCCAGAGCACGAAGCTAACGAACGCGCAGGCCGCGACGCTCCCGGCGACGCTTGCCCGCATCGCGAAGGTCATCGGCAGCGCGACCGCTACCCCCGCCAACACGCCGCTCACGATCACCGCAGCGACCCACTCCCGCCGGTTTCGAGCGCGAATGCCCTTCTCGAAGCGCTCGACCTGGTCTCGAATCGACGGGGGCATCGGCGACTCCGTGGGGCCCCTGATCGTATATGGGGTTGTTCCCGGCGTCTACGGGCCCGGCCGGAGGTCACCACGCGCCGTTCGGGGCGCCGAAGGGACCGTTGCCTTCCCGGTCCGGTGGGTCTGCGATGACGACGGCACCACCGAAGCCCTGTGGTCCGCCACCCACGACGTCGATGGGAACCTCCAGGCCGAGGTCGACGTCGAGGCCGACGGCCGGGCGGGCTAGCGACATACCCGCGCGTACGACGAGGCTGGCAACGAGGTCGAGGACCAACAAACGGCACCACCGACGATAGTTGGTCGCGCACCTACGACACGCACGGAAACACGCTCACCGAGCAGCACGACGACGATGGCGTGGGGGTTGTCGAACACACCACCCCCTGGCTCTACGCCTACGACGTGTCGGAGAAGCTCGATCTGCCGTGACCCTGGGCCGCCAAGCTCCCCTCGCCCCCAAGCTATGCCCCCTTGGATGCGAAAGTCGTGGGGCCATGTCCCGCAAAATGCGAAAATGTAGGCCCACGCAGCGTGCTTTTTTCGCCTGCCGGGAACGTGACTCATGAATACTCGGCGTTTGTCCGTTGACCAGTTCTCCCCGCCCGGCCGGCGAGTCGCCAACTTTCGCATCGAGGGTGGCATGGGTCCAGGGGTTTCGCATCCATGGGGGCTTGGTGGCGGCTGCGCGCCCCCGCCGGCGACCGCCTGCCCACCAGGCTCCCCGCGCCATCGGCGCCAGGGAAGCTCGGGTCCGCGCTCGCCGCCAGCGGCGGGTCGGTCTGCGCGCGGGCGGTGCTGAGTCCCGTGGAACCGATCGTGCGCGACGGAAAAGTGGTTTCGGTGGTCGCCGCGCTTGCCGCGTGCGATGGCGGTGGCGAAGCCGTTCCCGCCGTCGAGGTCGCGATGACGCCGGATCCCAGCCCTGTCGTGGAGCCCGACCGGCGCCCCGTCGCAATGACCGGTGCCATCAGTCTCCCGCTCCCCCATGACCTCGAAGCTCCACCTCTCCACTGCCCACCGGACTACAGGATCGAGCTCCCCGACGGCACCTTCGCCACGGTCATCCGACCGCCGGCTGTCGAGCGGTAGCGCCGCGGCCTACCGCCGACGTCGCAGGCCAATCGTCGCCACCGCGACAGCCATCCATCCGCCGCCGGAGGTCCCACACCCACAATCGCTCGACGCCTCGCTCTCCACCACCTCGATCGGATCCGGCTCCGACCAGCGATCCGGCACCTCGGGCACCCCGCTGTCGCCCGTGTCCTCCACCGGAGGTGTCCCGGTGTCGCCGGTGTCGACCGGGACCACGAAGCTGACAATCGCCGCGTTCGCGCCCTCCTCGGCCTCCGTGTACAGGTCGCCCGCGTCGGCCCCGAGCGCGAAGAGCGTGTAGTACCAGGTGCTCCCCTCGTCGAGCCCAGGTAGGTCGTCGGTCACCGCGTGCGCCTCGCCCCAGGTGGGATCGAGGTCGAGGTCCACAATCACGCCATCGGCCAGCCCTGTCGGCCAGGTCCCGTCCCCCCGCACCAGGATCGTCGCCCAGAGTGGGTTGATCCACGGCGTTTCCCAGGTCAGGGACACCGT
>SXON01000050.1 GCA_005778355.1 Pseudomonadota bacterium | reverse complement strand
GCGACAGCGACAGCGACAGCGACAGCTCGGTCGCGACGGAAACCGGCGACACCGGTGACACCGGCGACACAGGGGAGCCGGTCGAGGTCCCGACCTACAGCGGCGCGGTCGACGTGCGCGACGTCTTCGTGGCCGAGGAGGGGGGCGCCACGGCCGACGGCCGCATTGGCTCCATCGACAACCTGAGTCTTCTGGGCGACATCACCGGCGACGGCGTCGACGACACGGTGATCGGCTCCCCCTTCCACGGGCCGGGCGCCGCCTTCGTGCTCCCCGCCTCGAGCGCGTGGACGGGCAACGCGGAGGTCGACGCGGTGGCGAGCGTCGAAGGCGAGAGCGAACTCGGCTTCATTCCACTCGGCATGCGCGACGCCACCGGAGACGGCCAGGCCGACCTGCTCGTCGGCGACCGCAGCGCGGGCAACGTGGGCGTGGCCTACGTCTTCGCGTCGCCCGTCAGCGGCAGTCTCCTACCGGCCGACGCCGCGATCAGCATCACCGGGGAGTGGACCAGCGCCGAGTGGGCCGAGGCGTTGGACGCCGCGGACTTCGACGGTGACGGGCTCGACGAGCTCGCGGTGGGCGCGGCCGAGGTCGACGCGGGGGTCGTGGGCGTCTTCGCGAGTGCGAGCGGAGCGCTCACCGCCAGTGACGGCACGCTCAGCACCGGGCTCGCGACCGGGGACGGCTTCGGCGCCACGCTGGTGGGCGGCGACATCGACGACGACGGCTACGACGACCTCCTCGTGGGCGCGCCCGGGGTCGACGACACCGCCGCCGACGCGGGCGCCGTGTACGGGCTACCCGGGGGCTCCACCGGGCTCGGCGCTGCCGCGTGGACCTTCACCGGCCCGGCCTCGGCGGCGGCATGGTTCGGGACGAATAGCCGCGGCATCGCTCGCCCCGCCGACCTCGACCGATCCGGCCTGCCCGACCTCGCCATGGCGGCCTACCGCTACGGTGGCGTCGTGGTGTTCACCGACCCCGGCCCCGGCGCCTACGCCTGGACCGACGCCACCACCGAGATCTACGAGGCCGGCCTCGAGGTGGGCGCGAGCCTCGTGAGCGGCGACCTCGACGTCGATGGCAACGCCGACCTGCTCATCGGCAACTACACCGACGGCAACATCGCCAGCGCGGGCGGCAGCGCCTGGATCTTCCTCGACCTGGCGGCCGGCAGCCTCGGCCGCGCCGACGCCGACGCCGACATCTACTCGAGCGAGGCCGACCAGTACCTCGGCACGGCGGTGGGCTGTCGCGACGGCTCCTTCTTCGCCGTGGCGTCCTGGCGCGACACCACCGTGGCTCGCGGTGGGGTGCTGTACGAGATCGAGGCGTGGTGAGCGCGCCTCAGTCGGCGCAACTCCCGTCCACCGGGTACTCGAAGTCCACCTGGGCGCCGTTGAGCGGCGCGTCGTCGAACACCACGGCGTTGGCCTCGGCGTCGTACACGAAGGCGCTGTTCTCGACCCCGTCGATCCACGCGCGGATCTCGGTGCTGTCGGTGGGCACCTGCGAGAGCGCGAAGGAACGAGAGAAGAGCGTACTCTTCATCCCGATCTCATCGAGCGTGGGCGACAGATCGCAGGTGCAGATGGAACCGAAAATGCCGGCGTAGGCGTTGGTCACGTCGATGTACTTGTCGCCTGCGCCTGCCCGCTGCTCGACGTCGTCGCAGATGTTGCTGCAGCCGTCGGTATAGTCCCCGACGATCGAGGCCACCAGGATGCGCGAAGTATCTGCCTTCAGGGTAGCGAAAAAGTCGATGTAGTGCTGCGCGTCGTACGGCGACTGCTCGGGCTCGTCGGAGAGGAAAATGACCGCGAGGCGGGCGTCGGGCCGGAAGAAGCCGGCGTTGTAGCCGCTGACGAGTGGTTCGCTGAGCGCCATCTCCACCGCGAGCAGCCCCGACTCGTCGCCCATGTCGTCGGTGCCGAGGTTGATGCGCTCGGACAGGCGCGCCTCGGCGTCGGTCGTGGTGTTGTCGATGTAGGTGGGGCTGCCCACGAGCTGCCCGGCGAACTGCGGCGACACCACGTCGGTCGCGATCACGCCCATGTGGTAATCAAGGCGCAAGGCATCGAACCACGAGAAGAAGGCGTTGATCTCGGCCATCACGCGCGCCTGCTCGGGCCCCATCGAGGAGCTGTTGTCGATCACCCACAAGACGTCGACCGGATCGACCTCTTGTACGAAACTGTCCGCAGCTGGCGCTGGAAACTCGCCCGTTCCCACCGCAGGGACCTCCGACACGGCCTCGTCGGGGTCGTCGGAGGTGACCACCACCGACACGCGGCCCGGGCTCGCGTCTTCGGGGACAAAGCGCACCGCCATCGCGACGGACTCGCCCGGATCGAGCGTGGTGACGACGAGATCGGCCTCGAAACCAGGGTCGCCCTCGATGGCCGTGCCATCGATGGTGAGCGGGGCCTCGCCCACGTTGGTGATCGTGACCGCCTGCTCGGCGTCGCAACCCACCGCGACGGTCGAGAAGTTCAACGAGGCAGGCGTGACCTCGATGTCCGGGGTCGGCATCTTCTGCGGTTCGTTCTTCTCAGCGAACTCGTAGTCCGAGCAGGCCAGGAGGAACAGTGCGGGAAGGGTGCGCATGGTCTGGGAGACTAATGCAAGGGTCGTGCCGTCCGCAAAAGTCGCCTTCCCCCGTTGGGGTGGGGCACGCGTGCCCCAATCCCGCTAGCGGCTGGCCCAGACGAGGGTCGGCGTCGCGACCGCGCCGAGCACGTAGAACCACTGGCTGGCGCGGGCTCGCATCGTGAACACGGCGCGCACGGCCGACCAACCGAGATCGGCCTCGCCGGCGAGATCGCTCCAGGCGCGGCGACCGTCGTTGTCGAGCGCGAACGGGTAGAGCGTCAGGCCCAGGACCGCGAGGCCCAGGTACACCCCGGGGCGGAGCACGGCGGCGAGCTCGGGCGGCGCGGCACAGGCCAGGAGCGAGCAGGTGGCGGTCAAGAGCGCCGTCGCGAACGGGCCCGCGAGCGATGCCATCGCGTGCTCGCGGCGCGTTCCGAGGAAGAGATCGGTACTATCCACGTAGAAACCTGCGAGTCCCACGGCGGCGAACCGTACCTGCCGCCCGGCGGCAACCACCGCCACCGCGTGGCCGAGCTCGTGCACAAACACGTGGAGCGCCAACAGGGCAAAGGTCGCTCCGACTGTGCTCAACAGACCTGCTGTCGAGACGCGGTCGTCAATGGACCAAGCGTAGCCGCCGAGGCCCAGCACCGCCGCCCAGATGGGCGCCGTCGCGCGGTGAAACATCGGGCCGAGCGCCCTCCAAGCGACTTCCGCCACGTCGTGGGCGCCATGCCAGCGCCACTCGGCGAGGCCCGCGCCGCGCTCGCGCAGAAAGCCGCTCGGCGCCACCTCCACCAGCCCGTGTCGTCGTAAGCTGGTGATGAACCCTCCGACGCGACCCACGTTGAGCGCGCCGTACCGAAGAAAGTAGGCGGTGGCGATCTCGGCGACGGTGCGCTGGCCGTCGATGAGCGTCCACAGGTGGTGCTGCTCTGCGTCGAGCCGCAGGTACACGCGCCGGTCGGCGGTGGTGAGCACGTGCGCCCCGTCCACCTCTCGCAGTTCCACCGGGACCGGCCGGGGACGCGTGCCGAGGAGGGCAACGCCAGGGTCGACGCGGCGAACGGCTGGCGGGGCCCCGTCCTGCCGCACCACCAGTTCCAGCGGGCGGGCGTGCATCGCCGCGACCTAGGCCAGGTACTCGCCGCGACCCAAGAACTGCGCCGAGAAGGCGTCGGAGAAGCTGCGCACCCGCTCGGGATCGCGCGTGGCGGCTTCGATGGCCGACACGGTGGCGTCGTCGAAGGCGAAGCCCTCGCGGCTCAGCGTGCCGCGCGCGTCGCTCACCAGCGCCTTGCGGAACTCGGCGTCGATGAGGGCGCGCCCGACGAGCTGCTGGAGCGAGGAGGGAATGGCCGACATGAGGACTCCGGGTTCACGAGGAAGGATCGGATCGCCGGTCGGGCGACCTTAGGCCGCCAACGAACTCACCAGTCGAAGGAGGGTGATGCCGTCCCGCACCTGGCGTAGCCGTGCCTTCCGCTCGTCCACGAAGACGGGGAAGTTGGGCATGTCGAGAGCCTCGGCGTGAGGAAGCGCGCGGTCGAGCGCGGCCGTGGCCTCGTCGAGGAAACGTTCCTGCAACGACGTGGTGGCGAGGATGTGCTCCACGTCGGCGTCGTTGCCACGTTTGCCCGCGAGCGTGCGGGCCTTGGCCACGAGGAAGGTGTGCGCGCCGCACTCGAGGTCGCGTGCGTGCCCCATCACGTCGTTGAACAGCCCGTACGACACCGCGAGCTCTCGCACCAGCGGGCGCACCGACTCCCAGTTCCGGCCGTCGCCCGTGGACGACAGCACGAGGTACAACGGGGCCTCGGCCAGCGCGCACTTCTGCGCGTGGTCCACGAAGTCCGCGAAGGGGTAGGGTTCGCGCCCCGTCACCGCGCGGCGCTCGGCCTCGGTGCGATCGCTGTAGAGGAGCCAGGCGTCGCGACAGGCGGCCCAGGCGCGCGCGTTGGCGTGCGGGCGCCAGAGGTCGAGGGCGTCCCACAAGAGCGCGTTGGCCACGTGCATCAGCGCCGCCGAGCCGCGCGACTCGGGCTCGTCCACGAGGTTGTCGAGGATGCGCACGTACGCGTACGACAGCGCCGTGCCCTCCAGGATGTCGCCCATCGCGTGCGGATGCACGTCGCGACCGAGCCACAAGGGCAGGTGCAAGAGCGGCGCCGCGTCGGTGTCGAGGAGGTAATCGACGCCCACGCGGTCGAAAAAGCCGAGGCCAAGCTCGCCGAGGAGGCCCGGGTAGGTGTCGAGCCGCGCGAGGACCCGCGCCCAGGTTCTCTCCATCAACTCGCGATTTTCTTCGTAGACATTCACGAGGTGCTGCTCCCGCCGGGCCTCCGGGGGCCCTGCACTGCCCATAGAGTCGGCTCGCCCGTGATGCCCTTGACCTTGATTTTCGGCATCTCACGAAAGCTGTAGAGCTCACGGCAGGCGTCGTACACCGACTCGCTCACGACGAGATCCTGGTTCAACGCCGGGCAAAGACCGCACAGCCGCGCCGCGAAGTTCACCGCCTCGCCGATGCAGGTGAACTCCAGGCGCTGCGAGGAGCCGATGTTGCCCGCGACGACCACGCCATGCGCCACACCGATGCCGATGTGAAGGGGTTCTTCATCAGGACGGATGCCGCGCGCCTGCAAGACCCGCGTGACCGCCAGCATCTCCATCGCCGCCGCCAGCGCCCGTTGCGGCGCGTCGGCTTGTTCCTGGGGCACGCCGAAAACCGCCATGAGGCCGTCGCCGAGGAACTTGTCGAGGGTGCCGCCGTGGCGAAAGACGATCTCCACGAGCTCCCCGAAGAGGGTGTTGAGCATCGCCACCACCTCCTCCGGACGCGCGTGAACGGTGAGCGGCGTGAAGTCGCGAATGTCGACGAACATGACCGTGGCCATCCGACGAGCGCCGCCGAGCGCTAGCGCCTCGGGACGGCTCGCGACCAGGTCCGCAACGTTCGCCGAGAGGTACTTTCTCAGGTTCGCCTTGACCCGCTCCGCCTCTTGCCTCGACACCGTCTCTTCTGCAGCGTAGATGCTGTCGCGACGGAGCATGTAAGCCAGCGCGGTGAGCAGGAGCCCCGCCACGCCGAGGAAGGCGATGATGGTGTACTGGTCGGGCAGGCCGATGGCCGCTTGCCCGTACACGGCCTGCTCGCTGGTGCTGACCGCGCCCCCGCGCACGATCACCTCGAGCAAGATCCAGCGCTGCGCCATGGCCAGGAAGCCGGCCCAGGCCGCCGTGTAGACGTGACCGCCAAGCGCGGCAAAGACAAGGAAGAAGGTGTACAGCACCGGCGGGAGGGGCGCGAGCAGCACCTCGTAGTCGCCGGAGTAGTTCCAGTGACCACTCGCCGAGAGCGCGGTGACGAAGGTGATGTCGACGGTGGCAACCAGCCCGCGGGTGAGCGCGTCGAGCTCCGCGCGCCGGGCGGCCCGCCAGGCCCACACCGCCACGCCAAAGGCGACAGCCACAGCGGCGCTCGCCACCCACATCGCTGCCGGGTCGTTGCTACCCCAGTTGCCCGCGATGGCCACGCAGCCGATCCCGCCCAGCACGAGGCGCAGGGTGGTGGCCGTGCGGTCGGCGCGGCCGCTCTCCGCTTCCACGATCGCCGCCACCCCGGGCGACAGCGCCTTCCGCGTAAACCATCGAGAAAGGTGCAGAGCCATCCACGCGCCCGCCGTCAGGCTACCACGCCTCGACTCATCCCTGGCCGAGTTGCCGGGCGAGGCTCGGGAAGCCGGCGGCGGCCGCTTCAGACGCGACGGCGGCCTCGCTGCCCTTGTCACCCAGCAAACGCGCCGCGAACCAGCGCGCGGTGAAGCCCGCCTCCGGTTCGCCGAGTCGCGTGGCCACCGTCGCGAGACGGCTCAGCTCAGGCGCCATGTCCTCCCCCCGCCGGCCGCGCAGGTAGGCGAGGTACACCTCGTTGAGCACCGCGCCTCGCTCCCAGCCGCACTCGCGGGCGAGGTCGCGGCTCTGCTCGAAGGCCGCCCACGCGCGCGGGTGATCGCCCATGCGGAAGTAGGCGTCGCCGATGTTGTGGAGGTTGATCACCTCGCCGCGGCGGTAGCCGAGGCCGCGTCGCAGCTCCAGCGCGCGGCGGAACTCCGCGAGCGCCTCGGCCGGTTTGCCTTCGTCGATGAAGGCAATGCCGATGTTGTTGACGATGCGGCCCACGAGCACGCGGTCGGCAGCTCGCTCGGCGTGAGGCAGCGCCTCCTTCAGCATCGCCAGCGCGGCGGCGTTCTCGCCCTTGCGGAGAGAGTGGTTGGCCAAGCCGAGGATCATGCGCGCGGCGAGGTCGCCCCGCTCGCCGGCCACCCGCAGGCCCTCGGCGTACAAGCTGCGCGCCTCCTCGGCGTCGCCCTCGTCGAGCGCGATCGCCCCCAGTGCCTCCAAGCATTGCACGTGCAAGGCCACATCACTCTGTCGCCGGGCGATCCGCGCCGCGTCCTCCACGTTCGCACGTGCCACCGCGAGCTTGCCGCGCTGGGCGTAGAGGTGCCCGATCCCGAGGAGCGCGCGCGCCTCGCAAGAGCGAGGTCCCGCCTCGCCCGCGATGTCGAGCGCCACCGAGAACATGCGCTCGGCCGAGGGGAGACCGAGCACCGCCGCCACCTCTCCGGCGCACACGTGCAGCTCCGCCTCCAGGCCGTGCGCCTTTTCGGCACGTGGGGCGGCGTCGTGCCAGGCTATCCCTCTCAGGAAGCAGTCCAGAGCTCGCTCGAAGAACTGCGCGTTACGATGCTCCGTCCCGGCGCGCAGCACGGCGGCCACCGCCTCTCGGTGGCGCCCGCCCGCCTGGCAATGTTGAGCGTAGCCCTCAATCACGGACTCGAGGCGGCCGGCGTAGACGCGCTCCATCGCCGCCGCGACCATTCGGTGGTACTCGCGGCGTTGCACACCGAGAATGCCACGGTCCACCCCCTCCCACACCAGCACCGAGGCGAAGGAGTAGGCGGTGTCGGGAGAGCGCCCGTCGGGCACCACCAGTCCCGCGCGCACCAGCTCGCCGACTAGGGCCATCGGCTCGTCGGCGCCCACCGCCTCACCCAGGAGCACCGGCGAGAAGCCGAGACCGATGATCGCGGCCACCTGGAGCGCGCCCTTCGCGAGGGGGTCGAGGTTGTCGACCCGCGCCGCGATGAGTCCCTGTAGCGTGTCGGGGATGCGTGGATCGAGCTGCGGATCTTTCAAACGCGCCCGCCCGCCCTCGTACCAGATGCGACCCACCTGCCGGAGCGCCTTGAGCACCTCCTCCAGGTAGAGGGGATTGCCCTCGGTCGTACGTCGTACCAGTCGCGACAGATCCGGGCCGATCGACTCGGCGCCGAGCACTTCGACGGCCAGCGCCTCCAGGGTTTCCGGCTCGAGCGGACGCAGGTGCACGATGTCCATGCGCGCCGTCCACTCGTCGCGCCCCTCGCCACGCCAGCTGGCCAGCAAAAGGACCGGTTCACCCTCGGTGGCGTGCAGGAGCTGGTTGAAGAGCTGGTGCTCGAGCGTGTCGAGGTACTGGATGTCTTCCAGCATCACGATGGTGGGACGCTCACGCGCGAGGCCGCGCACCAGCTTCACGAGGACCGTGTCGATCGCCTCCCGGGCCGGCTGTCCCTTGTCGCCGAGCTCCACGGCGTAGAGCGAACCGATCACCGCGATGTCCACCTCGTCCAGCCGAAGCGCCGCGAGTCGCTGCAATCGCTCCTTCACCTCCACCAGGTTGGTATCCGCCTCGATGCCGAGGATGTCGGAGATGAGGTCGCGGAAGGGCGCGAAGGGACGGTCCGCGCCGAAAGGGAGCGCGCGGCCGTGAAAGACCGCGATCTGGCGTCGCGAAGCCAGCTCGCGGAGCTCTCGGAAGAAGCGCGTCTTTCCCATGCCGGCGTCGCCGTGCACGCCGATGCGCGCCCCGCGCCCCTCGCGAAGCCCGCCGATGGCGTCCCGAATGACTTCGAGCTCGTTGCCGCGCCGGAGCCAGCGCCCGACAACCCCGCGCCCCGTCCGGCGTCGTCCCTCGCCGAGGATGAAGGTAGACCGGTGCCCGCGCGTGCCCTTTCGTCGCAACTCGGGACCGCGCTCGAAGGGGAAACGATCGCCCGCCAGCGCCGCCACCCGGTCCGACACCAGCGTGCTCCCTGGGTCGGCGGCGTAGGCCAGTCGCACGCAGGTTTTCAAGGTGTCGCCACGCGCGGTGAAGCGGTAGTGGCGCCCCCGCTGGCGACCGACGTTCAGCTCGCCCACGTGCACGCCCACGCTGAACTCCACGGCGAAGCCGCGACGTCGCAAGCGTCCGGCGAGACGGTGGAACTCGCGGGCACAGCCGAGCGCCCGGTCGAGATCGTCGCCGTGCGAGCGCGGGAGGCCGAAGAAGACAAAGAGCGTGTCGTCGTCGAAACGCTCCGCCACGCCGCCCATGCGGTCGACCAGCGTGCGCACCATGCGCAACATCTTGAAGTGAACGCGACCCACGTCTTCGGTCTCGGCGCGCGCGGAGAAGTCGGTGAGACCGTTGACTTCCACGACCAGCGCCACCACGTTCTTGCGCTCGCCGTGCACGCCAAGCAGGCGATGATGGGCGCGCTCCTCGGAGGCCGAGGCCGACTCGCTTGTGGACGCCGACACGCTCGGCTCGTGATCCACGCCGGTGTGCATCGCGTCGAGGTCGCCCGCCAGGAGGTCGAGGTTCGTGGCCGAGGTATCGCCCGCCAGCTCGGCCGCGAAGAGCCGCCGCACCAGCGCCGACACCGCGCTGCCGTCGGCCCGTAGCCCCTGCGCGAAGGCAAAGGCGCGGAGCTCCTCTTCGAAGGTCGACGCGTCGGGGTACCGGTCCTCCGCACGTCGCGACAGTGCCCGGGCGAGGATGGCGTGGAGCGCGTCGGGCACGGCCTCGTTGATGGCGCGGATGTCGGGCACCTCGCAGGCGATCACCTGCCGGAGCTTCTCGTCGGGGTCGTCGTTGGCGAAGAGGCGCCGACCCGCCAACATCTCGAAGAGCACCACGCCGAGCGAGAAGACGTCTGATCGGTGGTCGACCGACCAGCCCTGGGCTTGCTCGGGTGACATGTACGCGAACTTGCCCCCGCCGGGGCGGCCCGCCTGCAAGGGGTCGGCCTCGCCGAGCGACTCGCCCACCAGCCGGGCGATGCCGAAGTCGACCAGCTTCACCTCGCCCTCGAAGGACACGACCACGTTGTGCGGCGAGACGTCGCGGTGAACGATGTGCAGCGGGCGCCCGTCCGGCCCGGTGCGCGAGTGGGCGTAGCCAAGGCCGCGCAGGACCTTCCCGGCCACGTACACGGCGATGCCCACGTCCATGCGCTCGCCGCTGCGCCGGAGCGCACGTATGATCGAGGTCAGGTCGCGACCGTGGATGTACTCCATCGCCATGTACGGGTCGTTGTTCACCTTGCCGAGGTCGAAGACCTGCACGATGTTTGGGTGGCTCAGTGAGACCGAGAGCTTGGCCTCGTGCACGAACATCTGGACAAAGCGCGGGTTCTGCGCCAGCTCCGGCAGGATCTTCTTGATGACTAGGCGCTTCTCGAAGCCCTCGATCCCACTGCTTCGCGCCAGGTAAACCTCGGCCATCCCGCCGGTCGCGAGGCGCTCGATGAGCTGGTAGTCACCGAACTGGATGGGCTGGGCCTGGGCCACGGGCGCGGCAGTCTACAACGAGAGCGCCGCCTTCACTGCGGGATCGGTCTCCACAGCGCGCCGGCCCTCGACCGCCGCCGCCGTGGATTTGCGCCCGGCGAGCAGCTCCGCCGCCACGAGTCGCACGGCTGGATCGGCGTGGACGAGTAGGCGCAGGCAGGCTTCCTCCCACGCCGTGTCGCGACGCTGAAGGCGCAGGGCCTCGGCGGCGAGCGCGCGCGTGGCCGGCTGCACGACGTCCTTCTCAATGAGCGGCAACCAGCGCGCGTCGGCCACCAGCGAGGCCGCACGCAGGGCGCGGGAGGGATCGTCGGTGTGCAGGGCCTCCAGCGCGCCGTCGCGACCGAGCGCCTCCATGGCCTCGAGCAGGCAGAGCTTACTGCTCTCCACGGGGAGATCGTAGGCGTCGACCAGCGCCGCGAGGGCCTGCGGGTCGCGACTAGAGGCGAGCGCGGCGGCGGCGTCGCACCACGTGGCGGGCGAGGCGAGCTGGGCGCGGGCAGTTTGCAGGTCGAGGGCCATGGCGATCGCCGGGAGGATCAAGAGAACTCGAAGGCGGGCGAGGTGTCGACTTTCTGGACGGCGTCCATTTTGCCGGTGAGCCCCTTCGAGGACTCCGTCGCGAGCACGCCGTCGATGAAGGCGCCGATCGTCTCAGCCTCGTCGCCCCAGTAGGTGGTGCGCGTGGTGTCGATGAGCCCGAGGTCGCGACTCGAGCTGTTCGCCGTCCCCCGGATCTGCTTCTTGTAGTCCTGGGTGCGGCAGCCGTCGAAGACCATCAGGCGGTAGTTCCGGTCCGTCTGTCCCATCGCCCCTTCAGCGCCCGTTACCGGCTTCTTTCCCGCGTCTTTCAGGTTCTGGTACATGAGGTTGCCGCCGAACTCGCCCGTGTGGTTGTTGGTCGGGTTCATCAGCAGGTTGCCGTCGTTGCTCCCGAGGGTCTTGAGCCTGCCGGACTTGGTGTACTCCTGGTACAGCGTCCACGCTGATTTTCCAGACTTCTTCCCCTCGGCGGCGAGGTCTTTCTCGAGCACCGTGTAGTCGTTGTACTCCTTCTCCACGTCGCCCTTCGCGTTCAACATCTGGAAGCGCATGTTCCGGTCGAAGTCGGGGCCGGAGCCGTAGCGGCCGTGGCCGGCGTAGTAGCTCACGTCGCTCTCTTGCATGCCTTCCATGAAGGCCCCGGCGGCGCGCTTGCCCTCGCCGTCGGACTTGCTGCTACCCGCCACGTTGTTGGTGACGAATCGGATGACGGCGTCGACGCTCCGCGCCTCGCCCGCGGGCGGCTTCCACGTGATCGCCTTCTGCTTCACGAAGTACTTGCCAAAGGCGGAATCACCCACCTCGCGACCCGACTTCTTGTAGAGCGTGGCGGCGAGCGCCGCGTCTTCCTTGAAACCACGGGCCTTGATCGCCTCGGTGATGGCGGGGCCGGCGTGATTGTGCCAGTTCGACTCGTCAAAACCGAGACCGAGGTTCATGTCGAGCAAGCCGTCCTTGAACATCTCGCCGTAGCGAATGCCCGTTGACTTGGGCGGCGTGGCCCCCTGCAATCGTTTGAGCGCATCGGTGGCCGAGAGGGTGCGGTACTCCTCGCCGCCGAAGGCCTCGACCAGCGCGGCCCGGCTGCCCTTGCCGAGGTCGCCATCGACCTTCATCGTGTAGAGGCCCAGCCGAGCGAGCTCGCGTTGAATCGCGATGATCTCGGTGCGCGACCAGCTCGGTCCGCTCGCCGCCACCGCCCCGGCGAGCTGACCGGCCATCGCGGCGTTGCCCAGCGTGGCCTGCTTGCCCAGGGCTTGCGTCGAGACCGCGGCGCCGAGGCCCGCGCTCGCCTGCTGCGCCTGCGGCGCCTTCTGGGTGGAGACGTTTCCCATGTGACGTTTGTAGAAGGGCCGCCGGGCGGTGTCAACGTTAGGCCCGCGGTTTCATGAAACGCTACTTCCCCACGGTGGCCCTGCGCACGCAGGTGCTCTTCCCGGGCCAGATCACGCAGCTGACCTTCGCCCGCGGGCCGAGTGTCAGCGCGCTCGACGCCCACCTCGACCAGAAGCTCGATCTCGTCTGCGTGTTGCAGACCGACCCTGGCCTCGAGAACCCCGGCCCCGACGACGTGGCGAAGGTGGGCGTGCTCGCCCGCGTGCTGCGCACGATGAACCTGCCTGATGGCGGCGTCCGCGCGCTGGTCGAGGTGACCGACCGCTGCACCGTCAGCGACTTTCACGAGAGCCAGGACAAGGGCACCTGCTGCAACCCGGGGCAGTTCAAGACCCAACCCGGCGACCTCAAGCTGGTACAGGCCGCGACCAAGCGGATCATCGAGCTCGCCCGCGAGGTGTTCAACACCTCCGCGCACGACAAGCTGCCCGACGCGCTCGACCGCGCCATGGAGATGCAGGCCGAGCCCGCGCGCGTGTGCGACCACCTCGCCTCGCAGATTGGCGTGGTTCCCCCGGAGGCGCAGGAGCTCCTGGCCGAGCCCAATCTGGCCGCGCGTCTCGAGCGCCTCGCATGGTTCATGGAGCGCGCCCAGCAGTACGCGATCTTGCGCCGTCGCATCGCCGACGACGTCCAGAAGCAGATGGACGCGTCGCAGCGCGAGTACCAGCTGCGTGAACAACTGAAGGCCATCCAGAAAGAGCTAGGCGAGACGGTCCTCGACGAGGTGAGCGCCTACGACGAGAAGATCCGCGCCGCTGGGATGCCGGAGGAAGTGGAGAAAGAAGCGCGCCGCGAGCTGGACCGCCTCAAGAAGATCCACGTCGACGCCGCCGAGTACATGGTGGCGCGCACCTACCTGGACTGGCTGGTGGCCATGCCCTGGAAAGCGCAAACGGAAGACATCACGTCTTTGTTGGAGGCCCGCCGGGTGCTCGACGAGGACCACTACGGGCTCGACAAGATCAAGGAACGACTCCTCGAGTTCCTCGCGGTGCGGCAACTCAAGCCCGACGCGAAGTCGCCCATCCTCTGCTTCGTGGGCCCGCCCGGCGTGGGCAAGACCTTC
>SXON01000049.1 GCA_005778355.1 Pseudomonadota bacterium | reverse complement strand
GCGACAGCGACAGCGACGGCGACGACGACGACAACGACCCCGCCCCCGTCCCTGCCTCGCGCGATTTCCCCCCGGAACCCCCCTCAGGATAGCCGCCCCGCCAGATGCACGTCCGCGTCACCGGCGGCGCCGGCTTCATCGGCAGGCGACTCTGCGCGGCGCTCCTCGCGCGGGGCAACCGCGTGCGGGTGCTCGACAACTTCGACAACGCCTACGATCCAGCGCTGAAGCACGTTCCCGACGGCGTGGAGCTCCTTCGCGGCGACTGCTGCGATCCCTCCGCCGTGCAGCGGGCGCTCGAAGGCGTCGATGCCGTGGCCCACCTCGCCGCCCGGGCCGGCGTGCGCGAGTCGATCGCCGACCCCGAGGCCTACGGGCGCAACAACGTGGGCGCCACGATCACCCTGCTCCACGCGATGCGCGTGGCGGGGGTGCGTCGTATGGTCTTCGCGTCGTCGTCCTCGGTCTACGGCGCCGCAGGCGGACCTTTCCGCGAGAGCGACCCCGCTGATCGCCCGGCCTCGCCCTACGCCGCTAGCAAGCGCGCCGCCGAACTCTTCTGCGTATCGAGCGGGCTCGACGTCACCGCCTGTCGCCTGTTCACGGTGTACGGCCCCGGGCAGCGCCCCGGCATGGCCATCGCCAAGTTCGCCCGGGCCATCTTCGACAACAAGCCGGTCACCGTCTTCGGCGATGGCTCGTCACTTCGCGACTACACCTATGTCGACGACGCGGTGCGGGGCCTCGTGGCCGCCATGGACCGGGCGGAAGGCTACAACGTCTACAACATCGGCTGCGGCCAGCCGATCCCGCTCACCGAAGTGCTCGCCGCCCTCTCCGACGGCACGGGCAAACGTCTCAAGGTGAAGTACGCTGCGCCCCAACCCGGCGACGTGCCGCTCACCCATGCCGACATCACGGCTGCCCGAGAGCAGCTCGGCTGGGGCCCGGAAGTGAGCTTTCGCGAGGGCATCGCGCGCTACCTCGCCTCGTTGTAAGATGGCCGGATGATCTGGCTCCTCCTCGGGTGCAACGACGCCGGCGTAAAGGCCTACAACACCGCGCCCGCCGTGTCGATCGTCACGCCTGCCGACGGCGACAGCGTGGATCCGGGCGCCCTCTTGGAGTTCTACGGCATCGCGCGCGATGAGCAAGACCTCGGCGAGGAGCTCACCGTGCGCTGGGAGTCGAGCCTCGACGGTCTCATCAACGCCGATCCGCCCGACATCAACGGCGACCTGATGTTCTCGACCAACAGCCTGACCGGCGGCGAACACGTCATCACGTTGACGGCGTCCGACACCGGGGGACAATCCGCGAGCACCAGCATCCTGCTCGACGTGGGCGAGTCGTCGCAAGACCCGGGTGGGCCGGCAATCGTCATCTTGTCCCCCGCCGAGGGCTCGCAAGTGGGCGCCTCCGCCGTCACCAACCTCCTCGCCACCGTGGCCGACGACATCGACCCGAGCGAGTCGCTCTATGTCGAGGTGGTCGACGTGCCCGACGGTACCTTGTGGACCGGCTACCCGGCCGCCACCGGCACCCTCGACATCCCGATGGACCCGTCACTCGGCGCGCACTCGCTCACCATCAACGCGCTCGACCTCGAGGGTAAGAAGGGCAGTGCCACGGTGAACTTCGACGTGGTGCAAGACAACGTCCCCATTGTCAACATCACGAGCCCCGCCGATGGCACCACCGCCGACAACATCGACATCCTCACCTTCAAGGGCAGTGTCAGCGACGACACCACCCCGGTGGAGATGATCAGTTGCACCTGGTCGAGCGACATCGCCGGTGTGTTGTCGAGCGCCTCGCCCGACAGCTCCGGTATCACCAGCTTCGGCGGCACCCTGGCCGCCGGCGTGCACGTGATCACCCTGCACGCGGTCGATCAGGAGGGCGACGAAGGTCGCGACACCATCACGCTCAACATCGAAGACCCGCTCGCCCGCGACGACGATGGCGACGGCTACACCGAGTACGAGGGCGACTGCAACGACGCCGACGACACCTACAGTCCCGCCGAGAGCGACCTCTGCAACGACGACGACGAGGACTGCGACGGCTACGTGAACGACCCGTACTTCGATACCTACGAGGTGAACAACTCCATGAGTAGCCCCTACGACCTCGGCGAGGTCGACAACGGGCTCTTGTGGACCTCGTCGGTGGTCGACCTGTCCGGGCTCACCTTCTCCGACGAGGCCGACGAGGACTGGTTCCGCTGGGACGCCGACGACGAGTACTGGGACAACGTCGACGTCGAGATCATCGTTTCCGACCTCGATAGTTCGGGCGACTACGTCGTGGAGCTCTACAACGAAGACGGCACCGTGGTGGGCAGCGACTCCGGTGATGGCTCACTCTCCATCGACTACTACGGCGACGCTCTCGACGACGATGAAGACGTGTTCTACGTCCGGATCTACGCGGTCAACTGGCCCACCAACTCGTGCGGCAACAGCTACAAGCTACGCATCCGAAGCTAGCGTCTTCTTCTTGCGGTGGTGCACGTAGAAGCCCCAGCCGTACTCGATGGCGCTCGCCACACTGAACAGCACGGACACCAGGAGGATCGCGAGGCCCACCGAGCCCGCGTCGACGGTCACCACGAAGAAGTGCGTGGGGTAGTGCCACAGCAAGAAGCCGATGGCGGTGGCCTGGTAGGCGGTCTTGAACTTCCCGAGCGAGCCGGCCGCGATCACGAGGCCCTCGCTCACCGCGATCTGGCGGATGCCGGCGATGAGGAGCTCTCGCGCCTCGAGCGCCAGCACCATCCACGCGGGGGCCCAGCCGTGCGGGATCATCATGATGAGCGCCGCGAGGACCATGAGCTTGTCGGCGATGGGGTCGAGGAAAGCGCCGGTGACGCTCTGCAGGCCCCACTTGCGCGCCAGCCAGCCGTCCACGATGTCGCCGAGCATCGCGATCACGAAGACGGCCATCGCAGCGCGAGCCTCCCACACGCCCGGCTCGGTCCACAACATCCCCACCAGCACCGGCACGGCCGCGAGACGGCCAAGGGTGATCAGCATCGGCAGGTTGGTCCAGCCGGGGCGACGATACCAGGGCGGCTTCGACATCTGGGCGCGGACTACCGCGACAGGGGCGCGTTGTCGCGGAAGTGCTCGTAAAGCCCCATCACGCGCGCCACGTACACGCGCGTTTCCTCGAACGGCGGGATGCCCCCGTGTTTCTCCACGTTGCGCGGGCCCGCGTTGTAGGCGGCGAGCGCCAGCTCGTTGCTGCCGAAGCGGGCGAGCTGGCGCGCAAGGTAAGTCGCGCCGCCATCGATGGACTGGTTGGCGTCGAAGGGGTCGGTCACGCCGAGGGACTGGGCGGTCGAGGGGATGAGCTGCATGAGGCCCCTCGCACCGGCAGGGGAAACGGCGGCGGGGTTCATGCGGCTCTCGGCCACCGCCACCGCCTTGAGCAGCTCGGCTGGCAGGCCGTTGTCGCCCGCGGCCTCGAGGAAGGCGTGGTCGTAGCTATCGAGGTTCGTGATGCGGTCGAGCCGGGGCATGGGCACGCCGTTGGGCAGGTACATGCCGGGGAGCGCCTCGTCCCACCAGCGCTCGAAGCCGTCGTGATCGGGCGAGTCGGTGAAAACCACCGTGCCGTTGGGCGCCACGTACTTGTAGATGTCGCCGGCCTGGGCGAGGGCGGCGAGGAGGAGCAGCATCGCGACGGATTCTAGATCGCTTGCACGACCGTGTCGATGTCGGCGTGATCGCCGGCGAACTCGGCGAGGTGGAGGAACCGCACCTCGCCCTCTGGCGACACCACCAGCTCGCCGCCCTGCTGGGTGGGGTGACCCGCGGTGGCAGACTGGAGGTGGCCCTGCGAGAGGGCGCGCGCGGCGGCCAGGGCGGCTCTCGCGCTCCAGATGGTCGAAGCCCCCTTCTTGGCGCCGATGGCGCGATAGCTGTCGCGACTAGGATCAGTGTACAGGGCGGCGCTCACCTTCTCGGACTGCGCGAAATCCTGGGCCATCCCCACCGTGCCGTTGCCAATGAAGGAAAGCTCAGCGCCGCGAGCGCGAATATCGGCGTGGCGGGCGGAGAAACGAGCAGCCTGCTCGCGACAGAGCAGTCAGCCGTAATGGCGCAGCCAGATGACCACGCCGGTGCGCTCTTGCCAGAGCTCGGGCATGGGCACGGCGCGCCCGTCGAGCGCGGACACCGACAACGATGACAGGGCCTCGATCACAGGGTGCATCGGGGGCGCCTAACTCCACCCCAGGAGCACGCAGCCGAGCCCCGCCACGGCCACGAAGAACCACCGGGCGGCCCCGGTGCGCTCGCCGAGGAAGAGCGTGGCAAAGGCCACGGTGATGGGGCTCGACAACGACGCCGGCGGCGACACCACCACCGGCGGTGCCATCGTCGTGGCCACCGCGTACACCACGAAGCCCACCGACTCGCACAGCGCCATGATCGTCACGTCGCGCCAGGTGGGCGGGCGGCGAAAGGTGCCTGGCGTGGCGACCAGCGCCGGGAAAAGCACCACCCACTGGGCCGCCCAGCAGAGCGGCACCACCGTGATCGGCCCCACGGCGTTGCCCATCTCGCCGATCCCCGCCATCATCGTGCCGAAGCCCAGGCTGGCGATCGCCGCCCAGCCGAAACCGAGGGCTCGCGTCCCCCGCCACTCGCCGCCCCGGGCCAGCGCCCCGTTGCCCGCGGCCCCGAGCACCACCAGCGCGCCGGCCAGCGCCTGCAGTGCCGTCGGCGTCTTGCCGAGCAGCACGCCGAGCAGCGTGGCCGGCACCGCCCAGCTCGCCAGCACCGGGGTGATCGCCCCTACCGGTCCCAGCGCGTAGGCGCGCATCATCCCGTAGTAGCCGGCCGCCGAGCCGGCGCCCGCCATCGCCAGCGGACCCCACCCGGGAAGCGTGGGCACGCCCTCCAGGGCGAGCGCGGCGGTGCCGAGGATGGCGCCGCCCACCACCTGGCCCCACCACATTGCGCGGAGCCCGCCGAGGGCGAGCGAGGCGCGTTGTACGTACACGTTGGCGGCGGCCCAGGCACACGAGGTGCCCAGGGCCAGCCCGATGGCGAGCCCGGTCGACAAGAGCCCGGCCTACTGTTGCGGCGGCGTGGCGCTGTCGAAGTCGACGTAGGCGCCGATCGTCGTCTTGCCCTCGTACACCTCGATGGGGTACGGCGCGCCGTCAGGGGGCCCGTAGTAGGTGCCGATGTCTTCCTCGCCGGGGCCGGCGGTGTCGTCGCCGCCGAAGTCGATGTAGCAGCCCGCGTACCAGGTGCCTGGCGAGATCTCTGCGAGCCCGCTTGTCGGAAACGTAGCCTCGAAGTTCTGGAACTCACCCGGCATGCCACTGAGGTCGGCGCCCGTCCAGCTCCCGCAGCGAATCATGTCGCCCGAGCTCACCGTGCCGGTGTAGGTGAAGTCGAGCTGGTAGCCCGTGGGGCCATCCACGAAGTCGAGCGCGTCTTGTCCCGAGTCGGTGTCGGTGTCGATCGCCGAGTCGGTGTCGGTGTCGGAGTCAGTGTCGGCATCGGTGTCGGCATCGGCGGCGCCGGTGTCGGCGGTGTCGATACCCGAGTCCTTGTCGTCGGACGGGCAAGCGAAGAGGGCGAGAAGGGCGATCATGGTGTTTCCACGGGTGTAGTTGGCTCGACGCTGGGGTTCGGAGCGGGTGGGGTGGGTGTCGGCGCAGCGGCGGTCTCGGCGGCGACAGCATCCGGCGCGACCGCAGGCGCCGCCTCGGCGCCAACAGAGAGGCGTTGCACCATCAGGACGTCGTCGTGCACCAGGGCTTCGAGGCGGGCTGCGCTCCCGTTGGGCACGGCTTCGAGCCCCGCGGCGCGTCCATCGATGAACACATTGGCCGAGGGGGTGAGCACGGCCACGTAGCGTTTGCCATCAGCCACGAAGGAGAAGCTGCGGGTGGCGAATGTGGCGTCGGTGACGAGGCCCTCGAGGTGCCGAGACGAGCCGACCGCCTTCGTGAGCCGAGCGGGCGGCTGCGGAGGGGGGTTCGGCTTGTCGCGATCACCCTCGATGCCACAGCCGGGCAAGGTGGCGAGAAGCAAGAGAGACATCATCATGCGCGCCCCAGCATGGCACGCAGCTCTTCCCACTCGCGCTTGGAAAGCCCGGTGCTCTCGCGTTCCACCGCCTCGCCGTTCACCATCCGGCGCACCGCGGTGACCATCTGCTGCGATAAATTAAAGGAGCCAAGACGATAATCTTCGAAAGCCTCCCAGGCCACCGGCACCCAGTCCCGAACGAGGGACGCCATCGCCTCGGCGTACACACGGATCTCGTACTGCGCGTGCGGGTCGAGCCGGAGCGCCAGAAAGTGCAACAGGTTGTGTAGGTCGATCTTCCAGTACCACTCGGTGTAGTAGCTCACCGGCAGCGTCATGCGCGCGAGTTCGCGGGCGAGATCCGGGCCCGAGAGCAGCGACTGGTAGAGGGCGTACGAACCGCTCGCATGTCGCGACAGCTGGTTCTGCACGTCGGTGGCCTCCTCGCCTTCGAGCAGTGCGCCTCGACCCTGCTTGTTGTCGCTCGATTGCCGGGCGAGATTCTCGACGGCCGGGGTGTAGTATTCATCAGTGAAAACCGAGTACCGACCACTGATCTCGTTGACATTGGCGGTGCGGTGACGGATCCACTGTCGCGCCACGAAGATGGGCAGTTTCACGTGGAACTTGATCTCGCACATCTCGAAGGGCGTGGTGTGACGATGACGCATCAAGTAGCGGATCAACTGGCGATCTTCGCTCACTTTCCGCGTGCCCTTGCCGTACGACACCCGCGCCGCCTGCACGATCGCCGCGTCGTCGCCGAAGTAGTCGATGGCGCGCACAAAACCGTGATCGAGGCATTGCACGGGGAGCCCAAGCCGCGCGTCGAGCGCCGGCGCCACGGGGCGGCGGCTGGGCTCCGCCTCGCGCTGCGGGTTGTTGTCGTCGTTCTCGGCCATGGGCCCGAACTAACAAGGGGGCGGCGCGCGCAGGAAGGTAGACTGGCCGAGGTGCCGACGATTCGACGGCTGCTCGTGGTGCTGCCGCCTGCCGACCTTGCCGGTCGTCGGGTGGTGCACAGTCATCACCCCATCCTGACCGCCTACCAGGCGGCGTCGGCGGAGGCCGCGGGCGCCGAGGTGCGTGTGCTGGACTGCGCTCTCGACGGTGTGGAGCCCGCGCTCGTGGCGACGCTTGCCCGGGAATTCGACGCGGTGGCGATTCACCCCTTCGAATACCGTCGCGAGTTGCCGATCGACACCACGCTGGCGGTGATCGGGGCGCTCCGTGGACAGCGGGTGGCCGTGCTCAACGTGGGGCTCGGCGCGCAGGAAGAAGGCAAGCTGTTCGACGCCGGGGCCGAGGTGGTGGTGCACGGCGACAGCGAGCGGCCGCTCGGCGACTGGGTGCGCGGCACGCTGGCCCCGGGGGACGGCGTGCGCCTCGGCGGTGGCCTGGGGACCGCCCGCGGACGCCGGGAGAGCGACCTTTCTTCGCTTCCTTTCCCGGCGTGGCACCTTTTTTCGCCGGGCCGTTACCGGCCCAGTCCGCATCGGTGGCGACGCTTGCCCACCTTCCCGGTGCTGGGGGCGCGTTCCTGTCCTTACGCCTGCGACTTCTGTCCCCAGTCGATCTTCCACTCGTCCGGCACCTTCTCGCCCCGCACGGCTGCGAGTATCGCCGCGGAGGTCGAGCATCTCGTGTCGCGACACGGGGCGCGCGACATCGAGTTCTACGATCCCACCTGGGGCGTGCAGCGGGAGGTCGCGCTCGAACTGTGTGACCGCCTGTCGCGACAGTCGCCGCGCGTCACATGGTCGTGCCTCGTGCGCGCCGATCTGGTCGACGACACCTTGCTCGCCGCGATGTCCCGCGCCGGCTGCCACGGCATCCTCGTGGGCGTGGAGAGCGGCAGCGAGGCGATGCTCCGTGCCACCGGCAAGAAGGTCGACCACGCCCAGGTTCGCGCCACCTTTGCCCTGGCCCGGCGCCACGGCATCGACACCATCGCCTCCTTCATCGTGGGCCTTCCCGGGGAGACGCCGAGCTCCGCTCAGGCCACGCTCCGCCTGGCCTGCGAGCTCGATGCCACCTACGCGCAGTTTCACCTGGCCCGCGATCACTTCGGTCGCGAGCGGTGGCTGTCGCGTGGGCACACCGAGGAAGGCTGGGACGTGGGCGGCTACTCGATCTCCGGCCGCGCCTATGTGCCCGCGGGCATGGATCGCCCCGCCCTCGCGCGCGCCCATCGCGCCTGCTACGCGGGCTTCTACCTGCGGCCCGGCTACATTTTCCGCCGCGTGTCGGCTCTGCGTGATCCCATCGAGCTTCGCCGCCTGGGCGCGGGTCTCCGGATGCTCGCCGGCGCGGTGTCCTAGACCGGCTTGGGCTAGACTCCCAGGGGAGCAACGATGTTCGACAAGGATCCCCAGCTGCTGGCGGAGACCGCCCTCCGCAAGTTCACCGAGGGCGACCCGCGCGAGGCGCGCAAGCTCTTGATGGAGGCCCTCGAGGTGGCGCCCGAGCGTCCCGACCTCATCCACGCGCTGGGCGTGGTGCACCTGCAACTCGGGGAGGCGGAGCTCGCCTTGCCCATCATCCACGAGGCGGTGTCGCGTTGCGAGCAGATGCTCGCCGCTCGCCCGGGCGAGTCCGACCAGATCGGCGCGATGCGCGACGGTTTCCGCCTGTCTCTGGCTGCGGCCCACGAGGATCTCGACCAGCCAAGCGAGGCCGAGGCCGCCTACCGACGGGTGCTCGCCGATACGCCTGGACAGCCCCGCGCTCGGCAAGGTCTCGCGCACCTCTTGTTTGCCCGCGGCGACATCGACGAGGGCAACCGCCAACTCGACCTCTACATCGGCGAAGATCGCGACGAGAACACCTTCCTCGATGGCGCCCAGGCCTACCGCGACGACCTCGAGCGCTTCTACAAGAACGACATCGATCCCCGCGAGCTCCTCGTGGCCCACCGCGAGGCCTACTGCGAGATGTTCGACCACTACGCCCAGGCGCAAGAGGCGCAGGGCTGGATCGCCGAGGCTGGCCGCATGAAGCGCAATGACGCCGGCCACGTGGTCCCCATCATCCCCGAGGGCGCACGGCCCTACGCGGCGGTGCGGGTCGACCTCGTGAACCCGCGCACCAGCGAGGTGGGCCAGGTGGGCGACCAGCCCTACGTCGTGGCCCTCGCCGACTACCAGGCCCTCGCGCGCGCGCCCGCCGCGATCCCCTGGAAGAAGTTCGAGTTCGACGTGCGGGTGAGCACGCAGGTGCCCTGGGATCAGCTCCCCATCTCGGTGCTCTTCGAGCGCGACGGGGGCGGTCCCGAGGCGCTCGACGCGGTGATTGGCGACTGGTACACCGATGGCTACAACGGCACCTTTGGCACGAGGGACGGCCACCGTTTCCACTACGTGAGCGACCCCGAGCCCAAGCGCGGCGGCCGCGGCGTCACCTACAATGTCGACCTCGGCCGGGCGCGGAGCGAGGCCATCGACGACCTGATGCGCCGCCTCGGCGTCTTGCATGGCGCTCACCCGGTCCGGCGGATGCTCATTGGCCGGGGTTTCTTGCCGTGATGGCCTGGTTGCTCGCTTGCGACGATGGGGCGGCGCGCGACAGCGCGCCATTGCAGGAGGGCATCCAGTGGGGAGAGGAGGTGGCCTGCGAGGGCGGTGACGATGGCCTCGAGCGTTTCGTCGACATCGGCGCCACGGCGTTGCCCGACTTCACCTTCGGCGACACCACCGATGTCTTCGGCCTCCCCGCGCCCGGCCTCTCGCCGATGGCCGTGGGCGACATCGACGCCGACGGCGACTTCGACCTCGTGCTCGGTGACTTCGGGCTCTCCCCCGTGGTGGAGCGCAACGACGGCGACTTCGTTTTCGCGCCCGTGTCGACGGTGCCCGTGGTCGACACCACCCCGGCGGAGGAAGGCACGCTCGCGCCGCTCTCCCTGGCCCTGGCCGACCGCGACGGCGATGGCCTCCCCGAGCTCTGGGGCACGGGCTTTGGATGGGCGGCCACCTGGCCCAATCTGGGGTCCGGCACCTTCGGCCCCGCCGAGCTCATCATCGAGCCCTCGCACGAGCTCGCCAGCTTCTACATGGAGTTCTCGCTCGGCGACGTCAACGGCGACGGTACCATAGACATGGGCCTCGCCGCGCTCGGCCCGCTCACGGGCGTCGAGGACACTCTCCAGGCCACCTTCCAGCACGCGCCCGGCCATGTGGCGGTCGCCTACGACCTGGGCGGGAGCTGGCAGGTCGTGCCCCTCGACAGCGCGGGCGGCGAGTTTGCGATGAGCGCCATGCGCTTCACCGACCGCGATCTCGACGGCGACCTCGACATCCTCGCCCCCGGCGACCGGCAGTACGTCGCCAGCTTCTGGCGTAACGACGGCAACGACGCCGACGGCCTCGCGGTGCTCGAAGACGACGGCTTCCTGATCGGCTTCTACACCCGCATCTCCGGCATGGGCATGGACCAGGCCGATCTCAACGGCGATGGCTTCCCCGACTACTGCATCACTGATACCCGGGCACCGGCCTGCTTTTTCTCCGATGGCGCCGGTGGCTACTACGAGGGCGCGGCCTCGATCACGCTCTACCAGGCCTCGCCCGACACGCAGAACCGCGAAATCTCAGGCTGGGCCTTCCACTTCGCCGACTTCGACAACGATGGGATGCCCGACGCCTTCCAGCCGAGCGGCGCGCCCGTTCGCTACGGTGAGGAGGTGTACATGTTCCCCGACCAGTACGACGTGCTCTGGGAGGGTCGCGACGACGGCACCTTCTTCGACGTCGGTACCGGGCACGTCGTCGCCAGCGTGCACGAACACTACGGCGCCTCGCCGGTCGACCTCGATGGCGACGGTGCGCTCGAGCTCCTCGTGGGCGGCGTGGGCGAGCCGCTCCACCTCTACCAGAACCGCTGCACCCTGGGCGGCTGGACCCAGATCGACCTTGTCGGCCCCGCGGAGAACCGCAGCGCCCTCGGTGCCCGCGTGGTGGTGACGGCGGGCGACCGGGTGCACCGCCGCGAGGTGGCGGCGCTGGCCGGCCCGGGACAGGCCCCCGCGCGCGTGCACGTGGGCCTCGGCGACGTCGACACGGTCGACATTGCTGTCACCTGGCCCGACGGCGAGAAGGCGGAGTACACCTCCGTGCCCTCGCGTCGGCTCGTCACCATCACCCACCCCGGGGCGGGCGGGTGATCGCGCTCCTCGGCGGGTGTGGCGCTATCGGCGACACCGCGTCGACGGGAGACACCGCGCTCACCAGTCCGCCGGCCTCGTACGTCGACGTGGCCGAGGACATCGGAGTCGGCGACATCGACCTCGGCTCGCCCGGCGAGGCCTACGGCTACAACGGGGCCGGTCTCGCACCCCTGGTGCTCGACGACCTCGACGGCGACGGCGATCCCGACCTGCTCGCCGGCAACTTCGGGACGAGTCCTTCGCTCTACCTCAACCTGGGCGATCGCTTCGAGGAGGGTGAGCCCTTGCCGCCCTGCCCGGAGGCGGGGAGCTTGCCCACCTCGCCACTGGCGTTGATCGCCGCCGACCTTGATGGCGACGCGATCGTCGACGTGGCAGGGCTCGGGCCGGCGAGCGTCGTCATGTGGCGCGGTCTCGGCGAGGGTCGCTTCGACGCGGCGGAGGTGGCGTGGGTCGACGAGGGCTTCCCGCCGGCCCTACGCTTCTCATTCGCGGCGGGCGACCTCGACGGCGACGGTGACGTCGATCTCGCGCTCCCCGGCTACGGCTACCCCGACGCCGAGGCGGGGACGGGCGCCCCCTTCCTGTGGCTCGAATCGCCGTTCCCAGCCAGCCGCGCGTGGACGGCGGCCGAGATGCTCGCGCCGGCGACCCTCTTCGTCCTCCGCCTGACCGACCGCGACGCCGACGGCGATCTCGACATCCTCGCGCCGCCCGACCGCGCCGCCCAGATCCAGTTCTGGCGCAACGACAGAGGGAGCTTCGAGGACGATGCCGCCGCGATCGGCGCCATGCACGCCCTGTCGGGCATGGGCATCACCGCGCTCGAGCTCGGGGACGACGGGCAGCTCGACTATTGTCTCACCGACGTGGGCGATCCCCTCTGCCTCGTGTCGACCGGCGACGGGATCTACGCCGAGGCCTCGGCGGCCCTCGGCATCTACCCTCGTGAACCGGCCGTGGAGGGCACCAGCACCATCGGCTGGGCGATCGAGGCCGTCGACCTCGATAACGATGGGGACGACGATCTCCTCCAGGCCTCAGGGCCTCACACGGAGATCGCGCCAGGCGACCCGGAGATCTGGCCCGACCTGGCCTTCTTGCGCGAGGGCGACGGATTCGAGGAGCGAGGCGAGGCGTTGGGCCTTGCCTCGCGACACCACCACGCAGGCCTTCGGGCCGCCGACCTCGACGGCGACGGCACTGTCGAGGTGGTGGTGACCGGCTACGACGAGCCGCCCCACGTGTACCGGCGCGAGACCAGCGAGAACAACTGGCTCGCGGTCGACCTCGTGGGCAAGGCGCCCAACACCAGCGCGATCGGCGCTCGGGTGGAGATTGTCACCCCCTCGGCGACGATCATCCGCGAGCTCGTGGCCTTGACGGGCCCGATGCAGGGCGCTCGCCGGGTGCACGTGGGCCTCGGCGATGCGGACGAGGCCAGTGTGCGCGTGCTCTGGCCGGGCGGCGAGTGGTCGGACAGCACCGCTGCACCGGCGAACGTGGTGCTGACGATGACCCAACCCGACCCCAACTGAAGCGCCGCGCCCCCCGGGGCCCCGGTGACGCTCGGCCTGGCCACCGTCCCCTCGGCCCTACCGCCGCCAGCCTACAGCCTCCCTCAGAGCTCAATCTCCGCCACGTTCCAGGTGATCGTGTCCTTCTGGATAGGCCCGATGACTTCCTTGTCAAAGCTCTGCGTACCCGCGTTGTAGCGGTACACGCGGAACTCCTTCTGGTCGTCGCTCGCGACGTAGAGCTCGAGCTTGCCGTCCTTGTCGAAGTCGGCGCCCACGCTGGTGTGCTCGAAACCGCCGCTGTCGGCGGCGATGTTCTCACGGTGCCAGCCGCCCCCGGCCTCCTGGGTGAGCAGGTAGAGCCCGGTCTTCATGGCCGCGGCCACGAGGTCGAGCTTGCCGTCCTGGTCGAAGTCGCCGGGCACGAGGAAGCGGGTTTGCCGGTCGTCGATGGTGGCGATGACGGTGTGGCTCACCTTCTTGCCCTTCCAGGCATACTGGCGGATTTCGACTGGCTTCTTCACCTGGGGCTTGCCATCCACCAGTTCGGTCTCGGCCTCGATCACCGAGAAGAACTCGCTCGGGCCCTGGCCGTCGATGTTGGCGCAGAGGATCTCCTTGGCGTGGCTGCCCATGAAGTCGTCGAGCACCGACTCCTTGAAGGTGGTGCCGTCCCACTGCATCATGATCACCTGCCCGGGCTGGCTCTCGCCCGAGGACTGGTTGCGCGCCGACGGGGTGGCGAAGAACTCGTTCTTGCCGTCGCCATCGACATCGCAGATCTCGATCTCGTGCACGAAGGTGTCGGCCTGCTTGCGGTACTCGGTGACGACGAGCTTGCCGTCGTCGCCCCAGGTGCCCACCGCGATGACGCCGGCGTCGTGGGTGGCCATCACGAGGTCGTCCTTGCCGTCGCCATTGACGTCGCCCGCCTCGAGGTCGCGGATCCGGTTGAACTTGCCTTCCCACTTGGCACTCCACAGCGACTCGCCCTTCCAGACGCCGTCGACTCGCGACCACTTCTTCAGCTGCGCGCCCTCGGCACCAATGGTGTAGAAGCCGCCGTCGCCCGTGGCCAGGACCTTGTGGAAGACGTTGCTGTCCGCGTCTTCGAGGGTGCTGCTCGACCAGCCGCCCGCGCCCTTCTGCCAGAAGGTGAGGAGCGCCGGGCCGGGCTTGGGCTTGTTGTCGGCGCCGCGCACGAACTGCGCCTCGGCGAGGATCAAGGTGGCACCGCCCTGGGCAGGGCCGGCGGAGGGCTTGGGCTCGGCCTTCACCTCCGGCTTGGGCTCGACCTTGGCTTCGGTCGTCGGCTTCTTGGTGTCGCCCGCGCAGGCGGGGGCGAGGACGAGGAGGCCGAGAATCCCGGCGGTAGCGGCGGCGAACTTCAGGTTGAGACTCATGTGTGCTCCGAGGGACGGCCGGTCTAACGTGCTACCGTGAGTGCGCATGCCGTGGGCGGCGCTGATCCTCGCGTGGAGCCTCCGCGCGTACGCCGCGGAAGAGGTGCAGGGCCCTAGCTGGGTGGAGGCCCCGGCCTTCGCCTGGCCGGCGGGCGTGGAGTCGTCCCTCGGGCCGGCCCGGGTGGAGCTGGAGCTGCTCGTCGACGAGACAGGCGGGATCGAGTCGATCCGCGTGGTCTCGGGGCCGCCAGCGCTGGTCGAGCACGTGGTCCGCGCGCTCGACGGTCGGCGGTTCACGCCGGCCAGCGAAGGGGGCATCCCCGTGGCGGTGCTGGTCCCCCTCGTCGTGGAGTTGATCCCGCCGGTACCTGCGGCGGAGTCCCCGCCTCCACCTCCGGCACCGGTCGACGCGGGGATCACCGCCACGTACACCGTCCCGCGCGGTGAGGTGTCGCGACAGAGCCTCTCGGCGGAGGAGCTGCGCAGCACGCCCGGGACGCTCGGTGACCCCTTGCGCGCGGTGGCGAACCTGCCGGGAACGGTGCGCACGCCGCTCGACATGGGCTGGCTCTTGGTCCGGGGGGCCAATCCCGAGCACACGGCGGTGTACATCGACGGCGCCCGCGTGCCCCTTGTCTACCATCTGGGTGGATTTTCGTCGGTGGTCCACCCGGCCTACGTGGAGCGGGTGGACTTCCTCCCCGGCGGCGGCCCCGCACGCTACGGACGCGCGCTCGGCGGCACGGTCGATCTCGTCACCCGGGGGCAGCTGCCGGTTGCCGAGGCCCGGGTGGGGGCCAACCTGGTTTTCGCCGGTGCCTTCGCCAGTGCCCCAGTCGGCGACGCCACGCTCAGCGGCTCGGTGCGGCGCAGCTACATCGACGCGGTGGCCGCACCCTTTCTGCCGGAGGGCGCGGCGGGCGCCTTGCCACGCTTCTGGGACTGGCAGGCCCGCGCCGATCTCCCTGGCGGCAGCAACCTCTTCGCCTTCGGCTACGTCGACGAGATCGATGTGCCCGAGGCCGGCGACACGCAGATCACCCTCCGCGTGCTCACCCAACGGTTGCACGCCCGCGCCCGCTTGCCCGTGGCCTCACGGGAGCTGGTGCTGACGCCCGCAGTGGCCTACGAGAAGTTGGCCCTGGAAGACGCCGATATCGGCGTGGTGCAGGCACGCGAGTCGGTGACGCTCGACCTGCGTGCGGAGACGCCAGACACGCTGGACGGTGACCTGGGCTGGACAGCCGGCGTCGACGGCCAGGTGGCCTACACGCGGGTGGCGATCACCGGGCTGGATCATGCCATCCCCGTCGGTACCCCGGATGTGTACGGCGATCTTCGCTGGGGGCGCGCACGGGGGCCGCACCTGGTCGGGGGTGTCCGGGTGGACAGTTTGTTCGCCCAGGACCAGCCCGCCCGCCTTGGCTTGTCGCCGCGGCTCACGGGTCACTGGCCGACGAGCGCCCGGAGTGCGCTCGAAGTGGAGCTGGGCGTGTACCACCAGCCGCCACCGGCGGAAGTGCTGGTGGGCGAGACCGAGGGCGCCTCGCTCGAGCTCGACGAGGCGCTCGGCGCCGGGGTCGGTGGTCGGCTCGGCGTTGGGCCGGTGGAGGCCACGCTGGACCTCTGGGGTCGCGACTATGCGCGACTCTCCGTCCCCGAGGCCGACTACAGCACCGACAGCACCCATGGCCTCGCCTACGGGGTCGACCTCGGCGCCCGCCTCCGTTGGCGTCGGCTGAACGCGATGCTTCGCTACAGCTACGCGCGGTCCTACCGGCGCGACGACGCGGACGAGGTGTGGTGGCCGTCTGCCTACGACCAGCCGCACACGCTCGGCCTGGTGTCCGCCTACGACCTCGGTCGCGACTGGACCATCTCGGCGCGCTTTCGCTACGCGAGCGGCTTCTGGGTGGGCTTCGATGGCGCCGAGCTGGCCGACCTGCTCACGCTCGAAACGGAGACCCTCGATCCCGACTCGGGCCGCGTCGAGGCCTACCACGCCCTCGACCTCAAGATCGTGAAGAACTTCCGCTTCCGACGTTGGTCGCTCGACGCCTACCTCGACATCGAGAATGTCTACAACCACCGCGTGCCGGAGCCAGTGATCACGGGGATCTCCACGGTTCGCGTGGACGTTCTCGGCCGGGGACTGCCGGTGCTCCCCATCTTCGGCGTGGAAGCACAGTTCCCGGATCGCCGGGATGAGTAGGCGCGATCAGTACAGCAAGCAGCTGGCGCGCGCCTCGTCCCACTCGCTCCGCGTCGCCGCCCACCGGTCGACGAGCTCGCGCAGGCTCAGTCGCGACTCCAGCGCCACGCGTCCCTCGGCGGAACCGAGCAACAGGTCGATGGCGATGGGCTCGTCGACAAACTCGTAGGTCTCCGTGCGCCAGCGGAACTGCGAAGGATTGGCGCGGATCGCCGCCTCGAGGGTGACGAGGCCGAGCAAGAGCGCGTTGAGCTGGTTCCGGTCGGTGACGAAGATCTCGGTGCCGTTGCAGGGCTGCCCGGCGAACTTCTGGAAACGTGGCTCGAAGCTGGCGGCGCGGAAGGCCACGCCGTCGAGACCCGCGTCGGCGGCACCGAGGCGGCAGAGCCGGGTGAACTCGTTGGCGTCGAGCCACGGCGCCCCGAGAAGGTGGAAGGGGCGCGTCGTCCCCCGTCCCTCGCTCAGGTTGGTGCCCTCGACGAGACACATGCCCGGGTAGATCGCCGCCGTCTCGAGCGTGGGCATGTTGGGCGAGGGGAAGACCCAGGGCAGCCCCGTCTCGTCGTACCACTGGTCGCGCGTCCAACCCTCCACCCGGACGACATCGATCTCGCAGGCGATACCCACCACGTCACGGAAGTAGTAGGCGAGCTCCCCCATCGTCATGCCGTGGCGCACGGCGAGCGGGTAGGCGGAGACGAAGCTCTCGTAGCCGGGCTCCACCACGTTGCCCTCGACCGTGAGGCCGTCAATGGGATTGGGGCGGTCGAGCACGATGATCTTGGTGCCGGTCGTTGCCGCCACCTCCATCATGTAGCCGAGGGTAGCCTGGTACGTGTAGTAGCGACTGCCGATGTCCTGGATGTCGAAAAGCACCACGTCGAGGTCGGCCAAGAGCGTGGCGGCGGGGCGCAGCGTGTCGACCGTCTTGCCGTAGAGCGACACCACCGCGTTCTCCGCGTCTTCGCCTTCCACCGCGATCATGTCCTGCGCGGTGGCGTGCAAGCCGTGCTCCGGCGTGAACACGCGCCGCACCGGCACGGATGCGCCGCGCAAGAGATCGAGCAGGTGGTCGAGGTCGCGATTGACCGCCGTGTGGTTCACCGCCACGCCAACGCGCTTGCCGCGCAAGGAATCCACGTTGTCGAGCAGACGTTCCAGCCCCGTGCGCATGCGGCCTCCGGGGGCCGCGGATATCCTCGCCCCCATGTTCCTGCTCGCCTTGTTCGCGTGCGGCCCCGTCGGTGACGGCAAGGCCGCGCTCGCGTTTGATGGTCCCCCCGATTGCGCCACCATCGACAACCCCGGCGAGGCGCCCACGGCGCTGACCATGGAGATGTGGCTGCGCGGCGACCCCGACGCCGGGCCGCAGCTCCGGCCGCTGGCGATCTGGAGCGGGGTCTTCGAGCTCACGGAGCGCGAAGATGGCGTGGTGAGCTTCGCCGTGGGTGACGACGGCGCCGCCGCCACCTACGCTTTTTCGCTCTTCGACGGGGTGGTGCACCACGTGGCGGGTACCTACGACGGTGCCGACGGCACTGTTCGCCTGTTTGTCGACGGCAAGCTCGCGGGCGCCAACGAGGCCTTCCCCGGAGAGGCCGACGACCGCATCCAGGTGGGCTGCGCCAAGGCGGCCACCGAGGGCTGGTACGGGGTCATCGACGAGATCCGCCTGTCGTCCACCGTGCGGTACACCGGCGACTTCACGCGCCCCGAGTCGGCCTTCAAGGACGACGACGACACCGTGATGCTCTTCCACCTCGACGAGGGCACCGGGGAGACGGCGACCAGCGCCACGGGCGGCGCCGAGATGTTCATCACCGACGCCGGCTGGGTGGAGTTCGACGCTTTCGCGGGGACCACCGAGTGATCCTCCTTGCCCTGGCCTGCGCCACGCCGCCCGTCCAGGCGGATCCT
Source organism: Pseudomonadota bacterium (assembly GCA_005778355.1). Classification (GTDB taxonomy): domain Bacteria; phylum Myxococcota_A; class UBA796; order UBA796; family SXON01; genus SXON01. The sequence continues at coordinate 29,787 of SXON01000049.1, read as the reverse complement.
GTGCCGCCTCCGCTCCCGGTCACCGAGCCGGTCGCGACCCCGGAGAACGCGGTGACGGTGCCCACCCTGCTCGGCGAGGCCGCCGGGGTGAGCTTCCTGGGCGACTGGACCAGCGGCCCCTGCCAGGGTCGGGGTTACGCGCGCAACGTGCGCTTCGAGGAAGATTTCAGCTACGCAGTGATCGACCTCGTCTCGCCCTGCCCAGTCGGCACCACCTGCATGTGGAGCGGGATGGCCACTTTCGCCGGCGAGTGGCGCCAGGATGGCACCCAGCTCAAGCTCAGGGAGCTGGGCATCGCCTCGGGCACCGGTCCGGGCGGGCCCCACCCCGTCCTGTTCGAGTCCAACGGCGAGGGCAAGCTGGTGGAGAACGGCTGCATCTACGAGAAGGGACTCACGGTGCCCACGGGCTATGCGGAGGACAAGGTGCGTCCCAAGGTGCCTGGCCGGTAGCCACGCATCGTCACGGGCTGCCAGGGTCGCTTGCCGACGGGAGCCTTCGCGTCTACCGCTCGGGGCATGTGGAACAACCTCAAGACCACCCTGCTCCTGGCCACGCTCACCGGACTCCTGGTCCTCGCCGGCCGTGCGCTCGGCGGGCAGGGCGGCATGCTCATCGCCCTCGGCGTCGCGGCCCTGATGAACCTTGGCTCCTGGTGGTTCTCCGACAAGCTCATCCTCTCGATGTACCGGGCCCAGCCGGTAGGGCCCGCCGACGCGCCGCAGCTCTACCGGATGGTGCAGGAGCTGGCGGCGCGGGCGCAGATGCCCATGCCCAAGGTGTACGTCATCCCGGAGGCTCAGCCCAACGCGTTCGCCACCGGTCGCGACCCGGAGCACGGCGCCGTGGCGGTGACCGAGGGCATCCTCCGGATGGTGCCCCCCGACGAGCTGCGCGGCGTGCTCGCGCACGAGCTCGCCCACCTCCGCAATCGCGACACGCTCATCTCGGCGGTGGCCGCCGTGATCGGGGGCGCGATCTCGATGCTCGCCAACTGGGCACAGTGGGCGCTCTTGATGGGGGCGGGTCGTCGTGACGACGAGGGCGAGGGCGCCGGCATCGGTGGCCTGGTGAGCATCCTGGTTGCCCCGATCGCCGCCACGCTGATCCAGCTCGCCATCAGTCGCTCCCGCGAGTACCAGGCCGACCTCTGGGCGGCGCAGCTCATCGGCGACGGCCGCCCGCTTGCGCGCGCGCTCCAGCGACTCGAGCAAGGCGCCGCCTACATCCCGGCGCACGCCGACCCGGCCACGGCGCATCTCTTCATCGTGAGCCCCTTCGCTGGCGGTGGGATCTTCTCGCTTTTCCGCACCCATCCCCGCACCGAAGACCGCGTGGAACGCCTGCTCAAGGTGACCGCGGAGCTTCACCAGGGGCGCATGGTGGGCTGAGAATCGGCAACGCTCTTGCCGAGAATATGTGATTCTCGGCAATAGGGACGCCGAATCGTGGTGACCTGAGAAGATGTTCCCGCGCAGCCTTGTCCCACCCGATTCAAGCTTTTTCTTGCTTGGGCCTCGGGGTACCGGCAAGGCTACCTCGGTGCGGGAGCGGTTCCCGGGTGCTCTCCGCCTCGACCTCTTGCACGAGGCCACCTTCGCCGAGCTCGCGGGGAACGCCGAGCGCATCGAGGCGATGGCCGACGTTGCCGGCGTGGTGACCGTCTGCATCGACGAGGTGCAGAAACTCCCCTCTCTACTCGACGAGGCCCACCGCCTCATCGAGGCGCGCGGGTTCCGGTTCGTGCTCACGGGTTCGAGCGCCCGCAAGCTGCGGCGAGCCGGCGTCAACCTGCTCGCAGGTCGAGCGCGCACCCTGACGATGCAACCGCTCACGCCTGTGGAGCTGGGTCCCTAGTTCGACCTTGGTCACGCCTTGCAGTTCGGGCTCCTGCCCACGGCCTGGGTGGTAGCCGACCCTTCCGACTACCTCCGGAGCTACGCGGGCACCTACCTGCGCGAGGAGGTCATGCAGGAGTCGCTGGTGCGCAACCTGGGCGGCTTCAAGCGGTTTCTGGAGAGCGCGAGTCTCTCGCAGGCCGCGTCCCTGAACATGCAAGCCGTCGCGACCGACTGCGCCGTGCCCCGCAAGACGGTGGAGACCCATTTCGAGTTGCTGGAGGACTTGCTGCTCGGCGTCCGCCTGCCGATCTTCACCCGCCGCGCCGCGCGCAAGCTGGTGGCCCATCCCAAGTTTTTCTATTTTGATGCAGGTGTTTACCGGGCGATCCGTCCGCGCGGGCCGCTCGACAGCCCGGCGGAGATCGACGGCGCCGCGCTGGAAACACTCGTCTTCCAGATCATCCGCGCCACCAGCGCCAACGTTGGTCTCGACTATGATTTGTTCGCTTGGCGCACACCGACCGGCGCCGATGTCGACCTGGTGGCCTACGGGCCGGGCGGGCTCCACGCGTTCGCGGTGAAGCGGGCCCATCGCTGCCAGGAGAAGGACATCGAGGGGTTGCGCCTGGCTTGCGAGGATTACCCGGAGGCGCGTGGCCACCTGCTCTACGGTGGAGACCGACACTACGCCTACGGACAGATCGAGGTTCTTCCTGTGGAGAAAGCCCTGATGCGCCTCCCCGAGTTGCTTGGCTCAGCCCCCACACCAGCTCCGGACCGCCTCCAGTAGTGGCTCGCCGAACTTGCGGAAACGTTCGGGGCCCATGCCGTGGACCGACAACATGGCGGTGCGCGTGACCGGTCGCGAGGCGGCGATGGCCTGAAGCGTGCGGTCGGCCGCCACCACGTAGGCAGGCACGTCGGCCGCCTTGGCCAGTCGCCCGCGCACATCGCGCAGGTGCTGGTACAGGTCGGTGGAGCCCACCGGCGCCGCGGTGATCGAGGGCGCGGACTTCGCCGCCGCGCCCAGGGGAAAACACATCCGGAAGTCGTCGGCCTTGCCGAGCATCACCTGGCGGCCGAGGTCATTCAGGGCGAGTACGGTGTACATCGTGTCGCGACCGCCGATTTGGCGGCGAGCCGGCTGCCGCTCCAGCGCCCCGGCGCGTGCCAGCTCGGCGAGCACCGCCTCCACCTCGCGCTGGGAGAACTGCGAGAGGATGCCGAAGGTGGAGAGGCGGTCGAAACCGAAGCTGTTCACGGCGCCGTCGCGATTGCCGACGAGCACGCGCGCGACCATCCCGGCGGCGTGCGGGTCTTTCATCCGGGCCACGCAGGCGAGGGCCTTGCGCACGATGATGTCCTCGTCGGCGTCGAGCCCACGAGGGGCCGTGCCCTTCTTCCCGGATCGGCAGGCGTCGCAGTTGCCGCAGCGCTCGTAGGGCGCCGTCTCTCCGAAGTACTCGAGGATGAACTTGCGACGGCACTCCGCGCGGCCATAGTCCACCATCGACTGGAGTTTCTTGAGCTCCCTCGCCACGCGCGCCCGCACGTCGGCCTCGGTGAGGCGAAGCTCGGCCCCGGGCCTCAGGATCTCGTAGCCCTCGGCCCGCGTGGGCTCCACCCAGTCGATGTGTGCTCGGGCGCGGAGCGTGGCGAGGGTGGCGACGACTTGCTGCGGCGTGACGTCGAGCTCGTCGGCGATGCGCTCGGGCACGGCCCCGCACTGGCCGTCGTGAGCATGATCCACGAGCCAGCTGAATACCCGCCCGCGCAGTCCTTCCTCGCGACAGGGCGACAGGAGTCGCGCGTAGCCGGGACGATCCGCCCCTCCGAGACGCCGCACCAGTCCCTCGCGGACGAGCGTGTACACGCAGCTTTGCCCGGCGCGCTCCTCCGCGTCGGGCGGGAGCACCGAGGCCAGCTCCCCAGGCGCGAGGAAGACTGGGTTCTCGCCTTTGCCATCGACGTACTTCCACGCGGCGTGCACCCAGGCCGCCGGTGGGTGCGAGCCGTGGATGAAGAACTCGTGGATCCGACGATCTTCCTCGCGGAAGAGGAGCGTGACCCGGGAGGCTTTCCCGTCGCGACCGGCACGACCGATCTCCTGGTAGTAAGCCTCGATGCTGCCCGGCATGTCGTAGTGGACGACGGCGCGCACGTCGTCCTTGTCGAGGCCCATGCCGAAGGCGTTGGTCGCCGCGACGACCCCCAGTTTGCCGCGCATGAAGGCCTCCTGGACGGTCTGCCGCTCCGAGAGGTCGAGCCCCGCGTGGTAGGCCCTCGCGCCGGGGACGGCCCCCGCCGCGCGATCGACGTTCTTCCGGGTGGCGCAGTACACCAGCGCGGGGCCGCCGCCTGCGAGCGCGGCCACCAGCGTGTCTTTCTCTTTCGGGCCCTTCACCTCCATCACGTCGATCCGGAGGTTGTGGCGGTCGAAACCCCGCACGAACTTCCGCGCGCCGGGTAGGCCGAGCACCCGGAGGATGTCGTCTTGCACCTCGGGCGTGGCGGTGGCGGTGAGCGCCACCGTGCGGGGAGAACCGAGGGCCAGGCGAGCCTCGCCGAGGCGCAGGTAGTCGGGGCGGAAGTCGTGACCCCACTGGCTGAGGCAGTGGGCCTCGTCGATGGCGAGGAGTCGCACGTCGACCCCGCGGAGGGCGTCGAAGAAGCGAGGGGAGAAGCGCTCCGGCGCCACGTAGAGCAGCTCCACCTCGCCTCGTCGGGCCGCGTCCATCGTCGCGCGTCGCTCGGCGGGATCCACGCTCGAGTTGATGAGGGCCGCGCGCACGCCGCGCGCGAGCAACTGGTCGACTTGATCCTTCATGAGCGCGATGAGCGGGCTCACCACGATGCAGGTACCGCCCATCGCGAGCGCGGGCAGCTGGTAGCACAGCGACTTGCCCGCCCCCGTGGGCATCACCACCAGGGAGTCGGCCTCGGAAACCACGAAGCGAACGATCTCTTCTTGCCCTGGGCGGAAGGCCTCGTGCCCGAAGCGAGCGCGCAGGAGCGCGGCGAGGTCGAGGGGAGGGGTGCTCATGGGCGGCGCAACGGTAAGCGCGGGCACCCGAGGCGGAAAGGGCGGACGGCGACCAGATCGGCTAACGATCCCGCATGCGCGCTCGCCTCGTCCTTGCCCTGATCGTTGGCTGGTCGCTGGCCTGCACCGGCACCGACAGCGCCGGGGAAACCTGCCCGCTCGACGAGCTCTACGAGGCCAGCGACGGCACACAATATTGTCGCGACGACTTCGCGCCCGAAGACTGCGAGTTGCTCTACGAAGAGATCATCGACGCTTTCGTGACCTGCGCCGACGGCGCCTTCACCGAGGAGGAGCTGCGCGAGGAGATCGCTGCGCAAGGCGTCGACCTCGACTGTGACGAGGCTGTCGCGACCACCGACGAGTACGAGGTGTGTGTCGACGAGCTGCGCGAGCCCACCTGCTCCGGTCGGCTGGCCGAGCTGCCCGAGGCCTGCCAGGGCGCGGTGCTGATCCTGGAGTAGCGGGCGTTGGCGCGTTCGCGTCGGTCGTCCGTACGATAGACGCTGGCCGTGCCGAACCAACCGCTTCCCCCCGTGCCGGGCGTCGAGGGCATCGCCTCGCTCGTGCCCTTCGGTCTGGGCGCCCAGAAGCCACATCACATCTGGGAAACGCTCGAGGTGATGTGGGAGAACCGCGACGCGCTCCCCTACGCCTACAACATCCTGTCGCAAGGTGTGTGTGACGGCTGCTCCCTGGGGCCCCGCGGGCTTCGCGACGACGTGATCGACGGGCTGCACCTCTGCACCACCCGCCTGCGGCTCTTGCGCCTGAACACGATGCCACCGCTCGATCCGGCGGCGCTCGCCGACATGAGTCGTTTACGACGGCTAGACAACCGCGAGCTCCAGGCCCTCGGCCGGGTGCCGCACCCTTTCGTGTACCGCAAGGGCGACACCGGTTTCTCACGGATTTCGTGGGACGAGGCGCTCCAGCTGGCAGGAACGGCCCTCCGCGACACCCCACCGTCGCGACAGTCGTGGTTTGCCACCAGCCGCGGCATCACCAATGAGGCCTACTACGCCTTCACCAAGGCGGCGCGCCTCGCCGGCACCAACAACGTCGATCTCTGCGCTCGGCTCTGCCACCAGGCCAGCGTGTCGGGGCTGAAGGCCACTGTCGGCGTAGGGGCCCCCACCTGCTCCTTGCGCGACATGATCGGCACCGACCTGCTCCTCCTCTGGGGCGCCGACATCGCGAACAACCAGCCCGTCACGATGAAATACCTCGCCCACGCCAAGGCGGCGGGCACGCGCATCGTGGTCATCAATCCCGTGCGCGAGAAGGGGCTCGAGTCCTACTGGGTGCCCTCGATGCCGATGTCGGCTCTGTTCGGCACGCGACTGATGGACGACTTCGTGCAGGTTCGCGTGGGGGGCGACATCGCGCTCGTGCAGGGCTTGCTGAAGGCGCTGGTGGAGATGGGCGCCGTGGCTCGGGAATGGGTGGGGGCGCACACCGTCGGCTGGGAGCTCGTGGAAGCCCAGGTGAAGGCCCTCGCCTGGACGGAGATCGAGCGTCTCGCGGGCGTTCCCCGCGGGCAAATCGAGTGGATCGCGCAGCTCTACGCCCGAGCGCGCACGGTGGTGTCGGTGTGGTCGATGGGGCTCACCCAGCACCGCTTCGGCACTGAGAACGTGGAAGCCGTGGTGAACCTGCACCTCGCCGGAGGCATGTTCGGTCGCGAGAAAACCGGGGTGATCCCGATCCGCGGGCACTCGGGCGTGCAGGGCGGCGCCGAGTGTGGCGTGGGGCCGAACATCCTGCCCGGCAGCGTGGGGATGGAGGCGCGCGCCCGGTTCGAATCGGCCTGGGGGCACGCCCTCCCGACGTCAGACGGTTTGTCGACCGTGCCGATGGTGCACGCCATGGAACGGGGCGAGATCGACTTCCTCTACAACGTCGGCGGGAACTTGCTGGCGGTGTTGCCCGATCCGCAGCGCGTCGCGACGGCCTTCGCGCGAACGAAGCTCCGCGTGCACCAGGACATCGTCGTCAACACCTCCACGATCCTCGAGCCCGGCGAGACCGTTCTGCTGCTTCCCGCGCAGACCCGCTACGAGCAGCGTGGCGGGGGCACCTCCACCTCCACCGAGCGTCGCGTGCGCTTCTCCCCGGAGATCCCCGGACACCCCCAGGTGGGGGAGTGCCGCCCGGAGTACGAGATCCCTTGCCAGGTGGTGAGCGTCGCCTTTCCCGAGAAAGCCGCCGCGCTCGCCTACAAGGATGCCAGCGAGATTCGCGCCGAGATGGGCAGGACGATGGAGCTCTACAAGGGCGTGGAAGATCTGAGCAAGGCGGGGGACTGGATCCAGTGGGGTGGCGAACGCCTCTTTGCCGATGATCGGTTCAAGATGTCTGATGGAAAGGCACGCTTTGCGCTCGTGGAGGCGGTGGAGGTGGCGGTGCCCGAGGGTGCTTTCTACCTCACGACGCGACGGGGCAAGCAGTTCAACAGCATCGTGATGAAAGACCACGACCCGGTGCAGGGAGGCCGCGCCCGCGACGACCTGCTCGTGAGTGGCGAGGATCTCGTGGGGATGGGCTTCCGCGACGGCCAGCGGGCGATCGTGCGCAGCGACGTGGGGCGCTTCGAGGTGACGTTGCGCCAGGCCCAGATCCGTCCCGGCGTGGTGCAGGCCTACTGGCCGGAGTGCAACGTCGTCATCGGCCATCGACTCGACCCGCGGTCGGAGGAGCCCGATTACAACGCGGTGGTGTGGATCGAGCGCGCATGAAGCGAGTGCCCGCCCGGCGACCCGACGGGCCGGGGATCGACGAGGTGATCGAGGAAGAACCCCTCGAGATCCGTGTGGAAGGGCAGGCGGCGGCGGTGACGATGCGCACCCCGGGCGACGACCTCGAGCTCGCCGTGGGTTTCTTGCTCACCGAGGGGGTCATCGACGGCATCGACGACGTGCGCGCCGTGGCGACCGTGGCCGACAACGTGGTGGACGTGCGCCTCGCGGAAGGCGTCCCCCTGCATCGCCAGCGCCTGGCTGATCGGCAGCTGTATGCCTCGTCGAGCTGCGGGATCTGCGGCAAAGCCTCGCTCGATCGGGTGCGCGCCCGAGTGCCGCACCGCGAGGGCTGGCTCCCCGAGGCCGAGACCATCGACGTCGTGCTCGTATCGGTCGCGACACGGCAGGCGCAGTACGCGGCCACCGGGGGTTGCCATGCGGCGGCGCTCTTCGACCGCAGAGGTCAGGTGCTCTTGTTGCGGGAAGACGTGGGACGGCACAACGCTGTGGACAAGGTGCTCGGCGCGCACTTGCGCGCGGGGGGCGACACGGTCGGACTCGGCCTCTACGTGAGTTCCCGGGCCGGCTTCGAGGTGGTGCAGAAGGCCGCCGTGGCCGGCATCGGCACGGTCATCGCGGTGGGCGCGCCGACGTCGCTGGCCATCGAGGGCGCCCACGACTGGGGGCTAGGTCTCGTGGGCTGGGCGCGCGGGGGACGCTGGGCGATCTACTAGGAGGCTGGAGGCTCTAGGCGGTAGGCCTTAGGCGACAAACGGCCGCGTCGCTGCGATCACCACGTCCCCCCATCGCGGTCCACACCCTAACGCCTACAGCCCACAGCCTGTCACGACGACGCCCCCGCCAGCATCCTCGCCCGCGCCTTCCACGGCACGTCGTCTGCCAGCTCGGTCAGCGCCTTCTCCGCCTCGAACTTGCCCCCGAGCTCTCCCGCGATGACCCTGGCCCGGCCGCGGGCGAGCGGTGCCTGCGGCGAGAGCTCCACGGCGTGCAACGCGTCCATCGGGTCGCGACGGATCACCGCGCGCAGGGCGCGTAGTTCCGCGCGGAGCCCCTGGAGGCCGCGTTCGTCGGCGTAGCCAATCGCGGTGTCGACGGCGGTGGCGATGGTGGGTTCGCTCGCGCGCACGCGCAGTTTCCAGGCCTCGGCGCGGAAGAGCCCGGCGCGGCGACCCGCCCGAGCCCAGGCCTGCGCCGCGTTCTGGAAGCAGGCCTCAGCCTCGGCCTCGTCGAGATCGTCGTCGTTGCTCCCGGGCCCGGCGTACCAGGCCACCCCGAGCGACCGCAAGGTGCCTTGGAGCACCGACGTTTCCCCCAGCTCCATCCACGCTGCGGCCAGGGCGCCCGCAGCGGCCGCGTGCGGGGCCAGCTGGGCCACGAGGGCGCGCCACGTGGCGCTGGCAAAGCGCAGATCACCGTCGAGACGTGCGAGCTGCGCCTTCCGGAACGCGGCGGCGAACTGCGCGCCCACGAGCGGTGATCGGTCAAGCTCGGCGACGAGCCCGCGGGCGAGGCGGACTCGCCCGGCCGAGAGGGAGGTGCCGCAGGCCACATCGAGGGCGAGGGCCCGCGCGGGCGCGTCTGGCGCGCCGTCGACGGCGGCGGCGGCGATGTCGGCGGCGGCCTCGATCTCGCCGGCGTCGGCGAGGGCGCCGGCCAGCTGGGCGGCGTCGGCCACGGTGGCGGAGCGAAGGGTGAGCGCCAGCCGGATCATCCGCGCGGCGGCGGCAGGGCGATCGTCGCGCCGGAAGGCGTCCGCGGCGCGAACCGCCAGGTCGGGGGCGTCGGCCCGACCGGACTTCGCGGCGCTCTCGGCCAGGACCTTCCATGCGTCGCCGGCCTCCGTCCACTTCGCGGCGCGCTCGAGGGCCTCGGCGTCGGCGGCTTTCATGGGCTGAGCGTAGCACTACGTTACAGGCACGGCCCTTGCTGCCTCGCTTGCCGGAGCCCATCCCTTGCGACTGTCCGCGCCCTGGGGCCGATGGGGACGTGATCGTCTCGATCCGTGGCCGCGACACGGTTGTCGCGGCGTGACCCGGCTCGTGGCCGCGGTGGGCGATGAGCTCGGGCCGCTCCCGGGCACGGTGCTCGGCGTGGGGCTCGTGGCGGCGGCGACCTCGGCGGCGCGCCTACTCGCGACGGATCGCCCTGATGCCGTGGTGCTCATCGGCACCGCAGGGCGACTCGGCGATGGCCCCCGGGTGGGCACGGTCATCGTGGCGAGCGAGGTGGCGCTCGGTTCGGCCGCGGCCGTGCTCGGGCTTGGCTATGTTCCCCGCAGGCCGGGCCCCATCGCCGCCGACCCGGGGCTGGTCGAGCGCATCGGGCTCCCGCTGGCGCGGGTGCTCACCAATCTCGCCATCACCACCGATCCGGCGCTTGCCGAGCGTTTCGCGGCCGAGGGGCAGGTGGAGCACATGGAGGCCTACGCCGTGGCCTACGCCTGCGCCGACGCGGGCGTGCCCTTCGCGGCCGTGCTCGGCATCACCAACGAGGTGGGTCCCGGCGCCCACGCCGAGTGGCTCCGCCACCGCCTGTTGGTGCAAGCGGCGGTGCAGGCGGTCGCGGCCCGCATCGTCGGCGGTTAGGCGCCCGGCCGATGAACCCCTACATTCCTCGCGACGTCGTGCACCGGTGGTCGGAAGACTGCGCCAACGACGCCAACGTGTTCGCCGGCCAGGCCCGTCGCCTCCTCGAGGGGCAATCGCGCCTCGCCCGATTCTTCAAGTCGAACGTGCCCTCCATGGAGGGCCAGGCGGGCGACGTGTCGCTCTACTTGCTCGCCGTGATCGTGCGCCTCTTCGACCGCGCCGGGGGACGCGTCAACAAGGTGGGGGCCGCCGAGATCGAGGCGGCCACCAAGAAGATCGGAGCGCACGCGAAGCTGCTCCTGCCCGGCGACGACGGCTTCCCCGCGCGGGTGCGCGAGGTGGCCGGTCGGGCCCAGCCTCACATCCTCGACGAGGCGCTCCATGCGCTGTTCGAGCGCGAAGAACGCAAGGAGAACGAGGCCCAGGTGGATCCCGCGCAGGCGGCGCTGATCTTCCTGATGCTCTGGGCCGCCACCGAGGCCCTCGACCTGGCGTGGCGCGCACCGCCGTCGCCGGAGTGGGCGGAGTAACCATGGGCTTGAGGGACGCGCTCAAAGCCAAGGCCAAGGCCCTTCTCGGGCGGGAAGAACCGCGCTCCTCGCCGGCCGCCTCTGCGGGCGCCCCGGTCGCGACGCCCGCTGCGCCCCCGGTCGCGACACCGGTCGTGGCTCCGGCGGCGCCGGTCCCCACCGGGGTCGCCTCAGGCGAGTTCCACGCCGTGTGCGCGTCGACGGCGGTGCGCGAGGGTAAGCCCGGCACCTACGCGCACCCGGTCGTGTCGGGGATCAACGTCGCGATCTTTCGCCACGGCGGCCAGCTCTACGCGATCGACAACGCCTGCGCGCACGAGGATGGCCCCATCGGCGAGGGCACGGTCGAGGGCAAGTGTGTGCGTTGTCCCTACCACGACTGGCAGTACGACTTCACCACCGGGGCGTGCATCACCGACCCCGAGCGCAAGCGCGCCACCTACGGGGTGAAAGACGAGGCCGGCCAGATCTGGGTGGGCCCCGAGGCGAGCCCGGGTAGCGAAAGCCGGGGCGGCGAACACGACGATGGCATGGAGGTTTACCGGCAATGAGCGACTCTCTCACGGCAGCAATGCAAATGGGCGTCTCGATGGACGCCCTGGTCAAGAAGCTCGGCGGCGTGGCCGAGGGCGGCAAGAACCTCACCATCAAGGTGGAAGATCGGGCGCGGCCCTACCTCGATCACGCCGTCGCCGGCTTCATTGACGGTCCGCCCACCTCGGTCGTGGCCTTCGTGCTCTCCGGGAAGGATCCCGGGGCCGAGGCCTGGCGCCGGTTCACGCTGAGCCAGGTTGCGCCCTACACCTACGAGCTGGGCGTCTTCCCCACGCCCTTCCACAACGGGCAAGACCCCCTCTCGCCGGGGGTCCCGCCGTCGTCTTCGCGGCGCCACTAGCTACAAGAGATCCGGCCGCCGCGCACCACGCAGCGCACGTCGCCGCCCTGAGCCGGCACCTCCACGCTCGCGTACATCGGCACGTTGCCGTAGAGCACCAGCTGGCAGGCGCCGGGGGTGGCCTCGAATCGGGCGACGTTCCCCGACAGCGCGCTGCTGTCCCGGTCGCGACCGCACTCCATGCCCACCTCGGCGATCACCTGGTCGCTGTCGACCTTCACCTTGTAGGGCACGCCGCGCTTGGCCACCAACTTGGTGCTGGCCGGCGCCTGGTTGCACAGCGGTGCGGTAAGGCCGTCGAGCCACGCGATCTCCGCGTCGGGGCCCAGGTTCTCCACGCGCTCGGCCCACGTCTGGTAGGGCCCGCCGCAGGGGCTGCCGCCCATCGAGCGCTCGAGGATCATGTCGGTCCAGGCCATGAGCGCCTGTCCCTTGTGGAGGTTGCGGCTGTCGGCGGCGAGCAGCTTGCCCACTGAGGTGCGGAAGGTCTGAGTCTTGGCCCTGCCGCTCGCAGGGTCCGTCCACTCCACCGTGAGCGTTACCGGGTCGCTCGACACTGGGCGTCCGTCGCGCATCGCGAGGTCCTGGAGGAAGAGCTGCGTTGTGTCGGCGTAGTAGTGGATAGCCTGGACGTCGGCCTTGTTCGTGGACGATTCCTCGCCGTAGAAACGCTCGATGGCCAGCGAGTCGGGGAGGTCGAGCGCGAAGTGCACGTCGTGAGCGATGGTCTGCGTGAGCGAACCGAATCCCGGGCCAAAGATGCGGTCCACCACCGCCTCGGAGCCGAGGTACACGTAGGCGCCCTTGCCCTTCTCGCTGAGCATGTCCAGCACCTTGTCGTTGAACTCGCGGCCCACGCCCACGGCGGAGAGCCGGATGCCGGCGGTGTCGTAGGCCTTGCCCACCTCGCTCACCACGTCGGGGTCGATCTCGCCGGTGTTGAGCAATGCGTCGGAGATGAGCAGCATGCGGCGGTTGCGGTCGTCGTCGTCGGGCCGCGCGTTGGCGATGCGGTAGCCTTCCCGCAGACCCGCGTCGAGGTCGGTCGATCCGCGCGGCTGCAGCTGGCTGATCACGTCGGTGAGGAGCGAGGGATCGTCGCGACCCACCACGTAGTCTTCGAGCGGCGTGCAGACGGTGTCGTCGAACAGCACCACGTCCACCCGGTCGCCGCGCTCCAGCTGCCCGGTCATCTTGTCGAGGCCACGCTTGAGGTAATCCATGCGGCCCTCGGCGCTCATCGAGCCAGAGCGGTCGAGCACGATGGTCAGGTCGAGGGGCTGGCGTGGCGGCGTGGCGCCTTTCACGGCGAAGGCCATGGTGAGCTTGCCGTCGCCAATCTCCTCTGCCGACGCCATCACGCTGAAGGTGTCGCCGCGCTGCACCTCGGCGGTGTCGAAGCTGAAGTAGTTGAGGAACTCGTGAGGACGAACCTCCGACGTCTTCACCGGTCCGCGCTTCTGAACTGCCCAGAGCAGGCGCTGCGCCGAGGCCAGCGACATCGAGTCGTCGTTGGACAAGTAGGTCACGGCGCCGAAGTCGAGGTGCGCGTACTTGTCGGCGGTGGGCTTGGCTTCGCCGCGGCTCCGACGCTCGGTGGTCATCTCGCGGTCGGCGGCGGCCCCTTCGAGGTAGCCGAGCCCGGCCACCGCCTCGGCCTGCTCCTCCGCCTCCCGGGGGGCATCGGCGCGGGCGGGTTCCTTCGCGGGCGAGGCGTCCTTCTTCTTCTCGGCCTTCGCCATCGTGCTGGTCGAGCTGCCGGTGCCCTTGGTGCCCACGTTGCCGAGGCCACCGTTGTCGCCACCGCCCGTGGGCATCGCGGGGGCGGCGTTGCCGTCGTCGGCCTCATCCGCCATCGCCATGCGCCCCGCGCTCGCGCCCGTGGCGCTGCTGCTCTTGCTGGTGGTGGGCCTGGCCTCGGGCGCCGGGCTCGCCTCGGCCACGGCGCTGGGCGGTGCCGGAGGTGCGCTCTGCGCGGCGACGGGTGTGCTGGTGGCGGCGGGGCGGGTGGTCGACGCGGTCACGCCACTGCCACCCCCCCCATAGCCGCCGCTTTGCGCGGTGCTGCCGGTGGGGCCAGCCGAGCTCTTGGCGCCGTACTTGTTGCGCGGGGAGCTGAAACACTGGCGGGTGACCGCCTCGCCGTCGGGCATGCGCACCGGCTTCACCTGCACCTCCTCCACCTCCGCCTCGGCCACCATCGTGCCGGACTGCACGCTCGACAGCGTGTCCTCGGTTTCTTCGAGCTCGGCGAAGGTCTTGTTTGCGCAGGCGGCAAGGATGAGGGAGAGGATCATGGGGAGGCTCCGTTTGCGCTCGGACAACGGGGCCGACCCAGCGGCCTTACAGCCACGTCACGTTTTTCTGCGCGGGGGACGGTTAGTCGCCTGCCGATGCGCAAGGTCCTCGTCTCGCTGCGTGACCCCGGCGACCCTATGTCGCGACAGGAACTCCGATGCTTCGTGGAGAGCACCGGCCTCCCCGACCTCGAGATCGCCTACGCCTCGGCGGGAGGTCTCGATGATCGCCTGCTCGACGAGGCGGGCATGCTCTTCTTCGGCGGCTCGGGTGCCTACTCGGTGCTCGACACGCACGACTGGGTGAAGCGGATGCTCGACGCGCTCGTGGCCACCGTCGACCGGAAGATCCCGGCCTGGGCGAGCTGCTTCGGCTTCCAGGGGCTTGCCCTCGCGCTCGGCGGCGAGGTGAACCACGACGACGCCCGCCGCGAGCTCGGCGCTTTCCCCATCCACCTCACCGCCGCAGGTCAGGCCGATCCGCTGATGGGGCACTTGTCTTCGCCTTTCTACGCGCAACTTGGCCACCACGACCACGTCGATCACTTGCCCAGCGGGGTCACCCTGCTCGCCACCGGCGACAAGATTTACAACCAGGCCTTCAAGGTCGACGGCGCGCCTTTCTGGGCGACGCAGTTCCACCCGGAGCTGCGCAAGGCCACCACCATCGAGCGCTGGAACTACTACCGCGAGCACTACGCCGACGAGGCCGGGGCCCGCGAGATCGATCGCATCATGGAGGCCTCGCCCGACACGCCGGAGGCGCAGACGATCTTGATGCGCTTCGTCCAGTGGGCGGAGGCGAATCCGCGTCGCTGAGGGATAGGAGGCGGCGCCTCTCGGAGCGCGCGTGTACCACGACTTCCTCATCCTCGGCGGCGCCGGCCTCGTCGGCTTGCAGGTGTGCCGACAGATCGTCGCCAACCTGAAACCGCGCCGCATCGTCGTGGCCTCGCTCCTCGAGACCGAAGCGGTGGCGGCGTGCCGTCGTCTGGAGAAGGAGTACGGCGACACCGTGGCCTTCGTGGCGGCGTGGGGCAATCTCTTCGTGCCCCACGAGCTCTCGAAGCTCAGCCGGGGACAGATCATGGCCGACCCCGCGCTTCGAACCCAGCTCCTGGAGGCCCTCTACGACGACTACGACAAGGCCTACCGGGAAAACCAGCTGGTCCACATGGTGCGGCGGCATCGTCCCGAGGTGATCGTCGACTGCGTGAACACCGCCACGGGCTTCTCCTACCAGGACGTCTTCGACGGCGCGGCCAAGGTGCGCGGGTGGCTCGGCGACAAGGGCTACGACCAGAAGGGCGTGGCCGACCTCGAGGCCTTCTTGCTCTCGCAGAGCGTGCCGCAGCTCATCCGGCACGTGCGCTTCCTGCACCAGGCCACCACCGAGTACTCCACCAGCGTCTACGTGAAGGTGGGCACCACCGGGACCGGCGGCATGGGACTCAACATCCCGTACACGCACAGCGAAGACAAGCCGAGCAAGAAACTGTTGGCGAAGAACGAGGCGGCGTTCGGGCACACCGGGCTCTTGTTCCTCCTTGCACGCACGCCCGGCGCCCCCATCGTGAAGGAGGTCAAGCCGGCGGCGATGATCGGCTACCGCGCCGTGCAGGTCATGGAGGCCCGCGACAAGCACGACAACAGCGAGCTCTACGCGGCGCGCGAGGTGGCGGTTGCCGGCACCATTGACATGCGGGAAGACACCAAGGGCTACGAGCGCGTGGGCAAGCTCAAGGTGCCGGTGGTCGACACCGGCGAGAATGGCGTGTTTACTCGCGGCGAGTTCGCGGCGATTACCGCGCTGGGACAGATGGAGTACGTGACGCCCGAGGAGATTGCGCGCACGGTCGTGGGCGAGATTCGCGGCGCGAACACCGGCAACGACGCGATCAGCGCGCTCGACGGCGCGGTGATCACGCCGTCCTACAAGGCCGGCCTCGTGCGCAGTGTCGCCATCAAAGACCTCGACGTGGTGGAGCGCGAGTCGGGCATTCCCAGCGTGGCTCTCGGTCGCCTCGGCCCGCCCGAGCTCTCGAAACTCCTCTTCGAAGCCGAGCTCTTGCGCCACGCCTGTGGCACGATCGACGCGGTCGCCGCCACCGAGGAGCCGGCCGAGCTCGCCGCCCGCTGCGTGGCCGCGCTGGAGGGCTCGGGCACGGCGCGGACCGCCCCGAGCATTGGCATCCCCATCCTCCTGCCCGACGGCAAGCGCATGCTCCGCGGCCCGCGCATCAACGTGCCCGAGCTCGAGGGCCACAACCAGCAAGTGAAGCTCGACGACGCCAAGAAGGTCGACGCCTGGGCGCGCAAGGGCTGGATCGACCTGCGTCCCAGCAACATGGCCATCTGGGCCGAACGCTGTCGCAAGATGCTGAGGGGCCGCGCGCATCTGCGCGACGAGGGCTCCGCCGCGGCGAGCATCGAGAGCTTCATGGCGACGGAGTTTGAGATTGGTGAGCTTGTGGCATGGATCTTCAACAACGAGATGGGGGGGTATCGGGTGAAGTAGGTTGGGGGCTTGTTATTCACGTGACCATGCCCGTTGTGCCGGATTTTGTGCCGGGATGCGTGCTTCAGCGCTTCGATGACTTCCCCGCCTTGTTCTTCAGGGCGGGGAGCACGCCGAGGCCAGCGCGCTTGATCGCGGCCCGCTTTTCCTTGGACCGCACCTGCTTGTAGTAGCGCAGTGCCACCACGGGGCTGTGGCCGAGCACGGCACCGGCCACAGAGGGATCCTCGCCGCCCGCGTACAGCAGGCTCACAGCCATGCGGCGGAGCCCGCCGGGGGCGAAGTAGGGGACACCGGCGCGCTCGCAGGCCACCTGGAGCCTGTCATAGATCGCCCTCGCGGTGCTGTGCGCGCAGGCGAGCACTCGCTGCTCGGGTGCGCCGGGGCCTGCCTCCAGCAGCGCCTGCACGAGCGGAGTCGCCAGGGGGATGGTGCGCTCACCGCGCTTGCCGTGCACGTGGAGGTTCTCGCGGGCGAGATCGACCTGGCGCCAGGTGAGCGACGCAATCTCGTCGAGGCGGGCGCCGGTGCCGGCATAGAGCAGCAACTGGAGCCGGGCCCAGCCGTCCAGCTCGTCCAGGACGCCGACGACCTGCTCCGGGGTGGGCGTGAAGCCATCTCGCACGCGGCCGCGGATGTTCACCGGGATCGATGGCAAGTCGCGGGGAGGGACGACCTGTTCCTCCCTGCCCCACTTCCACGCCATTCGCAGCACCTGGTTCTCGAAGCTCACCGAACTCGGGGCCGCCAGACGCCCCGTGTCGACCAGCTCCCACTCGTCCGCCGCCTGCCCGTCAACGCGCCTCTTGCGGGGCAGCCGCACCGGCTCTCGCAGGCGGCGGTTGCGGTAGCCCTCGAGGGCGCCTCGGTTGAGCCCTTCGAGTGACATCTGACCAATGCACCGAACCAGGTGCTTGCAGGCCGCCGCTCGAATGCGAACCGTCTCCGGCGAGAGATCGGGGCGAAGTTCCTGGGCCCCGAGCCAGCATTCGAGAAGGTCACGCACGGTCGCGACCCGGTTGGCGGCGCGCGGCGAGTCGACACCGTGGGTGACGAGCCGGGCCATGGCGGCGGAGACCTCTGGCTCGGTGAACCAGCCCGACTCCACAGTTTCTTCGGCGCCGTTTCGCGTGCGCCAAATGCGGAAGTACCAGCGGCCATCCTTGGGACCCCGAACGACGCGCGCACCGAGCTCGCCGAGGCGCACCGCGCTTGGGCGCCGAGTCGCGCGGGCCATCAGCCGAGCCGCCGGCGCGGGAGGAACGGCCGTGGCTGAGGCTGGGTGCTCGCCGGTGCCGACTCGGGCGCGCTGAGAAGCGCATCGAGAAGGTTGCCGAAGATCACCACGTCGGGGAGTCCTGGTCGGGAGGCGATCAATCCCCTCGCACGCAGCCAGCGCATGTTCTCTGCCTCGCGCCCGGGGAGGCGTTTGCACGCCTGGGTCGGCGTGAGAAAGGCATCACGTGAGAGTGGCGGTGCCACGGGTGGTGCGAGTTCCGTCGTCACCGGGCCGTCATGCCGCTCGAGGAACGCCACCACCTGCTCGGCCACAGCCCGCGCGAGGTCCGGCGTCACGTCTGGGTCGTCGAAAGCCGCCCGCTCGTCGCCTCCGGCCTCCGCGCGCTCCCGCTCGCGCGCCAGCAGGCCAGGCAGTTGTTCGAGCACGAGTTGCTGGAGTTGGCGGCCGCAGTGGTCCGAGTGCCAGCGCCCCGCGTGCAGCACCTCGACGCAGCCCTTGGCGATCCGCACCCGGGGGGCCCACTGCACCAGGAGCCGCCGCGCCAGGGCAGGTGCTGAGAGATCGAGCGCAGCGGGATGTTCCCATCCCGCGAAGGGTTGCACGGCAGTGAGAAGCGCAGCGCTGTCCCGTCTCACGCTCGGGGCGTTGCCCGACTGGATCGAGGTTCCCCGTCGTTTCCGAGCCATGCGGCCTCCTGCCGGGGCAGTTGTAGGCACGGGTGGTGACCGCCGCCAGTTGGGTCGCCGCGCTTTTCGGTGCAGGGGCCGCCTCACGCGCGCCCCTGCGGGCGGGAGTTGTCGTCGTCGCGGCCCGTGCTCGTGTTGGCCTGCTCCTTGCACCAGAGCGTCGTGCGCGAGATCCCAAGCTCAGCGGCGATATCTGCGCTGCTGAGGCCCTGCTGCCGCAGGCGGGCAATGGCCTCGGGGCTGGCGGCGCGGGAGGCGTCGAAGCGCCCTGGAAGGGCGCACACGACCTCGGCCGCCGCCGCCTTTCGACCGAGCGACAGCTCGCGGGGGCCTCGGGGGTAGAGGACGCGCAGGGCAGTGCGAACCAGGTCGTGGCCGCCGATCTCGTAGCGCCATGCTCCCTTGTCGCGACGCACGGTGCTCCGTGATTCCACGCCGGCACGGGCGAGGAAACCTTGCAGGCCGAGCGCCATCGGGAGCGAGCCCGTGAGCGAGAGGCCCCAGCCGACCGACCGCGACCAGAAGACTGAGCCGTCGCCATCGACAACGCCACGCCAGTAGGCGGGCATGAGCTCCTCGCGCAACTCGGCTGGCTGGACCGTCAACGACTTCGCAGCCCGCACGCCGAGCCGCTCGAGCGCGGCGACCCACCTCACTGAGCAGATGGTGAGTCTGAACTGCATGATGTCGCGACCGTTACAACGAACGGGATGCGGCCGGATCTGCACCGTGGGGGCGAGGATGTCGCGCAGCCTCGCCAGGTGATCGATGTCCTTGCCCCCTAGTTCGAGCGACACGCTGGGTGGGTGGTGGTGGATGCAGCCGTCGGCGGTGATGAAACCGAGGATGTAGGCCTTCTCGGGCGTGTCGATGCGGTCGAAGTACGCCTCGTCGATGGCGTGGGCGCTTGCCGGGCGAGGGCGCGGGGCGCGGCGTTTGACGACATCGGCGACCGGGCCAGTCGCGAAGTACGGGGGAAGATGACGTGCGAGAAGCTGTGATGCAAGCATGATGAAGTCTCCTGTGAGTTCGTCGGTGCATCGCCATCATAACTCGTTGATGCGTAAGCGCAACATGAAATGCGTAAACACAACCGGTGGCCGGTTAGAGTAAGAAATGTCCCTTGACTCCCTCCCCGCACGCATGGGCCGCGTCGTGGCGCAGCACCGCGACCGTCGCGGGTGGACCCTGCGCGAGCTCGCCCAGCGCTCGGGGGTGGACGTGGGTGCGCTCTCGCGCATCGAGCGCGGGGAGCGCGATCCCACGGCGACCACCGTGGTGGCCATCGCCGACGCGCTCGAGGTGAGCATCGACGAGCTGTTTGGGCGGGCGCAGGGACCGAGCGAGGCCGACCTGCTGGCGCAAGTGGCCGGTGCGCTGCCGGTCGACGCGGTGGAGTTGAGGCGGAGGGTGGAAGAGGCGGTGGGGGTGTTGCTCAGGACGCAGGGTGGACCCTCCCGGGAAGGGTAGTCGTCGCGGGGCCAGGCCGGGTTCGGGAGATGGTGCCGGATCCGGCTCATCTCCGCGTGGCCTGGGTTCCGGGGGAGTGCGGGCGGACCGAGAATCGCCCCTTCGCTGCTCGCCCGTTCGCGGCGGGAGTTGGGCGACGGATCGGTGGTCACGAGCACTTGGCGTGCTCCCTTCCGTTTGGGGGGAGCCTAGCGGGAAGATTTCAGAATTGGTGCAGGGGCAACGCGGGGGTCCTCGGGGAGATGGTTCGGGAACTTCGGCCTGCCTTGTGATGAACTCAACCCGAGTGTTCCGGTTCCTAACGCTCATTGCCGCCGCCTGAGGGCGGATCTTCGGGCTCCGGGAGCGCTGGTCGCGTCGGGGCGGCGAGCGCGGGTGGCGGCCCGGGCTTGTGCTCGTGGTGGTTTTCAGGCAGCGCTACGCGCTGGAGGAAATGCCCGGCGCGAACGGCAAGGTGCTCGCCGAATGGGGGAATCAGCCTCGCACGACGGAAGGTACGCCCGCGCTGAATGTCCTCGTGCAGCTGACCGATGGGACAGCTGAACACGCGCTTGAAGTCGAGCAAGAGCGCTGGGATGGGCTGGCCCGAGAGGTCGTTCTGCTCGTGATTCGGAGCAAGGTACTGGTATCGCTCGTCTTTGTTCTGAACGACGCGCTTCCAGATGTCCGACCCGCCTACACCCTTCTCCTTGGTGCTCGCGTCGTACGCTTCGACCAGCAAGACGTTGTGCAACGTCCCGTTCTCCTTGCTGCGGAGGAGCTTCTTCCGGTCCTCTTCCTTCATCTGGGCGGTAACGACGATGGCTCGCGCACCAACATCTTGTTCCAGATCGCAGTCCTGCGTGATCACGACGGCGAAGGGGTGTGTCACCTCCTCGACGTCGAACAACTCCCCCCCGCCATCGGGGTCCTGACCGACGCTGACCCTTCGCTCCCGAACCGAGGCCAGCACCTCCCCATGCCGCAGTCGCGCGGCGGTGTCACTGGGGAGGTAGGGGGAAGCTGCAGAGGCCACGGGCTACCCCTCGTCTTCGAGGCTCAGCTCCGGACGAACAGACCGCGTGACACGACCAACCCGGCGCGCCTGAATGACGGGGGCGGACGGCGCCGGCTGAGTCGGGCGCAGGTAGTACATCAGCATGTCCGCGAGCGTGCGAAGCAGCTCGTCGTTGGCCTCCCGGGGGAGCACTTCGACGATGCGCTGGCAGACGAACCGCGAAAGCGCCGTTTCCTCATCCTCATATGCGGTAGTTCGCTGATAGGGCGACATCACGATGACGTGCCCCCCCAGCGCTGGCCCCGTCCACTCCACCCAGGCGGACACGGGAACGGACAACCTACGCTGGTGTCGGCTCCAGTGCGGCATGCAGTCTGGGAAGGAGACACCAGCGGAAGAGATGGCCAGCTCGGCGGTTGAACGAGACGAGGACATCGTTGATCCCTCCTGGAGGGAGTTGGCCCTCCGTGTAGAAGTCGGCGTCGATCACGTATCGGACGCCCCCGGCGTCCCCGTCAAGCCCGTGAACCACCCTGACGTGGCCCGCGCCGTCGGGCATCCTGATGCCGAGTTCGGTGGCGACCCGTTTGACGTGAGCCGCGACCTCGGGGGCGGCGAGCTCCCCGGCCACCGCGGGGACGAGGAGTTCGTTCCAGGATACCGCCTCAAGACCCAGAGCCGCTCGGTCGATCTGGTTGCGGTACCGGAGGCCAACCCGCGTGAGGTAGGGAGGAGCGTAGACGGCGACGAGCGCGGATAGCGCCGGCGCGAGTATCTCCGCGAAAGCCTCCCACGTTGTGTAGTCCTGCACGCTGAGCGCCACGAAGTCCCGCGTGAGCGACACCCGCGCGAGGCCGTTGGCTGCGACGAACTCGTGCGCCACTGCGGCGCCGCCGCCGAAGACCATCTGCACCACGTCCTCCGGCAGCGCCATCCCGAGCGGTAGTTGGGGTCGGCTAGATCGGTACTCGGGGAACAGCCGCCGGATGCGTTCCTGAAAGGCCGCCGGCGGCTCCGTGTCCACCCTCAGCACCGGCGGGAACTTCACCTGGCACACAACCTCCGCGAGGGGGTTGCGGGCGAAGCGCACTCGCGGCGAAGCGGGGAACGGCATCTACCGACGACCTCGAACGAAACAGTGCTCACGCGCGAGCGAACGACAGCCGCCGCCCGGCGGACGGTGCAGAAAGTTACTCAGGATCACCTCAACGGCGACCATCGCAATCGACCTCGCCGCGAGCGGACGTCTTCGCGGGAGTTGTCGACTTGCACATGCCTCATCGGGGACAGGCTACCGCACCGGCTGATGGACAGCAACGGGCGGGAAGAGAATTGACGGCACCCATCCCGTTCCGTCGAGGGCCAAGACCATGTGGTTCCACGCGCTTTCTGCGCCACCCTCGTGCGCCGCGTTCAGGCGGCCCCGGCAGGAGGACGGGTGCTGCGCGTGCTTCCCCGCCTCGGCGTAGCGGCGCCGACGCGCCTCCTGCAGGATGCCCGTGGCCTCTACGACCACCCGCCAACCCCAACCGCACAGGGGCGGGCCGCGGCCGGCGGTTGATACCCGGAGTGCCATGCCCTCCCCCGGGAGACCACACGCGCCCGGTGACCAGCAGTAGACCGCCCGGCGCCCAGCCCCAAGAATCCGGCGAGAGCGGCGACTTGCAAGGCCGCTGCGGGCTCGGGGGGCGAGGCGAGTGAGGTTCCCCGCAATCAGGGTTCTCCGCTCCGCTTCTGCAGGGTCCCCGCGTACTCTGCGAGCGCCAGCGCGAGCATCAGCATGAACTGCGCGTCGGCCTGGCACCAGTCGTCGTGGGGGGCATGGTGCTCGATGCTCGCGACGTCCTTGAACGCCTTGATCAGCCCGATGACTTCCTTCGGGAGTCCCGCCGCTTCGGCCTCCTCCCACAGCATCCGGCCTCGCTCAACCCGGTGTCCGTTCTCCCTCAGCACTTGCTCAATGATCAGCCTGCACTTCGCGATCGCGTCGCCGCGCTTCCCCCGAAGCAGCGCGTCCTGGGCCGCCCTGAAGGCCTTGTCGGCGCCGGGGAAGTCCTTCACGCCGTCGAACGCCTCGTCGGCGAGCTCGAAGATCCGCTTCCTTGGCCACCCAAGCCCAGAAAGTAGGCGCCTCCAATGGTCGTTGGGCAGGCGCTCTCGCCACGTCCACCGCAGCGGCTCGACCCGGAAGTGAACGGCGACGTTTCCCTGGCGATGCAACTCCACCCTCGGGGCGAGAGGCACCAGGAGCGCTGCGAAGGTGATCTCGGTGTGCAGCCCGAGCTCAGCGTCGCGCAATGCGTCGAGGGCACGGATCTGCTGCTCGGTGAGCACCGTCGTGGCGCTCCATGACGCTACGCCGCGCTCCATTGAGCCGCCGCTGTCCCCCATTACCCCGACGTCTACCGGCAGGGGCTGGGGAGACCCGGTGTACCCGATGGGTCCCGCTGCGCGTGCCACCGCGACCGCGAGCCCGGGGCTGGTCAGCGCGAGATCTTCGCCCTTCCCGGGGCACCAGCATCTCACCCGCCAGGTCAAGGTCGGCAGCGGGGTCGGCTCGGGCCGAGGCAGGGTGATCTCGACCGCGACCTCGCCGAGAGCGGTCGCGACGCGCTCCTTCACTTGCAGGATGTTGTCCGCGCTCACCCGCCCCCCCTTCGCCATCCGCTCCGCCAGTCGCTCCAGCTCCCGCCCCTGCGCCTGCGGCTCCCGTCACGCGGAGCAGTCGCAGCGGGAGACGCGGGAACACCGCCAGCGGCGTGCACCCGGCGAAGCCGGCCCCTCGTCTGGGGCGCGGTCGATGACCGTTGTGCAGGTCCAGCCCAGGCGCCGGGGGCGGCGCGCGATGTTGATCGAACGGAGGCCGCTGCCAACCGCGACCGCGAGCCGTCGCGGCTTCCAGTCCTGCCCACGCCGGGCGGGGCCCGGCCGGGCTCCCTCGTGACGCGGCACGCCGCTGGAGACGGGGGCGCGCTTGCCGAACAGGCGGTCGACCCGGTGGGGCCACGCATGAGAGCGGCCGTAGCCGACTCCCAGCGTGTCGTGCCCGGCGGATGCGGGCGGGTGCCTGTCCCAGCAGTGGCTGCCGGTTCACCGCTTGGCGGGTTGAGCGTCTGTGATGAGACGACTTGGGGTGACGTCGGCCGGATGGGACGGTTCTTCCGCTTCGCGTCGTCGTGGCGGTAGTCGGAGATGTCGGTGCTGGTCGCCGAGGGGGTCGTCTTCTTCGCCATGCTCGCGTTGTCTCCTGTGGCCCGGTATTTCGCGTCGCGAAAGTAGCACGTTCGCGCTCCTTGTCGGCAACGCGCGCGTGAGTAGGTACGCCGAATGAACGCTTCCTCCCCCGGATCCGAAGTGCAGATGCGCGCGCTCCTCGACGCGCTCGGTGCGCAAGACACCGTCGCCGTCTTCGTCGATGACTCCACGCTCCGCGCATCGCAAGTCTCGTCTCTGCCTGCTGACTGCGACACCTGGACGGCTATCGCCTTCGCGCCGGGCGCCTACAACGCCTTCCACGAGCGGGTTCGCCACGGCATGTGTGCGTTGATCGAGCAGGGACTCGAAGTGCATGCTCACGAGATCGTGCAGGCACCTACGGGGTCGCCGTGGAGGCTCCGAACGCTGACAGGACGCCGCGAGGTGCTCCAGGAATACGCGACTCTGCTCCTCGACGGCGTTTCTTCGGTGTACTTTCTTGCGTCGCGACATGACATTTGCGACGAGGCGTTGCCGACGCTGAATGCGAGCGCGCCGAGGGGAGACTGGGCGAATCTCAAGGACCGCAAGGAGGGCGGGTGGTACTTTGCCCTCACCCTGCTCATGTTGCGGCTGCGCACGGACTTCCCGGGGAGCCGGTTCGCCGTCGTCGCCGACTCTGGTCGCTTCGACAACCAGCTCCACTCCTTCCTTGAGCCAGGCTCAGCCTTCTTCGGCGACGGCGTGGTGTACATCGACTCGAAGGCCCTCCCCGGCCCGCAGTTCGCCGACCTCGCGGCCTACGCGCACACGCGCAACGCCAAGCGCTACCAGCGGCAACTCGACGGTCTCCCCGAGGGCAAGTTCGACGATATCCTCGGTCGCATCGTGGCCGGCCTGAAGTCGCGACGCGTCGATCTCAGCGTGCTGAACGAGGTGTTTGCCGTCGCATCGCCGGAGGTGGCGCAGTGCTGACGCCGCCGGGGGTCAAGGTGTTCCTCGCGGCGGCCCCCGCGAGCTTGGCCAATTGTGACCAGTCGGTCGCTTTCGTGATATGCTGCCCACCTGCGTGAGGCCCGAATGCTCGACGACGCCAGCTATGCCTTTCTCCGCGACGACCTCGCGGCCACCATCGCGCGCGGGTTTGAGCGGCAGGCCCTCGACCGACACGCACTACAGGATTCTGCCATTCGCGCACGCCTGACTCACGACATTGGGCACCGCTTCACCCTTTCGACGGTCGACGAGGTGGCCGCGGAGCTGAGCACGCTGCTCCCCCAGGCACGAGCCGGGGACTGGAGGGCGCGTGATGCGATCCTCGCGCGCACTGCGGCGCTCACCTACTGCGAGTCTGTCGCGATCGACCGAATGATGCCCGAGGTATTCCGGCCCCCGATTATTGACATCGCGCGGATCGAGGTGCGGTAGGGCGGTAACAAGACGCGGTGGGCCGCACATGCCGACATGGCTCCTGGCGGTCGCGACAGGAGAAGCCTATCCCGAGCTCCCGGCGTCGAGGGTCCGGAGGGTTGCGGCGACGATCACCCCAGAGTCGCGAGGGTGGGGGACCGCGGCGACGTAGGCGCGCAACTGGTCGAGGTCGAACAGGCCCTCCAGGTTCTGCCGATTCAGGCTGCGGTGTTGATCGCCAAGCGAACCGGCCAGCGGCGTCAGGTTGAGGAGGTGATCGATGATCGACCACACGAGAGCGTGGCGGGCAGCAACCTTCTTCGCCACCCATTCCCGGGGCGGTCCGTCAGCGCCGAGTACGTCCCGCCACCGGTAAACGAACGAGGCGAGGCTCGGGTGGTCGTCGTATTCTCCAGCCTCGAAGTTTAGGGATAGCGCCTCGCCGAGGACGCGGCGACTATCCGGGGAGGGAGAGGCGAACTCGTCGAAGCGGTTGCGCGGGTCGTCCCGGCACTGCATCGCGAGCATGGCGGCGAGCCCGAACAGCCACGTGGTCTCACCACAGCGCGACAGGAGCTCGCGATCCCACCCGTCGGCGTGGCTCTTGATGAGGTGGTAGGCGAGGATTTCTGCGGTCATGTGCTTCGACCGAGGGAGCGGTCCGCTGCGGTCTTCGAGGAGGTGGCCGACACGGAGGAGCGCAGCGGCGAGGTCGTACCGCCGGTCCTTGGCCTCGATCTCGTCGAGGTAGTGGAGGAGCTTCTCGGCGAAGTGGATGAACCGGGGCTCGTGCGCGTCGAACCAGGCCGTGAGTTGCTCGTCTGTCTTTGCGGCCACGAGTTCCTCGATCGCTCGATGCATCGCGACCGTCGACAAGGCGCCGCTCGCGAGGCTCCACCGGAAGTAGTGGTCGTAGTGGTCTGGGCTCGCCGCACGTTTCGCCCGGTGCAGCGGGTGGTCGCCAGCATGGCGACCGTGTCCGACTGCGGGGAAGACGACCCCGAGAAGCGAGCGCACGTGTTCGCGACCTGCGGGGGATGCCTTTTCGAGGATGGCCCGCAGGTCGTCCTCCTGACGCTTCGATTTCATGGCTTCGCCGTGAAGCCCCACCAACTCGGCCCAGTCCCTCGTCTGGCGAAGCACCCCATAGGGGCGGGCGGAGAGTTCTAGGTGAACGCGGGGCTCAAGTACCCGCAGCGTCTCGAGGGCGAGGAGATCGACGGCATCGGACTCGTGGGCGATCGCGTCGAGCGCCATGTCGAACGAGTTCATCACGCGGACGATGTCGCGCGGGTTCTGGATGAGCTTCTTGAGTCCGAGATGCCAGACCTCGGAGAGCCGCCGCTGATCGACCTCTGCGTCTCGAGCGGTGAGGATGCCCTTCAACCTCTCGACGAAGAGTTCGCCCAGCAGCTCGACGTCCGGGGAGGGCACGTCGAACGTGAGGTTGAGGAACTTCTCCAGGTAGGCGTGGCCGTCGCCATACTCGTCGTCGAGGGCCTTGGCCACGCGGTGCCGGTCCATGGCCAGGATGTAGACGGTGTTGGGGAAGTCGGCGATCGCGCTCACGACGCGGAAGACCGCCTGAATCTGGTCCGCAGGCAAGCGCTCGAGGTCGTCGAGGGCGACGACGAGGAGGGCATTCTTCTCGCGGAGCTTCGAGGCCACGCGCTCGGCGGCCTGTTGGATCGAGGGCGCCACCCGAGGTCGCGCAAGCCGTGAAAGTCCCTCCTTCACCTTCCCACTGAGCCCGATGGCAGCGAGCGCTCCCGAGAGCCACGTCGGGGTCCCGGCGTGGTTGGCGACACCGGCGACGGCGAGGGCTGTGCCCACCTCAGCGATGTGGGTGCCGATGTCGAGGGCCACCGCCTGTGCCCCCGCGCGGTCTCGCACCATCCGGCCAATCTCCCGCAGCAAGTCCTGGGCAAGGTCGTCGCGCGCCCCCAGCGCCCACGGCGTGAACTTCACCGGCGGAAGCACAGTGCTGCCTTTTTCCGACCGGCATTCCTCGATCTCCTTCACCAGTAGGTTCACGAGCGAGGTCTTGCCCGAGCCCCATGGGCCGCAAACCCCCACGACGAGGGCTCGCTGGCCCCGGTAGGCCAACACCCGCCGGGCGAGGAGCCGAACGAACTCGAGCCTGCCAAGCCGCTCAGCTTCGGCGGAGTCGAGCGGCACGTCGGCATCGACGAACGGCGGCGGGGTATCGGACTTTTTCGGCGGCACTTCGTCCTCCAGGCTACCGGAAGTCGTCGATGTCAACGACGACGTCGCCCTTGCGGACAAGCGTGTAGTCGAAGGTCGCCACGGCTCGTTTCCCTCCCGAATCCACGGCCGACACCTCCACCTTGAACGGCAGTTCCTCCGCCCCCCGCGCGACGACAGTGATGGGCACCAAGTCGGCGTCGCTGCCGGGAGCGATGACCTTGATCCGCTGCACCACCCGTGCGGAGCCATCGTCGTAGGTTCGCTCGGACTCGTAGGTGACGTTGCGCGTCCCGTTTCGGTCAGGGTCGGCCAAGGCGCCCCCACGGATGGGGAACTGTGCCGGCTCGTGAAGCTCGGTGGTCACGTGCTCGGTGTTGGAGATGTCGATCCTCACCTCGACGTCCGTCGCCGTGGCCGTGCCTCGGTTTTCGATCCGGAGGAGGACCTCGCAGGCGCGGCTCTTCCGGTCGAGGTAGGCGACGACGTCCTTTAGACGCGGACGGACAAATCCGGCGTAAGCGGCTGGATCGACCATCCCGTAGAGGGAAGACACCTCCTGCTCCTCCTCGCAGAGACGCACCTGCACGACGGGGATTCGAACACGCCCCGCCTCGTCGGCTTGGAGGTCAACGACGACGAGGTCGATATCCCCCGCGGCCTGGAGTTTCGCGATCTGGGCTTTCAGAGGGCGGTTCACGCGGTCCTCGAGCTCCCTGTGGTCGAGGAACCTGGTGTGGTCGTGGTCTCGGACGGCGGCAAGGTACCCGAGGCGGTCATGCGGCGAGCCGAATTCGACGAGCGCGACGCCGACGTCCCACGCCGGCACTTCCACCACCACCACTCGCGAGCTCCGCACCTCGACGGTGTAGACGTCAACCCGGCGAGCCAGTTCGCGAGGCCGAAGCGCGGCGTTGAGCCAGTCTTTGACCTGCTTCTCCGGGTCGTTGCCACCGACCCCTGTCAAGGCGCCCGGCAGTGACTGGCCTGAGCTTGTGCTCCGGTCCTCCGCGATCCCGACCAGGATGTGCCCACCCCGGTGGTTGGCGAGCGCGGCGACGTCCTTCGCACACTCGTGCTTCGGCTCCCACCCGTTCTTCGGGGGCGCCGCCCAGGGCGCCGGCATCCCACTCTTGTAGTCGAGAAGGCCGTCCTCCGGCCGGCCGGGGAAGCCCGGTCGGGGGAGGAAGTTCTCGATTTCGGTCCCGGTGAGTCTCACCCTCGCGCCTCGCAGCCGTGAGGTATCGGGAGCGGGCGAGTCGAGCATCTCGGATCGCGGTGGCCAGGGCTGCTCGAGGGGGGCCTCTTGGGTGACCCGGTCTCCCGCCACGTTGGCCCGCAGCGTGTCATGGATGTCGACGAGGCCCCGGCTCGCGGTGCCAGTCTTGCCAGAGGCGGTGTTCGAGTTGCCCTGGCGCCCGCCACCATCGCGGCGGGCGGCGCCTCCCCACCGGGCAGTCCCGACGGAACTCGCGCTCCGTCGGGCGTGGGCGTCCCGGCGAGATCCCTTCGCAGCTCCTCCAATCGTCGCGACAGCGCCATTGCTCGCTCCCAGACACTTCGGGACGCGCGCCGGGAGCGAGGGCCCCCCTGCAAGCTGCTCGCCGGATCGTGGCCGGAGTCAGGCGACGCCTCAGCCGCGGCGAGCGCCTTGGGAGGGGCCTTCTCTCTGGGGGCGCCCAGCGAGGAGATCTCATGCCGAGGTCCACCTGCATGGTTCGGCTGAGGTCGTCGCGCACGGCCGAGGTCGCGACGTACAAACCGCTGCCGTTGTCGCCGATGGTCGCGAGCGGCGCCCCGCGCCTGGCGCCCTGCCGGGCTGCTCCGTTCAATTCGCTGCCGTTGTCGCGGATGGTCGCGAGGCTCAGGTCGGAGTCGGTGCGCGCCCATGTCAGCGATGCGGACCCGCCCCCGCTCCACCCCGCCTCCACCGAGTAGAGCTGGCCGTTGTCGTAGTACTGGTAGCTCGCCCCCGCCGAGCGCGTGGGCGTCGCGAGCTGCAGGGTCGACACCCGCCCGCGCGGGTCGGTGGTCACCACCCGCGAGGACTCCAGCACGCCGTCCACGCGGCGCGTCACCTGGCGGGGGCGCCCGTAGGCGTCGCGGTCG